>NZ_JAXGGH010000005.1:0-375895 GCF_034105425.1 Xanthomonas sp. LF06-19 | reverse complement strand
TTGGTGCCGGCGTAGGTGTAGGTGGTGCCGTTGAGGGTCCCGCCGGTGGTCGCCACCGCCGCGGCCGTGCTGCTGCCGCTGCCCAGCGCCACGGCGCCGGCCTGCGCCGCCGCTGCGCCTGCACCCAGCGCCAGGCTGTTGTCGTCGTCGGCATGGGCGAATTTGCCGATGGCGGTGCCGTTGCCGCCTGCGGAAGTGGCCCCGTAGCCCATGGCGGTGCCGTTACGGCCTGCGGAAGTGGCCCCGTAGCCCATGGCGATGCTTTTCTCGCCGCTGGCATCAGCGGCATTGCCGATGGCGATGCCGCTGGAGGCTGTGGATTTAGCCGTGTAGCCCATGGCGATGCTGGCTCCGCCATTGGCATTGGCGGCGTAGCCCATGGCGATGCTTTTCTCGCCGCTGGCATCAGCGGCATTGCCGATGGCGATGCCGCTGGCGGCTGTGGATCTAGCCGTGTAGCCCATAGCGAGGCTGGCTCCGCCATGGGCATTGGCGGCGTAGCCCAGCGCTATGTTGTTGTCGTCGCTCTTGTTTTTCTCGTCGCCCGCCACCGCGCGACTGCCCAGTGCCATCGCATCACTGCCGTACACGGCCGCCGACGACCCAATCGCAGCACTGTTGGCACCTGTGGCCGTCGCATTCACGCCCAGCGCCAGGCTCTTGCCGCCGGTCGCGTTGGCTGCACTGCCAAGCGCCACATCGGCACTGGCACCGCTTTGAGAATTGCCGGCCACCGCTGACTTACCGAGCGCCACCGAATCATCTACGATGGCATTGGCGTCGTTGCCTATGGCGATGGAATTGTCACCCTGTGCCTTGTTATGCGCCTCAAAATTGGAATAGCTGCCGATCCCGATGGCACCGACGCCCGAGGAAACGACAGCATCGCCGACCGCGATGGCACCTCGCGCGGTCGCCCTCAAATTAATACCAAGCGCGATCGAGGACTCTCCGCCTGCCAATACACCACTAGTGCCGGTGCCTACTGCCACGCTATTCGTATCTTGCGCTTCCGCACGATTGCCGATCGCCACTCCGCGTATCCCGCTCGCCGAGGAGCGCACACCGAAGGCGGAAGCGTCATCGCCGGTGGCCTCAACTTGATAGCCAGTCGCAATGGAATGGCCACTCCCAACAATACCGGCACCTGTTACTAGGCTATTTTCATTCAACGCTGCAGCCGTATCGTCAAGCGCCCAGGCTCGCCCCTCGGTTGCCGCGGAGTACGCACCTTCCCCCTTACCGGCGGCGCTCGCGTTATAGCCCTCCGCGATCGCAGTCCCATCGTCATTGGTCGCAGTCTCATCGCCGCTGGAGGTCTTGGCATTGATCCCAAGCGCGTCTGCAGCCGAGGACCAGGCATTCGCAGCGTCGCCAACCGCAATTGCCTTATACGCGTCAACCTGACAATAAGGATTCTTGCTCCAAGACTGACAACCCAACACCCGGAACATCCCACCGGCCTCCACCTGGGCGGCCATCGCCTCACCACTGACGCCGAACATCGCCAACAGGATCGCAACGAGCAAGCAGGCAGCGACAGATTCTTCTTTAGACTTGGCACCTTGGCCTTTCGACCTACTCTTCGCCAGCTCCGACGCAATCACCCATGCACCGATAGTGCGATTCCACACAACCCTGAATACCCTATTCATTTTGGACCACCTGTAATTTATAGAGCAGAGAAAGTTAGAATTTTGTTGGCGCAGCAACGACGGGGAAGCCTCATCCCGTGCATGAGCGAATGCCCCAAACCGCGCATTCGGCGTTGCGCCCGCCAGAAAAAATTTAGAACGTCTTCGACAAGGACACGATGGGAAAACCCCATTCCACACATGGGCGAATGCCCAAAACCGTACGTTCGGCACGACAATCGACAGAAGAAAACTGACACTTCTTCGACAAGGGCAAGACGGGGAAACCCCCAGTCATGCACGAGCCAATACCCAAAATCCGGTCTCTGGCATCGAAAGATTCAGCCGACAGCACAGACGCCATGCGGCTTCAATCTCAGTTTCGCCACCGATGAATGGCGAAGCTGACGTATGATTCGGCGAATAACATCGCGCATGACGGCAGCGGCAACAGGACCCAACAATGGACAGGATCAGAGTCGGTATCGCCGACGACCACCCGATCGTGCTGCTCGGCGTGACCAGCGTGCTGAAGAACACGCCGGGCATCGACCTGCTCTTCAGTTGCGACGGCATCGGCCAGTTGCTGCGTGAGCTCGTAAAACAGCCGGTGGATGTGCTGCTGTGCGACTATGAATTCGAAAGCGACCCGCAAGCCGACGGGCTGCATCTGCTGCAGCGCCTGCGCCGGCTGGCGCCACAGATGCGATTGCTGGTGCTCAGCGCGCACACCGCACCCTCGATCGTCTCGGCGGCGCTGCAACTGGGCGCCTCCGGTTTCATCGGCAAGAGCCGCGCGGATTTCGGCAACCTGGCCGCGGCGGTGCAGGAAGTCGCCAGCGGCCGCCTCTATGTCCCCGGTTCGCTGTCGGCAGCGCTGCTGACAACGCATTACCGCAAGAACGGGGCCATCGGAATGGACGCGCTCTCCGCAAAGGAAGCCACCGTGGCGCGAATGACCGCCGATGGGCTATCGCTGAGCGAGATCGCCGATCGGCTCAAGCGCAGCCCCAAGACCATCAGCAACCAGAAGATCGCGGCGATGAAGAAGCTGGGCGCCAAGAACGACGTCGAACTGGCCGCGCTGCTGCGCGAGTTGGACAGTCAGGGCGTCTAGCGCGCGTCATGGACGTTGAAGAACAGATGCGGCTTTGTCGAGCGAGAGGATGGGAAGGACGACCAAGTGAAGCTCCGCCGAGGTTCTGGGCGGACCGCCATCATCGTGGGTTGCGCGTCGGAATCGATTGAGCCAGCCATCGTTTCGCTGCACCAACGGCACGGCAACGGGACGGAATCCCTTGCGGGATCAGAACAGCGTGGTCATGTCCAGTTCGATGCTTTTTCATGGCCCTTTGCGTCGGACGCTAACCGGCGTTGCCCTGGCCGATGAGAGCGGGCGCGGCTCTTGCCCCTGACGTATGCGAACGTCTTGTGCCAGCGATCGTGCCTGGGCACACTCCGCGTCAGCCGGCTCGACCTGCACCGCCAGCGACTGGCGGCGCATGCCCGGGGCCATCTAGAGCGGCTGACAAAACGGCTGCGCAGCCGCCAAGGCGAACCGGCTCGTGCCGTCCATCCAGCGCTATGCGTCGAGCATCATGCACTGATCGCGTTTGCGCTTCCGCATGTGCGGTTCCAACAGGCTCAGGGAGTGTCAGGCAGAACGCAGCGCGCGCGCCCTCATCATCGGAGACATCGCCCGGACACGACCGCGTCGGCGACGCCACCTGCGATGACTGGACTGACTCAACGTGGGCGCCAAGCGCCAATCGGCGTCACTTCGGCCGCGTCGTCGGCCGCTTCAACGCAGCGATTGCTCCACATGCAGAAGCAACTGCCGGCAACGCGCCGACAGCACAGCCCAATCCGCGCTCGGGCAGAGCTCCTGCACTACTTGCAGTTCCGCCAACAGATCGTCCGCCCCCAACGCCATCAAAGCGCCCTGCAGACGGTGTAGGCGCCGACGCAACAATTCCAGATCCTGCAAGACCAGCGCCTCCTCGATCGATTGCCGCTCCGCGTCCCACTCGGACCGGAGCGCCTGCCACAGCAAGGCATCCAGTTCGTCCGAAGGAGGTTCC
This sequence comes from Xanthomonas sp. LF06-19, assembly GCF_034105425.1. Lineage (NCBI taxonomy): Bacteria > Pseudomonadati > Pseudomonadota > Gammaproteobacteria > Lysobacterales > Lysobacteraceae > Xanthomonas > Xanthomonas sp. LF06-19. Next base: position 372,180 of record NZ_JAXGGH010000005.1, on the reverse strand, counting down.
CGGCCTCCCTCGGAAACCTCGGAGGAATTGCGGACGAGCATCGTGCTCCTCAGGACACGGCGCAAGTCGTTCAACGACACAGGCTTTTGCAGCAGATCGGAAAACTGCTCGGTATCGGCGCTGATCTCCGCCGCGGCCGACGCGGAGGTGGCTACGATCCGCGCTTCCGGATCGAAATCGCGCAACTTCCGCAGCAGGCCGACGCCATCCAGTTGCGGCATGCCCAGATCGGTGATGACCAGATCGGCGCGGCGCTCGAGCCACAGCGTCAGCGCCTCCATTCCATCGACGGCCACCCGCACGCGGCGGCATCCCAACGCCGCAAGTTGGTGCTTGATCAGCGTACGGTTCACCGCATCGTCTTCGGCCACCAGGATGTCCAGATCCTGTTCGACCACCTCCTCGGCGAGCCCCCCCGCATAGCGTTCGGCGGGGCGGGGAGTGATACCGGTCAGTGCGCTCATGGCGTCGAGCAATCCTTCGCGGCTCAGTGAACTGACCTCGACCCGCGTTTCGTGGCGATGCGGCACCAACGGCCCCTTTGCGGTCACGAATACGGTGCCCAGCGCTGGCACCGCGCTCAGGTCGGCAGCGTTCAAGACGCCGCCATCGGCCTGCGCCAGCACCCGGATGTGCAAGCGCGCCGGTCGCGCGTCCTCGTCGTACAGGGCTGCGCCCCAGCGGCGCAACCGCTCGGCGAGCATGTCCCGCCATGCCGGCTGCGCGCACACCAGATCCACCGTGATTCCCTCCAGCGCGTGCGAGTCGGCAGGAAGCGCGCGCGCTTTGCGTTTGAACGGCAGGTCGACCCGGAACACGCTACCCGCACCGGGTTCGCTGCTGACGCTGATGCGCCCGCCCATCAAGCGCGAAAGATTGCGGCACAGGAACAAACCCAATCCGGTACCACCGAAGCGGCGACTGATACTGTCGTCGGCCTGCGCCAGCGGGTTGAAGATCGCCGACTGCATCGAGGCGGGAATCCCGATGCCCGTATCGGCGACCTCGAAACGCGCCCACACCGTGTCGTCCTGTAGCGTGAGACAGCGCGAAGAGATCATGACCGAGCCACGCTCGGTGAACTTGGCCGCATTGCCCAGCAGATTTTGCAGGATCTGCGCCAAGCGCTGGTCGTCGCCCTGCATCACGGCATCCAGCTCCGGGTCCGTCACGCAGTAGAAAGCGACGCCGCTCTGCAGGATCGACGCGCCGAAACTGCGCGCGCAACGCTCCAGCACATCGTTAGGCGACATCGGTACTGGATTGATCTTCAGCGCGTTGGCCTCGAGCTTGGTCGAATCGAGCAGATCGTTGACCAGAGTGAGCAAGGCGTCGAACGAGCGGCGGATCATGTCCACCCATTCGCACTGCTCCAATCCCAGTGGGCTGCGCGCCAGCAGTTCCAGGTGACCCATCGCGCCATGCAACGGCGTGCGGATCTCATGGCTGACGATCGCCAGGAACATCGACTTGGCCCGGTTCGCTTCGTCGGCGGTCTGCTTGGCTTCTATCAACAGCATTTCGTTGGCTTTGCGCTCGTTGATGTCGACCAGCCCCAGCAACACCACCGAACGGCCGTCGAAGCGGGTCTGCGACGACGCCACGCCGATGTAGCTGCTCTGACCCTCGGCGATGTCCCACTGCACCTCGATGAACGAATGCTGCGCGCCGGGCACCGATTGCGCGCTGCGCTCGCGCATGACGTGTCGGTAGAAGTCCTCGCTGCGGTCGCCAAGCATGCGTTTGGCAACGCCGTTCTCCAGCATCACCGACTCGGTCCCCGGCGCGTAAATGCCGATGCCGATCGGCAAGGTGTCGATGATCGCCTTGCTGAAGTGTTCGGCCTCGATCAGCTTTTCGGCGCTGCTGAGCAGCGGCCTGGTCACCCTGAGATCGAAATAGATGACGGTTACCCACATCAGGACGAGCGCCAGCAGGCACACAAGCGCACCGGTGAAGAATTCGTACTGAAGATTCGCCAGCACGTCGCTCCAGGTATAGGCGTAGACCGCGATCCAGTCCGGACCACCGATGCGCTGGGCCACCAGGAAAATGTCGTTCCGGTACAGGGTGATCGGCTCGCCGGAAACTCCGCGGAACTGCGCCGCTTGTGCAAGAACCCGAGCCAGCAACGCCGCCTGGTCCGGATCTTGCGGAGGATCGCGGAGGTTCAGCTGACCCTCCTTGTTCAGCAGGAAGAACCCCGGGCGCCGGACTTCCCTGCGCAGGAAGAACTGCATGAACTGCCGATCCGGCAGCGACAACGCGATAGTGAAGACCCGCTTGCCATCGTGGAACATCGGCACGATGAGTTGCGACACGGAAGTTTGCCCGTCGCTGGCATCGGCTGGGCGCCACAACAATCTGTATTTGCGCAGGACTTGCGTCGGCGTCGACGCCACAAGGCGCTCCACCGCGGCGATGCGCTGGCGAATGAAGGCATCGGCGCCCTGGCGGCGCGCACTGTCCAACGCTGCCGTGCCCAGCACGGGAGACGCGGCCAGAAAACTGCCGTCGGGCGCATACAGGAACCCCTCCAGAGTCACGCCGGCCTTTCTGGCGTCGATGGAAGGTGCCGCAGAGATATCGCGGACCACCCGCATCGCCGTTGCCAGCCGCTCGGTATCGCCCGCACCGGTCAACACGCTCACCAGCGTAAAAGGGGTCGCGGTCAGGTCGTCCGTGGTCTGGGCGAAGCCGTGTCCGTCGGCCAACTTGCGCGCATAGCGCTGCACGGGGACGGTATCGTTCTGCCGTAGATTCCATACGCCTTCGTAGACATCGGCGAATTGGATCAGCCGCGCCGACAACTGATCCACCTGAGTCTGCACTTCCTCGCTGTCCTTGACGAACTGCGCGACTTGCTTTTCGCGATACTGATTGATGATACCGCTGCAAAACAGCCAGGCAGCGGTGACGATGGACAGCGAAAGCGCGGTCGCCGACCCGTAGAGGATGCGCCGGTAGTGTCGTCCAGTTCTGGCAAGTAATTTTTGCGGCATCTCGGCTCTCGGAACGCCCTGCGACGCCGCGGGCAGGCGAATGGCCGCAGGATAGCTCAGCGCCATCTCGCTCGCCAACGCAGCAAAAATCCGGCCTTTCGGCGCTGTCCGGCTCGCGTCCACGCCTTGCCGCATGCCCCATCGCGCGCACTTGCGTCTTTGGGCGCGCGCCCATCCGCGCTTAAGGCACGCGCCATTACCGCCGCCGCGATCTGCAGACAAGCTGAGATTCTCGGCAAGAGTCGGGTTCCCGCGTTGCCGCCCACACGCCACCGATGAGGCTCTCATGAACAAAAGCGCACATGTTCCATTCTTCAACATCCGCAACGCCTTGATCGCATACGACAGCGAACTGCGGAGTTCCTACGTCGGCAAGCTGCTGCAACGGCTGGGCGTGGCAAAGGTCCATAGCGCAAGCAACAACGACCAACTGCTCGAACGGATGCGCACCACGCCGATCGACCTGGTGGTGACGTCGGCGCGCTTGCAGGGCGCATCGGCCCTGCAATTGATCGATGCCCTGGCCGACAGCCATTTCAGCGGCCATGTCATCGTCGGTGGAGTGACGGACATGCGCTTCCAGAGCGCAATCCATGAATATGCGCAGCAACGCGACGGCGGGCTGATGCAATTGGTCTTCGCCGGAGAGGCGCTGCGGCTGTTCGACTTCACCGACATGCTGTACCGCGCAAACCCGCCGACGACCATCGATAACGATGGCCAGCTCATCGAGAATACCGCTCAGCGCATCACCGCCGACGATGTCCACGCCGCCTACCGCACTGGAGAGATTTCCGCCTTCCTGCAGCCGAGTTACTGCCTCACCACCGGCGCCATGGCGGGCGCAGAAGCGCTGGTGCGATGGCAGCACCCGACATTGGGCGTGCTTGGCCCGAACCATTTCCTCTCTCTCCTGGAGGAATGCGACCTTGGGGAGGAGTTGATCGGCCAGTTGATCGACACGGTGGCCAGCGTCAGCAGCTCGCTGTCCTTGCCATCAACGCTGAAACTGTCGATCAACGTATCCGCCACCCGTCTCGTCTCGGCGAGCTGGGCGGACTGCATCGTCCAACGCTTGATTCGTTCGGGAGGCGTCCCCCACCATTTCGCCATCGAGGTGACCGAGGACGGAATGGATCACTGCGACCGCCACATCGCCGGCGCCGTGGCCCACTGGCGACTCAATGGAATCGATTGCGCCATCGACGATTTCGGCACCGGGGGATCTTCGATCCACCGTCTGTGCATGGCGCCTTTCAACATCCTGAAGATCGACCATCAGATGGTCCGGCGCTCGCGGCTGACCACGCATGTGTTCGAAACGCTGGAGGGCATCGTTCGGCTGGCGCACGGCATGGGAATGCGCGTGGTCGCCGAGGGCATCGAAACCGAAGAGGACGCGGCGCGCATGCGCAGCATCAGATGCGACATCGGTCAAGGCTACCATTTCAGCCGGCCATTACCCGTGGAGGAATTCATGGCCCTGGCATCCTCGCACACCGTGTTCGGACAACGCATCCAACCTGCCGCTGCGGCCGCTATCTGACGCTTGCCATCTCGAGCAGCGCATCGCCCAAGCAAAAAACTTCATCCCTGCCGAAAACTCCGCATGTCACGCAAAAACCTCCTCCTGCTCACCCTCGCCCTGGCCAGCCTCGCGTCGATCGTCGTGACCGCCGGATAAAACAGCGCCGGCCCCGCGCGCGGCTGCGGGCGGGGCCGGCACAGAGCAAGCCTTACTTGCGGCGCTCGATCACGAAGTTGCCGACGTTGACGCCCAGATCGACGCCCTCGCCGGTGCCGGCCAGGGCCAGCGAGATATCGCCCTTTGTGACGACCTGCGCGGTGCTGGACTTGACCACGCCGGCATGCGCTTCGGCGGCGGCATAGGTGCCGAACAGATCGTTGAGGCTATAGGCGCCGGTGAAGGTGCCGCGGCCACCGACGATCTTCGACTTGCCGACCGTCAGGCCACCGCCCTTGCTGCTGATCTTGACCGGGATCACCGCGCCGTCGTTGCAGGTGATGGTGCCGGTGCCCTTGGCGGTCTTGTAGAACACCGACCAGCCGGACAGGTTGAAGGACAGCTTGCAATCGATGTTGCCGGCGGCCTGGGCCTGCGGCGCGAGCGCGGCCGCACCCAGCAGTGCGAGCAGAGAGAGCGACTTGATCATGTGGGCATTCCGGGTGGGTGGACAAGGCGCGAGGGTAGCAATGGGTTTGTCGCGGCCGCGACAAGGTTGCGGGAGCGTCGCGCGTGCGTTCAGCAGGCATTTCCAATCGCGGCGGGCGCGGTCGGCCCCGTACAGGCAGGAGGCGAGGCCCGCGCCAAACATCTCCAGCACTCGTCTGCGCCGGCTTGGCCTGACTGCCTCAATGCATTGTGGGCGTCAACGCGCATGCAGCGGCGACGTGCGAAGCACTTGCTGATGGCGTAATGCGTCGGGACTGAAGTCCCTCCCACAGTGCACCCGCCACGCTTGCCGCAACATGCTGCGGGAGGGGCTATTGCCGCGCTTTCGAAATCCGCCGCGACAGGGGTTACCGGGAAAGCCCGTCGCGGCTGAAGCGGCTCCTACGACAGGCGTCTTCGGAAATAGCACGATGAGCTTTCCGGCATCACGGGAGCCGCAGGCTAGTCGTCCAGACTGAAGGCATCCGCATCGAGCATGGCCGGGAAGCGCGCGCGGTGCGCGGCCAGCGCGGCGGCGGAGATCGTGGTGGTGGCGACCTGTTCGCGCTCGCGGATCTCCAGTTGCGGCTGGCCGAGGAAATCGATCACCGCGCTGTCGCCGGCATAGTGCAGGTCGTTGCCGTCCACGCCGACGCGGTTGACCGCGGCCACGAAGCACAGGTTCTCGATCGCGCGCGCGCGCAGCAGCGTACGCCAGGCGTAGGCGCGCGCCGACGGCCAGTTGGCGACGAACAGCTGCAGATCGAAATCCAGCTGACCCGGGCGCTCGACGTCGTAGCGGTTGCGGCAGAACACCGGGAAGCGCAGGTCGTAGCAGACCTGCGGATTGATCCGCCAGCCCTTCCACTCCACGCACAGGCGTTCGTGCCCGGCGGCGTAGCGCAGGTGTTCGTTGCCGTAGCGGAACAGATGACGCTTGTCGTAATGCTGCAACACGCCGTCCGGCGTGGCCCACAGCAGGCGGTTGAATACCTTGGCCTCGCCATCGGCGCCGGGCACGCGCAACTGTACGCTGCCGGTCACCGCCGCGCCCAGCCGTGCCGCCTGCTCGCGGATCCAGGCCACGGTCGGCCCGTCCATGTCCTCGGCCTGCGCCAGCGCATCGTTGGAGAAGCCGCTGGTGAAGGTCTCCGGCAGGATCACCAGGTCGGTGACGCCGGCCAGCGGCGCCAGCAGTTCGGCGTAATACGCGCGGTTGCCAGCCGGATCGTGCCAGCGGGTATCGCCCTGGACCAACGAAATCCTCAGATCGTTCATAGCAGGGAATCGGGAAAGGGGAATAGGGAATGGGTAAAGGCTAAGCGCATCGGCGAGATTTCACCATTCCCCATTCCCAAATCTCCAATCCCGGCACTTAAGCGCTACAGCGCGCGCAAGCGCTCGATCGCCGCATCCAGCGTCGCCTCGTTCTTGGCGAAGCACAGCCTGGCAAGGCGCTGGGCGGGCGGCGGGTCCTGGTAAAACGGCGACAGCGGGATCGCCGCCACGCCCTTCTCGATGGTCAGCCACTTCACGAACTCGGTGTCGGGCAGGTCGCTGACCGCCGAATAGTCCACCAGCTGGAAGTAGCCGCCCGGCACCGGCAGCGGCTTCAGCCGGGTGCCCAGCAATTGTTCGCGGAAGCGATCGCGCTTGGCTTGGTAGAACGCGCCGAGCTGTTCGTCGTGCTCGGGCTCCTCGCGAATCATCGCGGCGAACGCGTGCTGGGCCGGGCCGAAGCTGGCGAAGGTGTTGTACTGGTGGACCTTGCGGAACTCGGCGCTGAGCGCCGGCGGCGCGATCGCGTAGCCGATCTTCCAGCCGGTGCAGTGATAGGTCTTGCCGAAGCTGGAGACGACGAAGGCGCGCTCGCGCAGTTCCGGCCAGCGCAGCACCGACTCGTGGCGGCGGCCGTCGAACACGATGTGCTCGTAGACCTCGTCGGAGATCAGGAAGATGTCGCTGCCGCGCAGCAGCTCGGCCACCGCCTGCAGGTCGTCGGCACCGAACATCGCCCCGGACGGGTTGTGCGGGCTGTTGAGCATCAGCAGGCGGGTGCGCGGGGTGATCGCCGCGCGCACCCGCTCCCAGTCCACCGCGAACGTCTGCGGGTCCAGCGGCACGTGCACCGCACGCGCGCCGGCCAGGTCGATCGCCGGCTCGTAGCTGTCGTAGGCCGGGTCCAGCACGATCACCTCCTCGCCCGGGCGCACCACGGCGTGGATGGCGTTGAACAGCGCTTCGGTGGCGCCGCTGGTGACGGTGACCTCGGTGTCGGCATCGACCTGGGCGCCATAGCAACGCAGCGCCTTCTCGGCGATCGCCTGGCGCAGCGCCGGCACGCCGGTCATCGGCGGGTACTGGTTGTGGCCGTCGCGCATCGCCCGGTCCAGCGCCTCGATCAGCCGCGGCGGCACCGGGAAATCGGGAAAGCCCTGGCCCAGGTTGACCGCGCCGTGCTCGGCGGCCAGTTGCGACATCACGGTGAAGATGGTGGTGCCCACCTTGGGCAGCTTGGTCTGCGGATGCATGCGGGGGATCTGCGGGCAGCGGGAAAACGCCGAGTGTACGCAAAGCCGCTTGCCGGCGATGCGCCCTACACGCCGCCGCTCCACTGACGCAGCGCATGCGCATCGCCGCGTGTGGCCGCCGCCGGCATCCGCCGGACGCCCGCATGCCGATACAATGCGCGCCTTCCCTTGCCGCCCGCCGCCGCGCCATCCGCCGCGGCCTTCGCCGATGACCGATCCGCTGTACACCGCCCCACCGCTACTGGCCGCGCACGGGCTCACGTTCGCCCGCGACGACGCCGCGGTGTTCGGTCCGCTGGACTTCCACCTGGATGCCGGCGAGGCGCTGCTGGTGCAGGGCGACAACGGCGCCGGCAAGACCACCCTGCTGCGGGTGCTGGTCGGCCTGCTGCGCGCCGAGGCCGGGCGCATCGAGATCGACGGCCACCCGGTGCGGCGCGGCGACCGCGCCCGCTTCATGGCCTACCTGGGCCACCTGGGCGCGCTGAAGGCCGATCTGAGCACCCTGGAGAACCTGCACTACCTGTGCGGCCTGCAGGGGCGCCGGGCCAAGCAGATGCCCGGCAGCGCGCTGGCCATCGTCGGCCTGGCCGGCTACGAGGACACCCTGGTAAGGCAGCTGTCGGCCGGGCAGAAGAAGCGCCTGGCGCTGGCGCGGATGTGGCTGTCGCCGGCGCCGCTGTGGCTGCTCGACGAGCCCTACGCCAACCTCGACCTGGACGGCATCACCCTGGTCAACCGCATGATCGCCGCGCACCTGCGCAGCGGCGGCGCGGCCCTGGTCACCACCCATGGCGCCTATGCCGCCCCCCCCGTGCGCACCCGCATGCTGACCTTGAGCGGAGTCGCCGCATGAGCCTGGCCACGCCCGTTCCTTCGCTGTGGCAGGCCACCCGGGCGCTGCTGCTGCGCGACCTGCGCCTGCTGTGGCGGCGCCGCGGCGACGCGCTGCAGCCGGCGCTGTTCGCCCTGCTGATCGTGGCCCTGTTCGCGCTGGCGCTGGGCAACCAGCCGCGCCTGCTCGGCGAGGTGGCCGGCGCCGCGCTATGGCTGGCGGTGCTGCTGGCCGGCCTGCTGGCGCTGGACAGTCTGTTCCGCAGCGATGCCGAAGACGGCTCGCTGGAGCAATGGCTGCTGGCGCCGGTGCCGCTGGCCTGGCTGGTGCTGGTGCGGGTGCTGCTGCACTGGGTCACCACCGCCTTGCCGCTGATCGTGGCCGCCCCGCTGCTCGGCGAATTGCTGCACCTGCCACATGACCGCATGCCGGTGCTGCTGGCATCGTTGGCGCTGGGGACCCCGCTGCTGAGCCTGCTCGGCGCGGTGGTCGCGGCGCTGACGGTGGGCATGAAGCGCGCCGGCATCCTGGTCGCGCTGCTGGCCCTGCCGCTGTACGTGCCGGTGCTGGTGTTCGGCGCCGGCAGCGTGGCGGCGGCGGCGCAGGGCCTGGATCCGGCCGGCGGCCTGCTGTTGCTGGCCGCGGGCCTGGTCGCGGGCCTGGTGCTGGCGCCGTTGGCGGCGGCCGCGGCGATCCGCATCTCGCTGAGCTGAGCCGTTGGCGCAGCGCGGGCGCGGCGGCGGCCGTACCATGCAAGCGCAGTGTTCCCTCGCCGTTCCGTCGTTGTCGCATCGAATGTTGTCGCATCGAAGCCCGCCTTCCGCCAGCTAGAATCGTCCGCATGGCCTCTCTCGTCCGCTGGTTCCACCAACTCGGTTCGCCGCCGACCTTCGATCGCTTCGCTGCGCGCTGGACGCCGTGGTGCTACCTGGCGGCGCTGCTGCTGGCCGGCGTGGGCATCTGGCAGGCCCTGTTCGTGGTCCCGGCCGACCGCCTGCAGAGCGATGCCTTCCGCATCCTCTACATCCATGTACCCAGCGCCTGGATGAGCCTGTTCGTGTTCGGCCTGATGGCCGTGTACGCGGCCATCGCCCAGGTCTGGCGGATCAAGCTGTGCGAGATCCTGGCGATGGCCTGCGCGCCGATCGGCGCCGCCTTCACCCTGATCACCCTGCTGACCGGCAGCATCTGGGGCAAGCCGATGTGGGGCGCCTGGTGGGACTGGGACCCGCGCCTGACCACCGAGCTGATCCTGCTGTTCCTGTACATCGGCGTGATGGGCCTGTACCTGGCGATCGAGGACCGGCGCACCGCCGCACGCGCGGCCGGGCTGCTGGCCATCGTCGGCGTGGTGCTGCTGCCGGTGATCCGCTATTCGGTGGTGTGGTGGAACTCGCTGCACCAGGGCCAGACCATCCGCCTGTTCGGCCAGTCCAGCATGGACCCGAGCATGCTGCCGCCGCTGTGGCTGATGGTGGCCGCGACCAAGTTCTGGTTCGCCGGCTCGCTGCTGGCGCGCGCGCGCGCCGACAACCTGCGCCGCGAGGCCGGCAAGGACTGGGTGACGCAACTGGCGGAGGCACGCGGATGAACTACCTGCCGTATGTGGTCGGTGCCTATGCGGTGTTCGCCGGGGTGCTGCTGGCCGATTTCGTGCTGGCGCGGCTGCAGGTGCGCAACGCCCTGCGGGCGGCACGGCTGCGCGCGCAACGCAAGCGCCAGGCCAAGGCCGAACCGGCGCCGCCGCTGGAGCTGAGCCGATGAACCCGCAGCGCAAGCGCCGCCTGCTGTGGCTGATGCTGCTGGTGCTGGCCGCCGGCCTGACCACCACGCTGGTGGCGATGGCCCTGCAGCGCAATGCCGCCTACCTGTACACCCCGGCCGAAGTGCTGGCCGGCAAGACCGGCGCGCACGCGCGCTTCCGCCTCGGCGGCATGGTCGAGAAGGGCTCGTTCCAGCGCGCACCCGGTTCGCTGCAATCGCACTTCCGGGTCACCGACGGCGATGCGCAACTGACCGTGCGCTACGACCGGATCCTGCCCGACCTGTTCCGCGAGGGCCAGGCGGTGGTGGCCACCGGCAGCATGCACGACGGCGTGTTCGTCGCCGAGGACGTGCTGGCCAAGCACGACGAGACCTATATGCCGAAGGAGCTGGCGGACAAGATGGGCAGCGCGCATCGCAAGCATGATGTGGGGGCGATGCAGTGAGGGGCGGGAATCGGGATTGGGGAATGGGGAATCGTCGAAGCAACAGCGCTGGCACGATCGTTGGCACCACCAAGCAGCGGCGACGGAACCCGGGGGGGCAGCCTTGCGCCACGTGCATCCCGCAATCCGCTGCGCGTCCCGCCCTACCCGCCCGCGCGTTCCGCAAGCGCCATGCTGCCTGAGGTCGGTCAGCTCCTGCTGATCCTCGCCCTGCTCACCGCGGTGTTGCAGGCGGCGCTGCCGCTGGCCGGCGCGCAACGCGGCGATGCGCGCTGGATGGGCGTGGCGCGGCCGGCTGCGTTCGCGCAACTGGCGCTGGTCGCCGGCGCCTTCGCGATCCTTACCCACGCCTTCGTGACCCAGGATTTCTCGGTGGCCTACGTCGCCGAGAACTCCAACTCGCTGCTGCCGCTGGTGTACCGCTACTCCGCGGTGTGGGGCGCGCACGAGGGCTCGCTGCTGCTGTGGACGCTGATCCTGGCGCTGTGGACCGGCGCGGTGGCGCTGTACTCGCGGCGCCTGCCGGCGCACGTCGTCGCGCGGGTGATCGGCACCCTGGCGCTGGTCAGCATCGGCTTCCTGGCGTTTTTGCTGTTCACCTCCAACCCGTTCGCGCGGCTGCTGCCGGCGCCGCTGGAAGGGCGCGATCTCAATCCGCTGCTGCAGGATCCTGGCCTGGTGATCCATCCGCCGCTGCTGTACGCCGGCTATGTCGGCTTCGCGGTGCCGTTCGCCTTCGCCATTGCCGCGCTGCTGGACGGCCAGGTGGACGCGCGCTGGCTGCGCTGGACGCGGCCGTGGACCAACGTGGCCTGGGGCTTTTTGACCATCGGCATCGCCCTCGGCAGCTGGTGGGCGTACTACGAACTGGGCTGGGGCGGCTGGTGGTTCTGGGACCCGGTGGAGAACGCCAGCTTCATGCCGTGGCTGGCCGGGGCGGCGCTGCTGCATTCGCAGGCGGTCACCGAGAAACGCGGCAGCTTCGGCGCCTGGACCCTGTTGCTGGCGATCGCCGCGTTCTCGCTGTCGCTGCTCGGCACCTTCCTGGTACGCTCGGGCGTGCTGACCAGCGTGCACTCGTTTGCCGCCGACCCCGCCCGCGGCCTGTTCATCCTGGTGTTCCTGAGCCTGCTGTGCGGCGGCGCGCTGCTGCTGTACGCGCTGCGCGGTGGCCGCGTGGCGGCGGCAGCCGACGAGGCGCGGCAACGCTTCGCCCCGGCCTCGCGCGAGACCCTGCTGCTGGCCAACAACCTGCTGCTGACCTGCGCCTGCGCGATGGTGCTGCTGGGCACGCTGTATCCGCTGCTGGCCGATGCGCTGGACCTGGGCAAGCTGTCGGTGGGGCCGCCCTACTTCGGTACCTTGTTCATCGTGCTGATGGCGCCGCTGGTGGCGCTGCTGCCGTTCGGCCCGCTGACCCGCTGGCAGCGCGAACAGGCGTCGCGGCCGCTGGCGCTGCTGGCGCCGTGGGCGGGCCTGGCGCTGCTGGCCGGGGCAATCGGCTTCTTCCTGGCGCCGCAGGGTGCGTGGAAGACCGCCGCCGGCGTCGCCGCCGCGACCTGGGTGCTGCTGGGCACCGCGCGCTTCGTATGGAGCCGGCGCCAGCTCAAGGGCAGCCGTTTCACTGCCGAGATGCTGGGCATGACCCTGGCGCACACCGGCATCGCCGTTTTTCTGGCCGGCGCGTTGCTGGTCGAGGCCCTGGAGCAGCAGCGCGAAGTGGCGCTGGCGCCCGGACAGCACCTGGAGCTGGGCCGCTACCGTTTCGAGCTGCAGGGGCTGGACCAGCGCAAGGGCCCCAACTACGTGGCCGAACGCGCGCACGTGCAGGTGCTGCGCGACGATCGCCCGCTGGCGCTGCTGCATCCGGAAAAACGCCTGTACGCCAGCGGCGGCCAGAACATGACCGAAGCCGGCATCCACCCCGGCCTGTTCGGCGACGTCTACGTCGCCCTCGGCGAGCCGCTGGGCGGCAACGCCTGGGCGATGCGCGTGCACGTCAAACCTTTCGTGCGCTGGATCTGGCTTGGCGCGGCGCTGATGGCGCTGGGTGGTTTCGTCACCGCCGCCGACCGGCGCTTCCGTCGTTCCCCGGAGACCCCCTGATGTCCGCTCCCGCTCCACGTCGCCTGCCGCTGCCCGCCATCGTTCTGGGCGCGCTGTTCTTCCTTGGCCTGCTGGCGTTGATGGTGTATGCGGTGCAGCGTTCCGGCAGCGCCGATCGCGACGCGCTGCCCTCGGCGCTGATCGGCAAGCCGGCGCCGGCGTTCGAACTGCCGCTGCTGCACGACGCCTCGATCCGCGTGCGCAGCAGCGAGTTGCTGGGCGCGCCGTACTTGCTCAACGTGTGGGGCAGCTGGTGCCCGGCCTGCCGCGAGGAACACCCGGTGCTGACCCGCTTCGCGCTCAGCAAGCGTGTGCGGGTGATCGGCTACGACTGGAAGGACACCCGCGAGGACGCGCTCCGCTGGCTGGAGCAGTTGGGCAATCCGTTCCTGGCGGTGCTGTTCGATCCCGAAGGGCGCACCGCGATCGACTGGGGCGTGGCCGCGGCGCCGGAGACCTTCCTGGTCGACGCGCGCGGCGTGGTGCGCTGGAAGCATGCCGGCCCGCTGACCGATGCGATCATCCGCGACGAACTGCTGCCGGCACTGGAGCAGGCCGAGCGCGACGCCCCGCCGACGCGCGCCCAGGGCAAGGCCACGCCATGAGCCAGCACCGCCGGCCTGCGCTGCGGCTGGGCCTGCTGGCGCTGCTGGCGCTGCTGGCGTGGTCCACGCTGGCCGGCGCCGAACCGGTGTCCGATCCGACGCCGCTGGCCTATCGCTCCGCCGCCGAGGAGGCACGCTTCCATGCGCTGACCGCGGAACTGCGCTGCGTGCAATGCCAGAACCAGTCGCTGGCCGACTCGCACGCGCAGATCGCCATGGACCTGCGCCGCGAAGTGCTGGAGCTGATGCACCAGGGCAAGTCGGATGCGCAGATCAAGCAGTTCCTGGTCGACCGCTACGGCGAGTTCGTGCTGTACCGGCCACAGCTGGAAGCGCGTACCTGGCTGCTGTGGTTCGGCCCCTTGCTGCTGCTGGCCGGCGGCGCCGTGGTGCTGATCCGGATGGTGCGGCGACGCGCGCCGGCAGCGACCGCGCTACCGCTGCAGGACGAACAGGAATGGTGAGGCGATGCTGAGTTGGGGCATGTCGGCCGCGGCGGTGGCGCTGGCGGCGCTGGTGTTCGCGGTGGTGTTGTGGCCGCTGCGCAGCCGCGGCCGCAACGGCGCGGTGCTGGCGGTGGCGATCCTGGCGCTGGGCGTGGCGACGGCGGCGCTGTATGCGTTGGTCGGCACCCCGCGCGCGTTGCAGGCGCAGAACCGCGAGGCACCACGCACGCTCGAGGATGGCGTGAAGCAACTGCAGGCGGCGCTGGCGAAGGATCCCAACCGGGCCGACGGCTGGGCCTTGCTCGGCCGCAGCCAGATGTCGCTGGGCCACCACGCCGAGGCCGCGGCCGCATTCGCGCGTGCGGTGCGCCTGGCGCCGGAGCAGGCGCCGCTGCTGATCGAAGCAGCCGAGGCGCGTGCGATGGCCAACCCGCAACGGCAGTTCGACGACCAGGCGTTGGCCTGGCTGCAGCACGCCCTGCAATTGGCGCCGGGCAGCGAACGCGGCGCCTGGTTCCTGGGCATCGCCCAGCGCCAGCGCGGCCAGGACGCCGCCGCCGCGGCCACCTGGGAAGCGCTGTTGCCGCGCGTGGACGCGGCCACCGCCGCGGCGCTGCGGCCACAGATCGACGCGGCGCGCAGCGCGGCCGGCCTGCCGGCGCTGCCCGCTGACGGCACCGCCGCCACGGCGCAGGATGCGCAGGCGCCGGCGAGCACCGGCCTGACCGTGGCCGTGTCGCTGGACCCGGCGTTCGCCGCCCGCGTGCGCCTGCGCGGCGACGCCAGCGTATTCGTGATCGCACGCGTACCGGGCGGCCCGCCGATGCCGGTGGCGGTGCAGAAGCATCCACTGCAGGCGCTGCCGTTGCGGGTGACGCTGAGCGACGCGGACAGCCCGATGCCGACGCAGAAGCTCTCGCAACTCAAGCAGGTGCAGGTGATCGCGCGGCTGTCGGCCAGCGGTAACGCCATGCGCCAGGACGGCGATCTGGAATCGGCGCCGGTGACGGTCACCCTGCCGGCGACCGCGCCGGTGGAGCTGGTGATCGGCAAGCCGTAGCGCAAGCAGTCGTGTGGGAGCGACCGTGCCTGATCGGGACCGTCCGGTCGCGACCAGGCCAAGACGCCAGCAAGAATGCGAAACGTCGTTGCAGCAGCGGCTTCAGCCGCGACACGCTCTACCGGGAGGCCTGTCGCGACTGAAGCCGCTCCCACGAGGCAACAGCGTGTCGGACTGGATCGCGGTGGAAGCGAATGATCAGACGCGCAGTAGATCCGGCCCGGCGTCACTCACGGACGCCATCGCGGCCCGACACGCTCCATCCCGCACCACGCATACGCCGGATGCGCAATCGCGCGGCTAGAATCGGCGCATGACCGAATTCATCCCGCCCGGCAGCCGCTTCCTCGCCCTGCCCTCGCCGTTCCCGATGAAACGTGGCGGCCAGTTGCATGGCGCGCGGGTCGCCTACGAAACCTGGGGCACGCTGTCGGCCGCGCGCGACAACGCGGTCCTGATCGTCACCGGACTCTCGCCCGACGCGCATGCCGCGGCCAATGCCGACGATCCCACGCCAGGCTGGTGGGACGGCATGCTCGGCCCGGGCAAGCCGATCGACACCCAGCGTTGGTTCGTGATCTGCGTGAACTCGCTGGGCAGTTGCAAGGGCTCGACCGGCCCCGCCTCAGCGCACCCGGACGACGGCCAGCCGTATCGCCTGCGCTTCCCGGAGCTGTCGATCGAGGACGGTGCCGACGCCGCCGCGCAAGTGGTGCGGGCACTGAACATCGCGCAGTTGGCCTGCGTGATCGGCAACTCGATGGGCGGCATGACCGCGCTGGCGCTGCTGCACCGGCATCCGGGCCTGGCGCGCAGCCACATCAATATTTCCGGCAGCGCGCAGGCACTGCCGTTCTCGATCGCGATCCGCTCGCTGCAGCGCGAGGCGATCCGCCTGGACCCGAACTGGAACGGCGGCGACTACGACGAGGCCACCTATCCCGAGTCGGGCATGCGCATGGCACGCAAGCTCGGCGTGATCACCTACCGCTCGGCGCTGGAATGGGACGGCCGCTTCGGCCGCGTGCGGCTGGACTCGGACCAGACCGACGACGATCCGTTCGGCCTGGAATTCCGGGTCGAGAGCTACCTGGAAGGCCACGCCCGCCGCTTCGTACGCCGCTTCGACCCGAACTGCTATCTGTACCTGAGCCGCTCGATGGACTGGTTCGACCTGGCAGAACCTGCCGGCGGCGACGTGCTGGCCGGCATCGCCACGATCCGCATCGAGCGCGCGCTGGCGATCGGCGCCAACACCGACATCCTGTTCCCGGTGCAGCAGCAGCAACAGATCGCCGACGGCCTGCGCGCCGGCGGCGCACAGGCGCAGTTCCTGGGGCTGGATTCGCCGCAGGGCCACGATGCCTTCCTGGTGGATTTCGCGCGGTTCGGACCGGCGGTTCGGGAGTTTCTGGACGCGCTGTGAGTGGTGCGGCGAACTGCCCGCACCACTCCATCATGCGGTGCCTGGCGCTGCCGTCGTCGGCAAGTCGAGATGGACTTACCTCAAGATGCATCCCGTTCGATGAGTTGAGCTACCTCCGAACACATCGCACCTCTTAGATCGCCCGCGCGTAACCGCTGCCACGGCCGTACGCACGGACCGACTGAAACGCTGGCGACACACGGAATTGGAAAGGCAGAAGCGAGAGCACGGCAGATCCTTTGCCGTACTCTCGCCGATCGTTGCAGCAGAACGCCGGCAACGGTGATATCAGTTGAACCGCGGCATGTCCGCCAGCGCCGTGTTCTGGATCAGCGTCTCGCCATTGAACTCGAAGTAGCGGCCATAGGCGGTGATCACCTCATGCCGATTGCTCTTCAGCTCACGCGTATCGAACTTGCACGGCGTACCCGCCGGACCGTAGTTGCAGATCTGCTGATAGCGCGCAACGCTCTGCAACGGACCGGAAGCAAGCAGATTGCCGTTGGCGTCCCACATCCAGTACTGCCCGTACGCGTTGACTGACTCGACCAGACCGCCCCATTCCGGGAACACGACCAGCGAGCGCGTGTCGAATACGCAGGGATTCTTTCCTTGGCAAGGGCCAGCCGCATACCGCGGGACGTCTTTCAGTTCTCCACCCTGCGGACCAAACGGCTGGCCGTTGGCGTCGAAGTTCCAGTAGCGACCGTAAGCGGTAATTGATTCAAGATAGCCCACACCCGGGTAGTCCACTTCAGTGCGAGTTTCGAACTTGCATGCATAATGAGAGCCCACAGATTCCTGCGTACATGGTCCGTTTCCGGCTGCATAACGCGGCACGGCACTCAGCGGCGCTGGCCTTGCCGAAGGCTGTCCCTGGGTATCGAACTTCCATAGATGACCATAGGCAATCACAGACTCAGTGC
Organism: Xanthomonas sp. LF06-19; assembly: GCF_034105425.1. Classification (NCBI taxonomy): domain Bacteria; kingdom Pseudomonadati; phylum Pseudomonadota; class Gammaproteobacteria; order Lysobacterales; family Lysobacteraceae; genus Xanthomonas; species Xanthomonas sp. LF06-19. The sequence continues at coordinate 354,860 of NZ_JAXGGH010000005.1, read as the reverse complement.
CATGAGGGCCTTCATCAATCGCGTCAAGCACACACGCAGTCGGCCGAAGCGAATCATCGCCGAAATTGTACAGGCATGGACCGGGAATCTTTCCATTTCCTACCATTGAACGAGCCCAGTTAACGGCCGCCTCTGCGTTTAGCAAGCCGGCACCACACCGATTGTCAGCGCAGGCCATCGGCGTCGCCGTGCTTTTCAGGATGTTCTTGATCTGATCGGGCGTCAGAGCAGGATTCGCAGATAACATCAATCCGATCGCCCCACTGACGTGTGGCGCCGACATTGAGGTTCCCGAAAGAAAGCGATAACACGACGTCAATCCATCGCCGTTTTTCACCGCCCAAGCAGAGAGCACGCCGACCCTCGTCACAGCGTTGACCTGCGAAATTGGATTTACTATCCCGGGACAATCACCTAGTCCAGCGCCATAAACCCCTTCATCGCGAGTCGCGCCGCCACCAGGCGCCATCAACGTCAACGATGCCCCGCCATTGGTGTAAGGGGCCTCAAGATTCATCTGATCGGTCGCCCCGACAGAGATGACTCCGGGACAAGAAGCTGGCCGCACATGAGCCACATCGACCCACGAGCCGGAAGCTGCTTGGTCGTAGATTATCCCTGGCGCATTGTGGTTACCAGCCGAAGCTACGATCGAAACGCCCGCGACCAGCGCCTGGGAGATGGCACGATTAGTGTACTGGTAGTCGTCACAAGTACTGGTCGGGTCCGCCAGACTTAGATTGACGACCCTTGCGCCAGATTGGACTGCAATCTTGATCGCTGCAGCCAGGTTAGCATCACTGACGCCCTGATAGATTCTGCTCGAAAGAATCTCGCACTGTGGGCAGACACCGGCGATACCTTGTCCATTTTGTGTTTTAGCGCCAATGATTCCGGCCGTATGGGTTCCATGTGCAAATCCGCCATCTTCATTGGGGTTACCTCCATTTATTCCGCGATAGAAATCTCTACCGCTTCCATCCTGGGCCCACGTAATATCCGGGTGTCCGGAATACCCAGAATCGATCGTGGCAATTCGAATCTTCTGGCCATTCGCTGGCGCAAGCACCCAGGCCTGCGGTGCGCGAATCGCGGAAAGATTCCATTGCTGCGCCGAAAGCGGATCGTTGGTAGGCGCCTGTGCGTGGACCGAGCTACTTAGTGCCAATCCTATCAACGCCCCTAAGCGCACCAGGGCAGATAAACGTTTCTTCGCGAACATTGTTCCAGACATACGTGAAACTCCTTTTCTCTGATGGGCAACCCCCTGTCGCCCGGTCATCCGGAAAGAAACTGACTACCGCTTCGTGGTGTTCGCTCCGCATCACCGACCGTCGCGAAATTCTAGAGCGGTGACGTCTCACAGACCGACACTGACGGCGCGTTGTATACCATCAGAGAATCTCGTCCCAGTTGCCATCGTTCTGCGACATGCGTGCTTGGAGGTCGCCGCCATTCGTGGCATAAGTGCGCCACGCGCGACCAGTCACGCTGCGCGTGTCTCACACCGTGTCATCGCCCGACGCTTCGCCGCTGCGCACGAGCTGTCCGTCCTGCAAGCGATAGCGCACATGCACCACCCCATCGGGCAGCGTGTCGTGGCTGATCAGCAGCAGGCTGCGCTGGCCCAGCGCCTGCGCCAGGTCGCGCAGCAGCGCCTGCGCGGTGTCCACGTCCAGACCTTCGGTGGGTTCGTCCAGCACCAGCAACGGTGCCTCGCGCAACAGGGCACGGGCCAGGGCCAGGCGCCGCGCCTGGCCGGCGGACATGGTGGCGCCGTTTTCGCCGAGCCAGGCGTCGAGGCCACCGACTTCGTGCAGCCAGGCGTCGAGCCGCACGTCGGTCAGCACCCGCTGCAGCCGCGCATCCTCGGCTGCGGGATCGCCCAGGCGCAGATTGTCGCGCACGCTGCCGGCGAACACCGGCGCGCCCTGCGGCAGCCAGGCGACGCGGCGATGCCAGTGCGCCTCGGCGACCTCGCGCAAATCCGTGCCGGCGAAGCGGACGCTACCCTGTTGCGGATCCCACAGCCGCAGCAGCAGCGCCGACAGGGTGGTCTTGCCGCTGCCGCTGTCGCCGGAGAGGGCGATGCGCTCGCCCGGCGCGATGCGCAGGGACACACCGTCGAGTACGCGCCGCGCCTCGCCCGGCCAGGCGAACACGACGTCATCGAACTGCACCTCGCCGGTCGCCGGCAGCGGCTGCGGATGCGCCGGGTCTAGCACTGGTGGCGCCTGCCCGGCGATCGCCTGCAGGCGCCGCGCGGCGACGCGGCCGGACTGCAGCGCCTGCCAGGCCAGGCCGGCCCCGGCCCAGACCTCGAGCAGGGCCACGGTCAGGAACACCAGGCCGGCGGCCTGTTCGGCGCTGATCGCGTCGGCACGCGCCGCACCCAGCGCCACCCACAGCATCGCCAGCAGGCCCAGCGCCGCGCACAGCGCGTGCAGCGCGTTGCCGCCGATCAACCGCTGCCGCTGGCGCCGGTCTTCGCTGCGCAGCGCCTGTGCGCTGGCATCCACGCGCGCGATCCAGGCGGCTTGCGCGTCGAGCGCGGCCAGGTCGGCGGCGCCCTCCAGGCCTTCGTAGGCCAGGGTGCGCAAGGCTTCGCGCTGCTGCGCGCGTGCGCGTTCGCGGGCCTCGCCGCCGCGCGCCACCACCCACGGCACGCCGAGCCCGATCGCCAACGCAAGCGCGGTCAGCACCAGCGCCGCCGGCCCGTGGATCGCCGCTGCCGCGGCAATGCCGATCGTGCCGACGCCGAGCAGTGCGGCCAGCGGCGCCAGCGCGCGCACCACCAGGCCGTCGACCTCGCCGATGTCCGACATCAGCCGTGCCAGCAGTTCGCCGGTGCGGCTGGCGCCGAGCCGTGCCGGTGCCAGCGGCAGTGCGCGGCGGAAGAACCACACCCGCAGGTCGCGGGCGATGCGCAGGGTCGCGTCGTGCCCGACCAGCTTTTCGCCGTAGCGCGAGGCGATGCGCGCGAAGGTCAGTGCGCGAATGCCGGCCGACGGTGAGAAGAAGTTGAAGCCGCTGCCCAAGCCGACCGCGCCGGCCAGCGCCGCGGCGGTGAGGAAGCCGCCGGACAGGCCGAGCAGCCCGACCCCGGCCAGCATCGTGCACAGCACCAGCAGCGCGGTCAGCAGCAGCCGGCCGAGATGGCGACCGAACACGCCACGCAAGGTGTCGCGAGTGCCGCCGCTCATGACAACGTCTCCTGCGTCGCGGTGGATGCGTCGCGTGCCGGCAAACGCAGCACCGCATCGGCCCAGCGCATCGCCGCTTCGCTGTGGGTGGCGACGATCACGCTGCGGCCGCGGGCGAAGTCCGCCAGCGTGCGCAGCAGCTCCGCCTCGGTATCCGCATCCAGGAACGCGGTCGGTTCGTCCAGCAACAGCAGTTCCGGATCGCGCAGCAACAGCCGGGCCAGGCCGATACGGCGCGCTTCGCCACCGGACAGGCCGAAACCGCGCTCGCCGATCGGCGTGTCCAGGCCCTGCGGCAGACGTGCGGCGAAACGCAGCACCTGCGCCGCCTCGGCCGCCGCACGCACCTGCGCAGCGCTGGCCTGCGGATCGGCCAGGCGCAGGTTGTCGGCGATGCTGCCGTGGAACAGATACGGCCGCTGCCCGGCGTAGCCGATGCGCAGCCCCTTGCGCACCTGCAAGGTACCGGCACGCGGCGGCAGCCACCCGGCCAGCGCTTCCAGCAGCGTGCTCTTGCCGCTGCCACTGGGGCCGACCAGGGCCAGGCGCTGTCCGGCATGCAGATCGACATCCAGGCCCTGCACCGCGTCGCAGCGCGCACCCAGCGGGCGCAGGTGCAGCGCGCGCGCCTGCAGCAGCGGTACCTCGCGCGACGCGCTTGTGGAAGGCGCGGCGACGGGCATTGCCTCGGCAGCGGCGTCGTTCGGCACGACGGCCCCCTCGGCGTGCGCAGCCGGCGCATCCGTGGCCTGCGGCAGGCTTTCCAGCAGGCGCTCCACCTCGGCCGCCGCGGCCAGCGCATTGGCGCGGTCGTGGTAATGCGCGGCCAGGCGCCGCAGCGGCGCATAGAACTCCGGCGCCAGCAGCAGGCAGAACACGCCGGTACCCAGGGTCGGCACGCTGCCGTGCAGGGCGATCATGCCGAGGTAGCTCAGGCCCAGGTACAGCGCGACGATCGCCACGCTGACCGAGGCGAAGAACTCCAGCACGGTGGACGACAGGAACGCGATGCGCAGCACTTTCAGCGTGCGCTCGCGCACGCCCTCGGCGGCAGCGGCGATCCCGCGCAGTTCGTCGTCGCCGCGCCCGTACAGGCGCAACAGGCCCAGGCCCTTGAGCCGGTCGGCGAAGTGCCCGCCCATCCGCGCCAACTCGCGCAACTGACGGCGACCGGCGGCCTCGGCGCCCCAGCCCACCAGCATCATGAAGATCGGCACCAGCGGCGCGGTGAACAACAGGATCAGACCGACCACCCAGTCGCTCCACGCCACCGCCAGCACGATCAGCAGCGGCACCACGCTCACTTCCCAGCGCGCGGGCCGGTAGCCTGCGTAGTAACCGTCCAGCGCATCGCCATGCGCCAGCAGCAGTTCGCCGAGTTCGCCGTTGCGCTGTCCGCGCAGCCACAGCGGCCCGCGCTGCAGCAGTTGCCGGTACACGCGCCGGCGCAGCTCGAGTTTGGCCGCATCGGCGACATCGCCGGCGGCACGCTGCGCAGCGGCGCCGAGCCCGGCGCGCAGGACCAGCATCAACGCCAGCAGGCCGAAGAACGGCAGCGCCTGCGCCAGGTCGCGGCGCTCGACCAGCAGCGCCTGCACCAGCCAGGCGATGGCGCCGGCCTGCACGATCAGCAGCGCGCCGGACGCGCTGATCGCCGCCGCAGCCAGGCGCTGGCGGCCGCGCGCGGCCGCAGCCAGGCCCTCCAGCCAGCGCATGCGCTGCTGCCGCTGCTGCGGCGTATCGGCGGGCAGTGCAGTGGACGGCTCGGCGGAATCGGTCAAAACGGGCTCGGCGCGGCGAACGAAGTCGCCAGTTTAGCGGGAAGGCGCTTCCGGACCGGAACCGCCGTGGCCGCCACGATGCCGGGCACCCCGGTCCCGCACATTGATCTGAATCAAGGTCGAACGCGCCGCAGCGGCGGAAGATCGCCTCCAATCTCCCGCCACTCGGCCACCCAGATGCACATCTTCCACGAGGTAGCACAGCCATGATCGACACCACTGTCGTAGAGCTGTCGCGGCTGCAGTTCGCCATGACCGCGATGTACCACTTCCTGTTCGTCCCGCTCACCCTGGGCCTGTCCTTCATGATCGCGATCATGGAGAGCGTGTACGTCATGACCCGCAAGGACGTGTGGCGGCGCATGACCCTGTTCTGGGGGGTGCTGTTCGGCATCAACTTCGCGATGGGCGTGGCCACCGGCATCGTCATGGAGTTCCAGTTCGGCATGAACTGGTCCTACTACAGCCACTACGTCGGCGACATCTTCGGCGCGCCGCTGGCGATCGAAGGGCTGATGGCGTTCTTCCTGGAGGCGACCTTCATCGGCCTGTTCTTCTTCGGCTGGAGCAAGCTCACCCCGGTCAAGCACCTGATGGTGACCTGGCTGATGGCGCTGGGCACCAACCTGTCGGCGGTGTGGATCCTGATCGCCAACGGCTGGATGCAGAACCCGACCGGCGCGGTGTTCAACCCGGACACCATGCGCATGGAAGTGGTGGACTTCATGGCGGTGGTGTTCAACCCGGTGGCGCAGGCCAAGTTCGTGCATACGGTCAGCGCCGGTTACGTGACCGGCGCGGTGTTCGTGATGTCGATCAGCGCGCTGTACCTGCTGCGCGGCAAGCACCGCGACATCGCCCGGCGCTCGTTCGCGGTGGCCGCCGCGTTCGGCCTGGCGTCCTCGCTGTCGGTGGTGGTGCTGGGCGACGAGAGCGGCTACGCCGCCAACGAACACCAGAAGATGAAGCTGGCCGCGATCGAGGCGATGTGGGAAACGGAGCAGGCGCCGGCCGACTTCACCGCCTTCGGCATCCCCAATCAGGCCACCGGCAAGAACGACTACGCGATCAAGGTGCCGTACCTGATGGGCCTGATCGCCACGCGCTCGTTGAACACGCCGGTGCCGGGCATCCTGGAACTGGTCAAGCGCGCCGAGCACCGCGTGCGCGGCGGGCAGATCGCCTACGGCGCGCTGCAGCGGCTCAAGGCCAACCGCAACGACGCCGAGGCGCGCGCGGTGTTCGATCGCCACTGGCAGGACCTGGGCCATGGCCTGCTGCTCAAGCGCTACCGCGAGGACATCCTCAACGCCACCCCGGAGGAGATCGCCAAGGCCGCGCTGGACACGGTGCCGCGCGTACTGCCGCTGTTCTGGACGTTCCGGGTGATGGCCGGCCTGGGCTTCTACCTGATCGCGTTCTTCGCCGCCGCGCTGTGGTTCTCGTGCAAGCACAATTTCGAGGACAAGCGCTGGTTCCTGAAGCTGGCGCTGTGGACACTGCCGATGCCGTGGATCGCGATCGAGTGCGGCTGGTTCGTGGCCGAGTACGGCCGCCAGCCGTGGGCGGTGGAAGGCGTGCTGCCGACCTTCTATGCCGCCTCCGGCCTGGCCCTGCACGACATCCTGATCACCCTCGCCGGCTTCGTGGCGATCTACACCACGCTGCTGATCATCGAGATCAAGCTGATGCTCAAGGCGATCCGCAAGGGGCCGGACGACCTGCCCGCCCTGCTGCAACCCGCCCCGCGTCCCGTCACCCCGATCGCCGCGCCTGCGGCCGCCGGCCACCTCTGATTCCGGCAGGAGACACACCATGGACTTCATTGCATTGGACTACACCACGCTGCGCGTGATCTGGTGGCTGCTGCTGGGCATCCTGCTGATCGGCTTCGCGGTGATGGACGGTTTCGACCTGGGCGTCGGCGCGTTGCTGCCGTTCGTGGCCAAGACAGACGCCGAACGCCGGCTGGTGGTCAACACCATCGGCCCGGTCTGGGAAGGCAACCAGGTCTGGTTGATCCTGGGCGGCGGCGCGATCTTCGCCGCCTTCCCGCCGCTGTACGCGGTGAGCTTCTCCGGCTTCTACCTGGCCATGTTCGTGATCCTGTTCGCGCTGATCCTGCGCCCGGTCGGGTTCAAGTTCCGCGGCAAGCTGCCCAGCCAGCGCTGGCGCAACGGCTGGGACTGGGCGCTGTTCGTCGGCGGCTTCATCCCGGCGCTGATCATGGGCGTGGCGGTGGGCAACGTGCTGCTGGGCGTGCCGTTCCATTTCGACGACACCCTGCGGGTGTTCTACACCGGCAGCTTCTTCGGCCTGCTGATGCCGTTCGCCCTGCTCGCCGGCCTGCTCAGCGTGAGCATGCTGGTGGCGCACGGCGCGGCGATGCTGGTGCTGAAGACCGACGGCCCGGTGGCCGAGCGCGCGGCGCGCTACGGCAGCGTCGCCGCACTGGCGGCCTGCGCGCTGTTCGCCGGTGCCGGGGTGTGGGTGGCCACCGGCCTGCCGGGCTACGCGGTCACCTCGCAGGTGGTCACCGACGGCGCCACCAACCCGCTGCTGAAGACCGCCGTGCTCGGCGAGGTGGGCGGCTGGATGCACAACTACAAGACCATGCCGCTGACGGCCCTGGCCCCGGCCGCCGGCCTGCTCGGCCTGCTGCTCAGCGCGGCGCTGTTGCGCAAGCGCCGCGGCGGCCTGGCGTTCATCGCCTCCGGTGCGGCCATCGCCGGCATCATCCTGACCGTGGGCTTTGCGATCTTCCCGTTCCTGCTGCCGTCCTCCAGCCAGCCGGGCTCCAGCCTGACCGTGTGGGACGCCTCCAGCAGCCACCTGACCCTGTGGATCATGCTGCTGGCCACCGTGGTGTTCCTGCCGATCATCCTCGGCTACACCACCTGGGTGTACCGCGTGCTGAAGGGCAAGGTCACCGCCGCCTCCCTGGACGACAACCCCAACGCGTACTGACGCGCCCGCAAGGAGAAACGATCATGTGGTACTTCGCCTGGATTCTCGGTGTCGGCCTGGCCTCCACCGCCGCCATCCTCAACGGGATGTGGTTCGAGGCCCGCGAGCGCAACGCCGCGGACGCGGCCGACGCGACGGAGTAAAATTTTTTTGCAAAGGCGCTTGCCGAATGCGGAAGACCTCCGTATCATGTGCGGCTCCTTCGGGGTGTAGCTCAGTCTGGTAGAGCGCTACGTTCGGGACGTAGAGGTCGCAGGTTCGAATCCTGTCTCCCCGACCAGTTTCAAGGTCACAAGAAGCCTGGAAAACCACAGTTTTCCGGGTTTTTTTGTGTCTGCAATCCGGGATAGGCCGCGCGGTGCGGTGACACCCCTCCTGCCCCTGCCCCGGCCAGCACGCGTCCTCTCGGGGCCGCGGCGGCTTGACTCCATGGCCTGGCTTTTCGCCACAATGGTGGCGGGGAACCGGCGCATTCATCCCCACCTCCTTCCTTGGCGACCACGCGTGCCGGAAGCGAGGTGGCGGGCATGTCCGTTTCGACATTCACGACTCAGACAAACGGACACGACACCATGAAACTGCAAGCGGCACTCTGCCTCTCGTTGATCGTTTTGTATTGCGCACCCGCAGCAGCGGTGACCGAAACCGACAAGCAGGTGGACCGACTCGGCGTGCAGGGCGTACAGGGCGGCGCGACTGCCTACTTCAGCGTCAAGGATGCGCTCTCCACCACCTGCAAGTTCGACATCGTCTACCTCAACCTCGGCGACGAGTTCGGCAAGGCCGCCTATGCGAGCCTGCTCGCCGCGCAGACCTCGGGCAAGAAGCTCTCGCGCTTCGAGTATTGGCAATCCGCTCCAGGCGAAACCTGCACGCTCTCGCTGGTCGAATCGCACAGCTGATCGGCACCGACTACGGCCGCGCTCAGCGCAACCGCGCCTTCAACAGCGGCCGCAGCAGGTAGTTCAGCACGCTGCGCTTGCCGGTCAGGATGTCGACCTCGGCCACCATGCCCGGGATGATCGGCAGCGCTTCGCCACCGCGGCGCAACTGGCTGCCGTCGGTGCGGATCAGCACCTGGTAGAACGACTCCTTCCCATGCGGGGTCTGCTCCTCGATGGTGTCGGCGCTGATCTGCTCGACCGTGCCGTTGAGCTCGCCGTAGATCGTGTAGTCGTAGGCGGTGATCTTGACCCTCGCCCCCATACCCGGCACCAGGAACGCCACGTCGCGCGGTTTGATCCGCGCCTCCACCAGCAGCCGCTCCTCCACCGGAATGATCTCCATGATCGGCTCGCCCGGCGGGATCACGCCGCCGCGTGTATTGATCAGCACGGTGTTGACCCGTCCACGCACCGGCGACAGGATCTCGGTGCGGCGCAACTGGTCGTGGCGCTGGCGCACGATCGGCTCCAGCGCACCGAGATCCGCTTTGCGCTTGGCCAGCTCGGTATACGCCTCCTGGAAGTAGCTGTTGCGCAGCTCGCCGAGCCGGCCCTGCAAGGTGGCGATGTCCTGGCTGAGCTTGAGCGCCTCGACCTGGCTGACCGCGCCCCTGGCCACCAGCGGCCGCACGATGTTCAACTGATCCTGGGCCAGGCGGATCTGCCGCTGGATCGCCTGGCTGCCTTCGGCCAGCTTGCTGCGGCGCGACTCGAACAGGTCGCGCTCGGAACGCTGCAAAGCCTGATTGGAGGCGACCTGCTCGGGGAACGCGATGCGGTCCTTGCCCAGCACTTCGGCGTCCAGGCGCGCGATCGCCGCATGCAACACCTGCTCCTGGTTGACCGACTCCTGATAGTTGGTCAGGAAGTGGGTGCGTTCCAGGCGCACCAGCGGCTGTCCCGGTTTGACCAGTTCGCCTTCCTGCACCAGCAGCCGGTCCAGGATCCCGCCCTCCAGGCTCTGGATCTTCTGCATGCGGCTGTACGGCACCACGCGGCCATCGCCTCGGGTGACCTCGTCCAGCTCGGCCCAGGCCGCCCAGGCCAGGAAGATCGCCACTGTCGCCAGCACGGTCCACAACAACGGCCGGTACAGCGGATGGGTGGAGGCCAGCAGCGGATCGGCCAACCGCCGCCGCAGCGCGATCGCGGTGCGCTCAACCATGGCCGCCCGCCAGTGCCGGCGCCGGCGCCTGTACCCGGTTGCCCTGCAGCACCTGCTCCACCGGTCCATCCACCACCACGCGTCCTTGCCGCAGCACCACGGCACGCCGGGTCAGTTCGAGCATGCTGCGCTTGTGCGTGCTCAGCACCAGCGTGCGCGTGCCCAGCCAGCGCTGCAGGTAGGCGATGACCAACTGCTCGCTGTGCTGATCGAACGCCGCGGTGGGTTCGTCGAGCAGCACCACGCCGGGATCCTGCAGCAGCAGCCGCGCCAGGCCCAGCGCCTGTCGCTGTCCGCCGGAAAGACTGGTGTTGCCCTGGATCGGCAGGTCCAGACCGAAAGGATGCGCGCGCACGAATGCCCCCAGCCCCACCCCGTCCAACGCCGCGTACAGCTCGTCGTCGCCCAGCGCCGCGCCGTGCAGGTTGAGGTTGTCGCGCAGGCTGCCGTGGAACAGGGCCACGTCCTGCGGCAGGTAGCCGATGTTGCGCATGCGGTCGGCCGGGTCGATCTGCGCGATCGCGACGTCGTCGAGCAATAGCCGTCCCGATTGCGCGTCGACCAGGCCCGCCAGCAGGCGCAACAGGGTGGACTTGCCGGCGCCGTTGCCGCCGAGCAACGCCACGCGCTCGCCGGCGCCGATCCGCAGCGCCTGCACGTCCAGCGCCGGCGGCTGATCGCCATGGCGCAGCGTCACCGCATCCAGGCGATAGTCGCCCTTCAGCCGCAGCTTGTGCACGAAGCGCTTGCCGGCCGGACGTTCCTGCGCTGCGCCCAGCAACTGGTCCAACCCCTCCATCGCCACCCGGGTATGCTGCCAGCGCCCCAGCACCGCGGCCGCCTGCCCGAGCGGCGCGATCGCGCGTGCGGCCAGCAGCGAGCAGGCCACCAGCGCACCGACGGTCATCTCGCCCTGCTGGATCCGATAGACGCCGAACACCACCACACCGACGTAGGCCAGCTGCTGCACCACCGAGGCGGCATAGCTGAGCGCGGTGGTCAGCGAATGGGTCTTCATCGCCGAGGCCGCCAGTTGCGCGGTCAGGCCCTCCCACAGGCCCTGGCAGCGACCCTCGGCACGCGCGGCCTTGATCGATTCCAGATGCTCGAACGCCTCCAGCAGCAGGCCGTTCTTCATCGCGCCCTCGCGCAGGTTCTGCCGCGACAGCGCGCCGAGCAGGCGCTGCGCCAGCAGCCCGGGCAGCACCATCAACACGCAGGCGACCAGCGGCACCCACACCACGTGGCCGCCGATCAAGGCGATGATGGCCAGGAAGATCGCCACGAACGGCAAATCGCTGATCAGCGCTGCGCTGGACGTGGTGTAGAACTCGCGCACCGACTCGAACTCGCGGACCTGCGTACTGAAGGCCCCCATCGACCCCGGTTTGGCCGCCATGCGCATGGCCAGCACGCGCGAGAACAGCAGCGTGGACAACTGCAGGTCCAGGCGCTTGCCGAGCACCGCAAGCAACTGCCCGCGCAGGGCGCGCAACACGCCTTCCAGCACGATCGCCAGGACCACGCCGCTGGCGAGGATCCACAAGGTATCGAAGGCCGCGTTGGGCACGACGCGGTCGTACACCTGCATTGCGAACAGCGCCGTGGCGATCGCCAGCAGGTTGGCGACCATCGCCGCCGTCGCCACTTCGGCGTAAGAGCGCCACAACTTCTTCAGCGGGCCGTAGAACCAGTGCTCCGAGTCGCTGCCGGCGTAGCCGCCGAGACGGCCGTCGTCGCGAAAGCGCGGCTTGGCGAACACCGCCGAGCCGCTGTACAGCGGCTCCAGTTCGGCCAGCGGCAGCGTCTGCTCGCCGCCACTGGCATGCGGCAGAAGCACCCGAGCATTCTCCGACTCGATCGCCTCCAGCAGCAGGGTGCGACCATCGTGCAGCAACAGCAGCGCGGGCAGCAGATAGCCGTCCATCCCCGCGAGCGGATAGTCCAGCACGTCGGCATTGAGATCGGCACGGCGCAGTGCCCGGGGGACCAACCGCAAGGGCAGTCGCCCCTGATCCAGCGCAATGCCATCCACCAGTTCGGCATCGGTCAACGGCCGCCCCAGGCGCTGGCACAGCAACAACAGGCCAGGCCGCAGGCCATCTACCTCCGCGGCCTGCGGGGCGCCGATCGACACCGCCGAATTGTCCTCAACCTGCATGGGCGCTCTCCCGGAACATGGCCTGCAACGCCCCGACCTGCGCCGCGGCACGGTAGCGCAGGCGCTTACGTTCGATCCGCAACGCGATCAACTGGCGTTCGGCCTCCAGCCGCTCGCGCTGTACGTTGAGCAGTTCGATCACCTCGCGCCGGCCCACGCTCAACTGCTCGCGGTAGAGCTCGGCCACCTCCACCGCCTGCTGCGCCTGTTGCAGCAGTGCCTGCTCGCGCCCGCGCAGCGCATCGCCGGCATCGGCCAGCGTCTGCACGGTGCGCAGGATCTCGCGGCGCACGGCATCCACGTTCCACTGCGCCGCTTCCAGGCGCTGCCGGGCGGCCTGCGGGCGCAGGAACGTCGACATGCCCTGAAAGACGTCCATGCTCAGGCGCAGCGAAATGGTCGAATCGTTCTGCAGGCGCCCGCCGACGTCGCGGCGCAGCGCGGCGGCTTCCAGATTCAGTTGCGGCTTCAACGCCGCGCGGGCCTCGCGCACTTCCGCTTCGGCGGCACGCACCTGTTCGTTGGCCTTGCGCAGCAAGGGTGAAGCGTCCACCGTCCGCGGCAGCTGCGCCGGCGCCAGTTGCGGCAGGTCCGGCAGATCCGGTTCGAGCAGCCCCTCGGCCTCCGTGCCAACCAGCAGCAGGAACTGATTGCGTACCTCCTGCAGCGTGCCCTGCTCGGACGCCAACTGGTCCTGCCCGCGCGCCAGTTCCAGCCGCGTGCGCTCCAGTTCGCTGCGATCGGCGTAGCCACCGCTGCGCGCTTCGCTGAGGTCGGCGATGGCCTGCAGGCGTTGCAGATGCGCCTGCACCGCCTGCAGCCGCTGCTGCGCCAGCAGTACGTCCAGGTACACGTCCACGATCGCCAGCGCGGCATCGTCGGCGGCGACCTCCACCCCGGCGTCCTGCCCGCGCTGCTGCGCCCGTGCCGCCGCGACCCTGCTCGACACACGGCCCCAGTCGTACAGCATCTGCGAGAGGTTGACGTCGTAGACCACCTCGCCGGGATCCATGGCCTTGGGCCCGGCGCCCACCGACAACGCCGGGTAGTAGCCGCTGCGTGCGATGCGCACGTCGGTGGCGGCACGTGCGGCCTCGGCCATCGCCGCGCGCAGTTGCGGCTCGCTGCTCAGGCCTTGTTGCACCGCCTGGGCCAGCGACATGGCGAAGGCACCTGGCGGTACCGCCAGCAACAGCCAGACGCAGGCGCTGGCCGCCCGGCCAGGCCGGCGCACGCGCCGGCCGTGCGTGCAGGTCTCCCCCATCAGGCCGTCACCACCGCAAGCGTGTTGTCCTCCACCAGCAACGTGGCGCTGCCGAAGCTGTAGACGTGGTAGGTGATGCCATCGATCGCCTGTGTTGTGCCGCTGTCGACGGCACCGACGACGTTGAGCACATCCGCGCTGTCGCCGGTGATCTGCAAGGTATCGTTGCCGTCGGTGATCGCCAGCACCTCCGACGCGGTCAGGGTCAGGGTACTTCCGGAGTCGCCCTTGCCCAGGTCGATACGCTCGATGTTGGACAGCGTGCCCACGCCTGCCGCGTTGTAGTCAAGGTCGATGCCGTTGGCGAACAGCACCGTATCGAAGCCGGCGCCACCGTCGATGCTGGTGAAGTTGGTCGCGGTGATCTGGATGGTGTCGTCGCCATTGCCGGCCAACACCTGATCGCCGCTGCCGATGTTGAAGATCAGGTCGCTGCCGTCGCCGGCGAGGATGCGCTCGCTGCTGCCGTCGGCGCCGGACAGGATGTCGATGCCGCCGGTGCCGTTCACGCTGATGGTGCCGATGCTCAGGGCCGCGCCGCTACCGGACAGGCTGATGCCATAGCGCGCACTGTCGTTGCCCAGCGTGTCGGTGGCGACCACTTCGAAGGCGACCTGCGCGCCAAGGTTGAGCACGCCGGACGCGGTGAGCCCGAGTTGGCTCAGGACGCTGGGACTGAGCAGGTTCAAGGCGAAGTCACCATTGGCGTCGGCCTGGATGGGCGTGAGTTCGACATTGAGCGCCGGAGTGATGACGCGGATCGCCAGGCTGGCATTGGGGTCGGCGTTGCCGCTGAATCCGAAGGTCGCCGGCAGCAATGCGAAGTCCACCCCGAAGTCGCCCAGCGTCAGCGGCTGCGCGATGTTGGCGCCAACCCCCAGCGAGGCGACCGAACTGGTGTTGCCCGCCGGATCGGCACCCGCCACGGACACCTGCGCGTTCAACAACTGCGACCAGCTCAGGCCGATGTCCAGGCCGGTGAGCAGATCCAGCGAGGCCAGGCCGCTGTTGTCGGCCGTCAGCGTGGCCGTGGCCTGCACGCCGCCCACATTGACGTTGACCGTCAGTGCAGTGCCCGGTTCGCTGGAAATCGTCAGCAGATTGGCGACCAGCGACAGCACCGGGGTGGCCGGCGGGATCGTATCGATGGTGAAGCCGACCGAGGACGAGGCCGGGCCCCCGTTGAGATCGGCGGTGACAGTCGCGGCGCCCTGCGGCAACGCGGCGCCGCCGCTCGGCGGCAGCACCGAGACCACCACGTTGCCGGCAGCGAGGTCGCCGCTGGTGAGCGTATGCGGGACATCCACCACGTAACCGTTCTGGCCGGCGAAATGCACGGTGACCACCTGGCCGACCAGCATGTTCGGCCGCAGTTGCACCACCACCTGGATGCCGTCGCCGATTTCCGCAGCGTTGATCCAGGTATCGCCGGCCTCGGGCACGCTGAGCAGCGGCGGCGACAGATCCGGGGCAGTGAGCAGTGCGGGCGGGCTGACGTTGCCGGCGGCATCGACCGCCACCACCGACAGTGCCTGCCCGATCACCAGCGCCGGCACCAGCGGCAGGCTGAAGGCGCCATTGCCATCGGCCTGGATCAACAGTGGATTGGCGGTATCGCCGTTCACCACCACACGCAGTTGCGCGTTGGCTTCGGCGGTGCCGGTGAGCAGGCTGCCGTCCAGGCTGATCGTGACCAGCGGTGCCGCCGGTGCCAGCGCATCCACCGTGGTGGTCGCCGGAGGACTGACATTGCCGGCGGCATCGGTGGCCACGGCGTTGACGACGGTGCCGTCCGGCAGTGGCGCCGCCGGGGTGACGCTCCAGTTGCCGGCGCCATCGGCGGTGGTCTGCCCGATCAGCGTGCCGTTGCCGTCGGTGACGGTGACCGTCGCACCCGCTTCGGCAGTACCGACAATCGCCGTGCCGTTGCTCGGCTGCAGCACCGGCGCCGCCGGTGCCAGCGCGTCAATTGTGGTGGACGCCGGCGGACTGGTATTGCCGGCCGCATCGCTTGCCACGGCATTCACCACCGTGCCGTTCGGCAAGGCCGTGCCCGGTGTGACGCTCCAGTTGCCGGCGCCATCGGCGGTGGTCTGCCCGATCAGCGTGCCATTGCCATCGGTGACAGTGACCGTCGCACCGGCTTCGGCAGTCCCGACGATCGCCGTGCCATTGCTCGGCTGCAGTATCGGCGCGGCCGGTGCCAGCGCATCGACCGTGGTGGACGCCGGCGGACTGGCATTGCCAGCCGCGTCAGTCGCCACGGCGTTCACGACGGTGCCATCCGGCAACGCGGCTCCCGGGGTCACACTCCAGTTGCCCGCGCCATCGGCGGTGGTCTGCCCGATCAGCGTACCGTTGCCATCGGTCACCGTCACCGTCGCGCCCGCTTCCGCCGTACCGACGATCGCCGTGCCATTGCTCGGCTGCAGCACCGGCGCGGCCGGTGCCAGCGCATCGACCGTGGTGGACGCCGGCGGGCTGGCATTGCCGGCCGCATCGGTCGCCACGGCATTGACGACGGTGCCATCCGGCAACGCGGCGCCCGGGGTCACGCTCCAGTTGCCGGCGCCATCGGCCGTCGTCTGGCCGATGAGGTTGCCATTGCCGTCGGTCACCGTCACCGTTGCGCCCGCTTCGGCGGTACCGACAATCGCCGTGCCGTTGCTCGGCTGCAGCACCGGCGCCGCCGGTGCCAGCGCATCGACCGTAGTGGACGCCGGCGGGCTGGCATTGCCGGCCGCGTCGGTGGCGACGGCGTTGACGACGGTGCCATCCGGCAACGCGGCGCCCGGGGTCACGCTCCAGTTGCCGGTGCCATCGGCCGTCGTCTGCCCGATCAGGTTGCCATTGCCGTCGGTGACAGTGACCGTCGCACCCGCTTCGGCAGTCCCGACGATCGCCGTGCCATTGCTCGGCTGCAGTACCGGCGCGGCCGGTGCCAGCGCATCGACCGTGGTGGACGCCGGCGGGCTGGCATTGCCGGCCGCGTCGGTGGCGACGGCGTTGACGACGGTGCCATCCGGCAACGCGGCGCCCGGGGTCACGCTCCAGTTGCCGGTGCCATCGGCCGTCGTCTGCCCGATCAGCGTGCCATTGCCATCGGTCACCGTCACCGTCGCGCCCGCTTCCGCCGTACCGACGATCGCCGTGCCGTTGCTCGGCTGCAGCACCGGCGCCGCCGGCGCCAGCGCATCGACCGTGGTGGACGCCGGCGGGCTGGCATTGCCAGCCGCATCGGTGGCGACGGCGTTGATCACGGTACCGTCAGGCAACGCGGCACCCGGGCTCACGCTCCAGTTGCCGGCGCCATCGGCCGTCGTCTGCCCGATCAGCGTGCCGTTACCGTCGGTCACCGTGACGGTCGCACCCGCCTCCGCAGTCCCGACGATCGCCGTGCCGTTGCTCGGCTGCAGCACCGGCGCCGCCGGTGCCAGCGCATCGACCGTGGCGGAAGCCGGCGGGCTGGCATTGCCGGCCGCGTCGGTGGCCACAGCATTCACCACCGTGCCATCCGGCAACGCGGCGCCCGGGGTCACGCTCCAGTTGCCGGCGCCATCGGCCGTCGTCTGCCCGATCAAGTTGCCATTGCCATCTGTGACGGTGACCGTCGCACCCGCCTCGGCAGTCCCGACGATCGCCGTGCCATTGCTCGGCTGCAGTACCGGCGCCGCCGGCGCCAGCGCATCCACTGTGGTCGTCGCCGGCGGACTGACGTTGCCGGTCGCATCGGTGGCCACGGCGTTGACCACGGTGCCATCGGGCAACGCGGCGCCCGGAGTCACGCTCCAGTTGCCCGCGCCATCGGCAGTGGTCTGTCCGATCAGCGTGCCGTTGCCGTCGGTCACCGTCACCGTCGCCCCCGCCTCGGCGGTACCGACGATCACCGTGCCGTTGCTCGGCTGCAGCACCGGCGCCGCCGGTGCCAGCGCATCCACGGTGAGCGATGCGGGCGGGCTGACGTTGCCGGCCGCGTCCGTGGCGACGACGTTGACCACGGTGCCGTCCGGCAAGGCCGTGCCCGGTGTGACGCTCCAGTTGCCGGCGCCATCGGCGGTGGTCTGGCCGATCACCGTGCCGTTGCCGTCGGTGACGGTGACCGTCGCGCCGGCCTCCGCCGTGCCGACGATCGCGCTGCCATCGCTCGGCTGCAGCACTGGCGCGGCCGGCGCCAGCGCATCGACGGTGGTCGTCGCCGGCGGGCTGGCGTTGCCTGCGGCATCGGTGGCGACAGCGGTGATGACCGTGCCGTCGGGCAGCGGACTGGCGGGGACGAGCCTCCAGTTGCCGGACGCATCGACCGCGGCCTGCCCGATCACCGCACCGTTGCCGTCGGTCACCGTCACTGTCGCACCGGCCTCCGCCGTGCCGTTGATCTCGCTGCCGTTGCTCGGCTGCAG
Source organism: Xanthomonas sp. LF06-19 (assembly GCF_034105425.1). Classification (NCBI taxonomy): domain Bacteria; kingdom Pseudomonadati; phylum Pseudomonadota; class Gammaproteobacteria; order Lysobacterales; family Lysobacteraceae; genus Xanthomonas; species Xanthomonas sp. LF06-19. Next base: position 336,975 of record NZ_JAXGGH010000005.1, on the reverse strand, counting down.
CACCGGTGCCGCGGGTGCCACCGCGTCCACCGTGGTGGTCGCCGGCGGACTGACCGTGCCGGCGGCATTGCTGGCGACCGCCGTGATCACCGTGCCGTCCGCCAGCGGTGTGGCCGGGGTAAAGCTCCAGTTGCCGGACGCATCGACGATGGCCTGGCCGATCAATGCGCCGTTGCCGTCGGTCAGGGTGATGGTCGCACCCGCTTCCGAGGTACCGGCGATGACGCTGCCGTTGCTGGCGTCGATGACCGGTGCCGCCAGCAGATCCGGCGCCTGCACGCTGGCCGGCGGACTGGTGTTGCCGCCCGGATCGGTCACCACCACGGTCAGCGTCTCGCCATCGGTCAGCGGCGGCTGCAAGGGCACGGTGAAGGTGCCATCGCTGCCGACCACGGCCGTGACGTCCGGCACGCCGTCGCCATTGGTATCCACGCCCACTGTGGCGCCCGCCTCCGCGGTGCCGGTGAGGCTGCCGCCATCGGCCGAGACCTGCAGATTGCCGGCCGCCGCCGGCGGCGTGGTGTCGGGCGCGTTGACGCTGGCGCCGGGGCCGGTGTTGCCGGCTGTGTCGGTCACCACCACCGTCAGCGGTTCGCCATTGGTGAGTGGCGGCTGCAGCGGTACTGTGAAGGTGCCGTCGCTGCCGACCACGGCGGTCACGTCCGGCACGCCATCGCCATTGGTATCCACACCCACCGTCGCGCCTGCCTCCGCGGTGCCGGTGAGGCTGCTGCCATCGGGCGCCACTTGCAGGTTGCCGGCCGCACCGGGCGGGGTGACGTCCGGCGCCTGCACCATCGCCGGTGGGCTGGTATTGCCCACCTGATCGATCACCACGACCGAGACCATTTCTCCATCGATCAACGGAGTAGGCAGGGCAACAACGAAGGTGCCACTGCTTTCGGTCATCACGATATGGTCCACCTGTCCGTCGCCATCGGTGTCGACGTGTACCCAGGCACCAGCCTGCGCGGCTCCGGTCAACTGCAAGCCGTTCTCCGCGATGCGCAAGTTGCTGGCGGCCGCTGGCGGCACGGGCGACGCTGGGGGCGGAGAAGCAGGCGGCTGCACGATCAGGTTGCTGTCGTCCTGCTTGCTCATACTGCCCAGTGCACCAGCGCCCGCCGCTACCCCGCCAGCCAGCAGCAATGGCCCGAGGAGGCCGCCAGATGATGCGCCTATGCCCGCCGCAGTCAGTGACTCGAATCCTGCCTCGACACTCAATGGCGCATATGTGCCCAGCAATGCGCCTGCTTCGCCAGTGCCGGAGAACTGCACCGCAACCAGACGCTCTTCCTGAGTCAGGAACAATTGGCTTGGTTCAGGGGCTGGATCAAAGAAGTGGGCAACGCGCAGCATTTCGCCGCTTTTCATCCGCACGATCAGATCATCGCCCTCACGCGTGTACGCCGCGATAGCATCAGGCGGCATGTCAAGCACCACACGGCTGGGCTGATCCAGATTAACTACACCGTCTGATGGCAGCGGGATAGCCTGGGCGCGCGCGGGGTCCGCATCGTGCGGGACAACCTTGACCTGGATACTCATGACGAACACTCCTTTCGCGAGGATGGGCGGAAGCGGGCGAGCGTGAGCCGATGGCCTGGGGCGGTCGACGCGACTGAGCGCCGTGCAGGCCGATACGTAGGCAACACCTCACCTACGCGGCCCTATCGGTCCACGACAAGCATTGGATCGGTGATCAAGCAACGCAGCGCACGCACTGCCGCGCGCCACGTCGGGGTGGACGCAGCTAGCGTCGGGGTCGTTGCAAGGGGGAAACCCGGGGATGAGGCCGGCGGCGGCGATGCGCCACGTGACGGGGCGAACGAGACAAACGGGCGGTGTCCAATGACATCACGGGCACTCCTGGTGAAAGCAAAACAGTTCGAACGGCAGGACGGCAACACCATGTGCAGTGACTCTGCGCCGACATGCCTCGCCTGCATTGCGAGGTGCCCACCCTCAGGTCCGGATCGATCGTGCCGCATATCCGCCAAAGAACTGGCGTTACGCGGTCCCCCCTTCCGTTTGCACGCACCGATCTTTGCCAACGACGACACACATAGGCAATAAACCGGCACAAATACGTGACACAACTGTGTTTAGCACCACACTCCAGCGACGCTTTTTTCACAAAGCCCGCTGCGGGTTTTTCAAGGTTATTGCGCAAAGCAATAAAAAAATGACGCCACCGGCATGGCCCGGTTCTGCGCGGTTGCGTGCGTCCCTGCATCGGCTGCGTTCGCCGAACCGCGCCGGTAAACGATTGCATCGACAGGCGCAGGCAACACCGTGCGGCCGGCGCGCCTGAGCAGCGCCCGGCCCTGTCATGGCGATCGGCCCACCGAACCTGGACGGTTGGCAGCGCGACGCATGGCGTCGCGCGCCGCCGGTGCGGCACTCTCTGGCTCAGTACACCGGCAAACTGATGAAACTGGCCTGCTGCGGCGTGTGCCAGATCCGCTGCGTCGCCTTCTGGTAATCGCCGGGCTTGGCGAAGTAGATGTTGGGCACGTAGGTCTGCGGATTGCGGTCGTACAGCGGGAACAGGCTCGACTGCACCTGCACCATCACCCGGTGGCCGCGCTCGAAGGTGTGATTGGCCGTCGGCAGGCCGAAGCGGTAGGCCAGCGGCTGGTTCGGAGTGAGGGGCGCCGGATGCTCGAAGCTTTCGCGGTAGCGGCCGCGGAAGATCGCCAGCGACACCGGCAATTCGTAGCCGCCCAGTTTCGGATCGGACGCCATCTGGTCCGGGTACACGTCGATCAGCTTCACCACCCAGTCGCTGTCGCTGCCGCTGGTGGAGGCCTGCAGGTTCACCTGCGGCGCGCCGGCGATGCGCAGCGGTGCCTGCAGCGGTTCGCTGACGAAGGTCAGCACGTCCGGGCGGCCGTCGACGAAGCGCTGGTCGTGCACCAGCCAGGTGGTCCACATGTCGCGGTCGCCGAACACCACCGGGCGCGGCACGAACGGCACCGGCTTGGCCGGGTCGGACACGTACTCGGTGTACTCGCCCTGCCCGGCCTGGGGCGCCTCGAACGAGACGCGGCCGCCGGCCTCCAGGTACAGCGGCTTGCTCTGCGCCGGGCAGCCCTGCGCGCAGCTCAGCGGCCAGCGCTGCAGGCGGTCCCAGTGGTTGGCGCCGGTATCGTAGATCAGCACCGGCGGCGTGTCGGCCTTGGGCGCGCCGTCGACCAGGTACTGATCGAAGAACGGCTTGAGCACGTCGCGGCGGAACTGCAGCGCGGTGTCGCCGTCGAACTGCAGCGCGCCCAGCGAGGCGCCCTCGTAGTTGACCTGACTGTGCCGCCACGGCCCCATCACCAGGTAGTTCTTGTCGTTGCCGGTGTCGCGCGGCTCCATCGCCTCGTAGCTGTGGATCGCGCCCCACATGTCTTCCTGGTCCCACAGCCCCTGCAGCCACATCGTCGGCACCTTCAGCGGGGTGCGCGCCATCACCTTGTCCAGCGCCTGCTCCTGCCAGAACGCGTCGTAGGCGGGGTGCTCGGTGAGCTTGCGCCACCACGGCAACTGCTCCAGCCCGGCAGCCTTGGCGTAGTCGCCGGCCGAGCCGGCGCGCAGGAAATTGCTGTAGTCGTCGTAGCCCTCGCGCGGGATGCCCTCGCCCTTGCCGCGCCGGGTCATCTGGCCGGTGAAGTAGTCCAGGTTGACCTGGCGGAAGGCGCCGTAGTTGAGCCAGTCGTCGCCCATCCAGCCGTCGATCATCGGGCTCTCCGGCGCGGCCACCTTCAGCGCCGGATGCGGATCGGCCAGCGCCATCACCACGGTGAAGCCCTCGTAGGACGAACCGATCATGCCGACCTTGCCGTTGGATTCGGGCACGTGCTTGACCAGCCAGTCGATGGTGTCCCAGGCGTCGGTGGCATGGTCGACCTTGGTCGGGTTGAGCGGCCCGCGCAGCGGCCGGGTCACCACGTAGTCGCCCTCCGAGCCGTATTTGCCACGGATATCCTGGAACACGCGGATGTAGCCGCCATCGACGAACACCTCGTCGCCCTGCGGCAGCAGATCGCGCATGTGCGGCGAGGCCAGCCGGCTGGCACGGCCGCTGGCGTCGTAGGGCGTGCGGGTCAGCAGCATCGGCGCGCCGTGCGCGCCCTTGGGCAGCACGATCACCGTGTGCAGCTTGACCCCGTCGCGCATCGGGATCATCACCTCGCGCTTGATGTAGTCGTTGGCCGCGGTCGGCGCGACGAAGGGCTTGCCGGTGATGTCCGGGGTCATCGGCGCGGTCTGGGCGAACGCGGTGCCGGCGGTGGCGAGAGCGACAGCAGCGGCGAGCAGGCAGGGAGCGAGGCGGCGCATGGGCATTGGATCCCGAAAGGAGGCGAATCCGCGACGCTAGGCGACGGCGCCTCACTCGGCAAGTGACAAAGGCTGGGTCGCCGACCCTCGCCGTTGGCGCCGCGGGCACGCGAGCGCGCAGGCACGCCATGCCAATCAGCCCAGGTGGCTGCCCTGTCCCAACTCCACCTACACGACGCAGATCACTCCCTTGCCAGGCAGCTCAGGCGCCCGACCGACCAGGATCGCAGCGCCTCAGTGCCGCACCTGGCCTTCGCCGCGCACCACGAAGCGCTCCACGGTCAGCGCTTCCAGGCCCATCGGGCCGTAGGCGTGCAGGCGCGTGGTGGAGATGCCGATCTCCGCGCCCAGGCCCAGTTCGCCGCCGTCGGAGAAGCGCGAGGAGGCGTTGACCATCACCACCGCCGCGCGCAGCGCCTGCACGAAGGCCTCCGCGTTGGCCGCATCCGCGGTGGCGATGACTTCGGTGTGATCCGAGCCGTAGCGGCGGATATGCGCGATCGCGGCGTCCAGGTCGGGCACCACCGCGACCGCCAGGATCAGGTCCAGGTACTCGGCGGCGTAGTCGTCGTCGCTGGCAGGGTCGATGTCCGGCAGCAGCGCGCGGGTGGCGGCATCGCCGCGCAGGGCGACACCGCGTGCACGCAGCGCCTGCGCCGCCAGCGGCAGGAAGCGCGCGGCCACGTCGGCGTGCACCAGCAGCGTTTCCAGCGAATTGCAGGCGGCCGGCCGCGTGGTCTTGCCGTCGACCAGCAGCTTCACCGCCAGCGCCAGGTCCGCCGAGGCGTCGACGAACAGATGGCATACGCCCTTGTAGTGCTTGATCACCGGCACCCGCGCATGTTCGGCGACGAATCGGATCAGGCCTTCGCCGCCGCGCGGGATCGCCAGGTCGACGATGTCGTGGAGCTGCAGCAGTTCCAGCATGGTCTCGCGGCGCAGATCCTCGACCAGGGTCAGCGCGGCCTCGCCGATGCCTGCGTCGCGCAAAGCCCGGCGCAGTGACGCGGCGATGGCGGTGTTGGAGTGGATCGCCTCGGAGCCGCCGCGCAGGATCACCCCGTTGCCGGCCTTGATGCACAGCGCCGCGGCGTCGGCGGTGACGTTGGGGCGCGCCTCGTAGATCATCGCCACCACGCCCAGCGGCACGCGGATCTTCTGCACGCGGATGCCGTTGGGGCGCACGTCGTCGCGGGTGACCTGCCCCACCGGGTCGGGCAGGCCCGCCACCTCGCGCAGCGCCGCGGCGATGCCGTCCAGGCGCTTGCGGTCCAGCGCCAGCCGATCGAGCATCGCGCTGCCGACGTCCTTGGCCCGCGCCGCCTCCAGATCGCGCGCATTGGCGGCGAGGATCGCCTCCGCATCCGCTTCCAGCGCCGCCGCCATCGCCTCCAGCAACGCCTGTTTGGCCGGCGACGACAACTGCGCCAGCGCTTGCGCGGCATCGCGGCAGTGCAGGGCCTGGGTGCGGATGGAGGTCATTGGGCGGCTCCGGTGGATTCGGGATTCGGGATTCGAAAAGGCTACGTTCGGCGCGAGGACATCAGAGGCGGCGAACGCGAGGCGTGATGCAGGTGCCGGTCTTGCGCCGCCTCCGCGACCGGCGCGGGGCGGGCGCGATTACGCCGATTCCCCATTCCCGACTCCCGATTCCCGCACCACCACCAGGTCGTCGCGGTGGATCACATTCTCGCCATAGTTGTAGCCCAGGATCGCCTCGATGTCGCGCGAGTGGCGGCCGGCGATGCGGCGGATGTCCACCGCCGCGTACTGGCTGACCCCGCGCGCCAGGCAGCGTTCCCCGGCCGCGTCGCGCAGGCGCACCTCCACCATGTCGCCGCGGCGGAACTCGCCCACGGCACCGGCCACCCCGCCCGGCAGCAGCGAGGCGCCCTTGTCGAGCAGCGCGGCGGCAGCGCCGGCATCGACCAGGATCGCTCCCGGTTCCACCGGCACGTGGCGCAGCCAGTACTTGCGCGCGGCGATGCGGTTGCGTGCGGCATGGATGCGCGTGCCGCGCAGGCTGTCCTGGGCCAGGCCGCGCACCACCTCGGCGCTGCGGCCGTTGAACAGATAGGTCTCGATGCCGGCGGCGCCGGCCTTGGCCGCGGCCTCCAGTTTGGTGCGCATGCCGCCGGTGCCCACGCCGCTGCCGCTGCCGCCGGCCATGGCCAGCACCGCCGCGCTCAGTTCCTGCACCTCGTGCAGCGGCTGCGCCTGCGGGTCGCGGCGCGGGTCGGCGGTGTACAGGCCGTCGATATCGGTGGCGATGAACAGCGCATCAGCATCGACCAGGGCGGCGACGATCGCGGCCAGATTGTCGTTGTCGCCGAGCTTGAGTTCGTCTACCGACACGGTGTCGTTCTCGTTCACCACCGGCAGCGCGCCCAGCCGCAACAGCTCGCCCAGGGTGGCGCGCGCATTGAGGTAGCGGCGGCGGTTGCGCAGGTCGTCGTGGGTCAGCAGCACCTGCGCCACCGGCCGTTCGAAGAAGCGCTGCCACAGCGCGATCAGCTGCGCCTGGCCGAGCGCGGCCAGCGCCTGCCGTGCCGCCAGCGCCGCACCGGCCTCGGCGGCCTTGGGCACGATGGCGCGGCCCGCGGCGACCGCGCCGGAGGACACGATCACCAGTTCGCGCCCGGCCGCCAGGTTGGCCGAGACGAACTGCGCCAGGCCCAGCGCGAAGCGCGGGGTCAGCCCGCCGCCGTCGGCGGCCAGCAGGCTGCTGCCGACCTTGAGCACCGCGCGCCGCCACGGCGGCAGGCGTTGTTCGACGAAGGGCGATGGCGTCTGCGAGGTCATGGGATCAGCGCGTGTTCCATTCGTAGACGGTGAGGTCGGAGCTGCCGTGGATCGCCAGCGGATCGGCGGCGACGATCGCCTGCGCCTGCGCCAGGTCGTCCACGCCCTGCAGCAGGTAGGCGCCGCCGCTGCGGTCGCTGAAGCCGCCGGTCAGCGCCAGCAGGCCGCGTGCGCGCAGGTCGTCGAGGAAGGCCTGATGCGGCGCGACCACGCGCTCGTCGAAGCTCGGTTTGCGCATCGCCAGGACCAGGTAGTGCTTCATCGTACGGTGTTCCTTCTGCAATCGGTTTGCATGTTCGGCGTCGCAGCGAATGCTTTTTGTGGGAGGGGCTTCAGCCCCGACGCGTTAGCGCCGAGGCGTCGCGGCTGAAGCCCTCCCACAGGCAATCAAGCGTCCAGCGCGTGCCAGCGCGCCTGCAGCTCGTCCAGGCGCAGATCGGCGGCAGCGCCGGGCGAGACCCGCGCGGCCAGGCTGCCTTCCGGCGTGCGCCCCTGCCCAGCGCTGTCGGCGGACGCGGCGGCGGCCTGGTAGGCCTCGCGGAACGGCACACCGGCCACTGCGGCTTCCACCGCCACGTCGGTGGCGTACATGCCCGAATCGATCGCCGCGCGCAGCCTGTCCTCGCGCCACTCCAGGTTGGCCAGCAGCGCCGGCAGCAGCTCCAGCGCGGACAGGCCTCGGCCGAAGCCATGGAAGATCGCGCCCTTGCTGCTCTGCAGGTCGCGGTGATAGCCCGACGGCAACGACAGCAACTGCTCGATCTCGGTGCGCGCGGCAGCCACGCTGGCGTGGGTGGCGCGCATCAGCTCGATCACGTCCGGGTTGCGCTTGTTGGGCATGATCGAGCTGCCGGTGGTGTACTGCGCCGGCAACGCGACGAAGCCGAATTCGCCGCTGGTGAACAGCGACAGGTCCCAGGCCAGGCGGCGCAGATCCAGGGTGGCGCTGCCCAGCGCTTCCAGCGCGGCCATCTCGAACTTGCCGCGCGAGAGCTGCGCATAGATCGGGCTGACCTGCAGGCGCGCGAAACCCAGCGCGGCGGTGGTGTGGGCACGGTCCAGCGGCAGGTTGACGCCGTAGCCGGCGGCGGTGCCCAGCGGATTGCAGTCGACCAGGCGCAGGGTGTCGCGGGCGCGGACGGCATCGTCGAGGAAGGCCTCGGCCCAGCCCGCCCACCACATGCCCGCCGAGGACACCACGGCACGCTGGATGTGGGTGTAGCCGGGCACTGGCAGGTCGCGCTCGGCCTGCGCGCGGTCCAGCGCCACCTTGGCGATCTCCGCGCTCAATTGCGCCAGCCGCGCCAACTTGTCCTTCAGCCACAGCCGGGTGGCGACCAGGATCTGGTCGTTGCGGCTGCGCCCGGTGTGGATCTTGCGCCCGGCATCGCCCAGGCGCTCGGTCAGCCGCGCCTCGATCGCCGAGTGGCCGTCCTCGAAGCGCGCATCCAGCACGAACGCGCCGCTGCGGAAATCCTCGGCCAGCACCGCCAGCTCGCGCTGCAGCCCGGCCAGTTCGTCGGCGGACAGGATGCCGATGCGCTGCAGGCCCTCGGCGTGCGCGCCGCTGGCGGCGATGTCGTGCAGGAAGAACTCGCGGTCCAGGAGCACGTCGTCGCCGGCCAGGAAGGCCTGGATCTGCGTGTCGACGGCGACGCCGGGTTTCTGCCAGAGAAGATTAGTCATTGGGGGTCCTTTTTTGCGGGACCCGGGACCCGGGGCCCGGGACCCGGAAAAGCAAAAGCATCGGCTCTTGCTTCTCCGGGTCCCGAGTCCCGGGCCCCGGGTCCCGACGATTTCAAACGGGAATCGACGTCAACTCGTCCACGCCCAGCGCCAGGTTGAGGTTCTGCATCGCCTGCGTCGCGGCGCCCTTGAGCAGGTTGTCGAGCGTGGCCACCAGCACCAGCCGCTTGTTGCCCGGGACCAGGGTGAAGCCGCCGAGCTGCACGCCGTGGCGGCCGGCGATGCGGCTGACCCACGGCGCCTCGTCGACTACCTCGATCAGCGGCTCATCGGCATAGCGCGTGCGATACAGCTGCTGCACCGCCTCCAACTTCAGCGGCTGCTGCAGCCACAGGTTCACGGTCATGGTGATGCCACGGAAATGCGGCGCCACATGCGGCATGAATTCCACCGGCACGCCGAGCTGTGCGGACACCTCGCGCTCGTGCATGTGGTCGGTCAGCGCGTACGGCATCAGGTTGTCGTGCAGCAGCGCCGGGTTGTTCTTGTCCGACGGCGTGGTGCCGGCACCGGAATAGCCGGACACGCCGAAGCACTGCGGCGGCCCGGCGAGCTGCTCGCGCAGCGGCGCGATCGCCAACTGCATCGCGGTGGCGTAGCAGCCCGGGTTGCTGATGCGGCGCTGCCCGGCATAGCCGGCGCGGGTCAGTTCCGGCAAGCCGTAGTACCAGGCCGGGTCGAAGCGGTAGTCCGCGGACAGATCGACCACGATCGGGTCGGGCGCACCGGCGGCGACCGCCGCATCCAGCGCCGCCACGTAGGGCGCGGCCTTGCCGTTGGGCAGCGCCAGCACCACCACGTCGGCGCGCTTGGCCGCCACCGCGTCCGGGTCGAGATTCTCGTAGCGCAACTCGCCTTCGTAAGCGTCGTGGTGCGCATCGACGCGCTGCCCGTCCAGCTCGCGCGAAGACAGGAAGGCCAGCCGCAACTGTGGATGCGCGGCGATCAGGCGGATCAGTTCGGCGCCGGTGTGGCCACGGGCGCCGACGATGCCGATGGAATGAATGGAAGTGCTCATGCGTGCGAATCCAGGCGGAACTGCAGGTGGCGTTTCACCCCGGCCCATTCCGTATCGATGATGGAGAAGATGACGGTGTCGCGCGGGGTGCCGTCGGCGTGGCGCTTGTGGTTGCGCAGCACGCCGTCCTGCTTGGCCCCCAGCCGCGCGATCGCGGTGCGCGAGGCATGGTTGAACCAGCTGGTCTCGAACACCACGCTGAGGCAGCCGAGCGTGTCGAAGGCATGGCCAAGCAGCAGCAGCTTGGCCTCGGTGTTCAGGCCGCTGCGCTGCACCCGCGGCGCGTACCAGGTGTAGCCGATCGACAGCGTCGGCACCTGTGGATCCAGGCCGTAGAAACGCGTGCTGCCGACGATCTCGCCCTGCGCATCGCGCACCACGAACGGCAGCACCCGGCCCAGCGCCTGCACCTCCAGCGCGGCAGCGACGTAGGCGTCCACCCGCTCCGGCGCCGGCACATTGGTGTACCACAGCGCGTCCAGGCCGCTGCCGCGCAGCGCGGCGCGCAGGCCCTCGGCATGCGCCGCCTGCAGCGGCTCCAGGCTGACGTGGCGCCCGCGCAGTGTGGGCACGTGGCGCCAGGCCTCGGGCAGCACGGGATCGATGCTGGAGATGGGAACGGTCATGACGAAAGCGCCGCTCAACCCTGCAGGGTCGGCGTGCGCGTCGCGCAATGCGCCACGCAGTGCTGGATCTGCTCGAAGGTCTCCAGGCCGTACCAGAACACCTTCCACTTCTCCTGCTTGAAGCAGCCGTCGGACTCGGCGTAGTAGAAGATGTTGACCTGGTTGTTGTGGCGCGAGCGCCAGAACAGTTGCGGCGTCTCCTCGCGCATCACGTTCCACACCGCGCGGCCCAGGCCCTCGCCCTGCGCGTCGTCGAGCACCGCGAACTTGTCCAGGTAGGTATAGCCACCCTCGTCGGTGAGGATCACCGCGGTGCGGTAGTTCTCGCTGACGTAGGCGCGCAGCAGCTTGGTGGTGTCGAAATAATCCGGCACCAGGGTGCGGCCGAAACTGGATTCGATCAGGGTCTTCAGCCGCGGCAGGTCCAGTTCGCCCCATGTCGTGGCGCGCAGCACCTTCTCGCCGCGCCGCACCAGGGTGCCCGAGCCCTTGTGGGTGAACAGTTCCTTGGCCAGGTCGGCCGGGCGCGTGATCGACACCGACGACTCCAGCGGCAGCCGGTCCAGCAGGTCCTTGATCTGCTCGATCTTGACCTTCATGCCGCCATGGATCCACGGCTGCGCGATCAGGTGGTCGTACTCGGTGGACAGGTTGATCGAATCGATCACCGTACCCTTCTCGTCGAGCAGACCGCCGGTGCCGGTGAGGAAGATGATCTTGTACGGCTGCAGTTCCTGCACCAGTTCGTTGGCGGCGAAATCGGCGTTGATATTGAGGATCTGCCCGCTGGGGGTCTCGCCCAGGCTGGTGATGACCGGGATCGAGCCGGCCTGCAGGCTGGCCTCGATCGGTGCCAGGTTCACCGCGGTGACCTCGCCGACCAGCCCGTAGGTGTCGCGGTCAAGATACTGCGCCTCGAACACGCCGCCGGTGATCGAGGTGGCGCGCGCACCGTTCTGCTGCAGCGCCTCGACCAGCTTGAGGTTGGAGGCCTGGAACACCCGGCGCACGATCGCCAGCGCTTCCGGCGAGGTCACCCGCAGGCCGTTGACGGTCTGCTTCTCGATGCCGGCGGCGGACAGCTCCGCGTCCAGCTGCGGGCCGGCGCCGTGCAGCACGATCGGGGTCAGGCCCACTTCCTGCAGAAACGACAGCGAGGAAGTCAGCGCCTCCAGGTCGTCGCGCAGCACCGCGCCGCCGACCTTGACCACGGCGAAGCGCTTGGCGTCCAGTTGCGAGAAGCGCTTGAGGTACTGGCTGATCTCCTTCGCGCTGGCCATGCTCGAGAGCAGGCGCACGATGGTCTGGCGGGTTTGGCGGTTGGCGTGCATGGCGAGGGGCGATGTCCGAAGGAATCCAGGGTGGAGCCGATCGCAGGATCGGTCCGGGCGACGAGGGAAGGCGCGCGGCTCAGCGCGGGCCGTTGATGATGCGGTGCACCGAGGCGGCGTAGCGCTGCAGTTGCTCCAGCGTCACGAACTCGTCGGCGGTATGCGCCTGGGCGATGTCGCCCGGGCCGTAGACCAGCGCGGTGTAGCCGCCGGCGGAGAACAGCGATGCCTCGGTCCAGAAATCCACCGCGTTGCCGATCGGCAGCTCCAGCGCATCGGCGACGTCGCGCGCGGCCAGGCGCTTGTCCTCGGCGCGCGCAATGTCTCCCGACGGCAGGCTCGGCCCGCGGAAGGTCTCCTCGAAATGCGCCGCGGCCGGCTCGGCGAAGCCGGCGAAGGTCGCCAGCAACGCGTCCACGTCCATCGACGGCAGCGGCCGGAAACCGAAGCGCAGCTCCGCCGCCGGCGCGATCATGTTGGCCTTGATCCCGCCCTCGACCCGGCCGATGTTGAAGCGCAGCCCGGTCAGCCCGCCGAAGCGCGCGTGCGCCAGCGACTCCACATGGTCCAGCGCACGGCCGCCCCAGCGCATTGCCTGATGCAGGGCGCTGGCCGCGGCATCCTGCTTGCCGGAGGCATGCCCGGCGCGGCCGGCGAAGCGCATCAGCACCGAACTGATGCCGCGGTGCGCCAGCACCGCCTCACTCATGGTCGGCTCGGCCACCAGCACCGCTTCATAGGGAATACCGCGGGCCAGGAACGCGGCGATGCAGCGCGGGTCGTTGGCTTCCTCGTCGCTGGAGAACAGGAACGCGGCATCGCCGTCGCCGGCATTGGCCGCGGCCAGCAGCGCCGCCGCCGCACCCTTGATGTCGCACACGCCCAGGCCGACCACGCGATCGTCCAGGCGCCGCATGACGTGCGGATCGGCGCTCCAGTGCGGCGAATCCGGCACCGTGTCCAGGTGCACGTTGAACAGGTGCTTGGGCGTGCCGCGTACCGCGTACAGGCTGACCGCGCCGGCGCCGTGGTCGATCACCTCCACCGCGAAGCCGGGCAGCTGCGCACGGAGGTAGTCGAAGATGCCATCGGTGCCGATCGCCCGCGGCGGATTGCGGGTGTCGAAGGACACCAGCGCCTGCAGGTGATCGAGCGTGGAGGTGAGCAGATCGGTCATGGGTCAGGCCGCAGTGGTGCTGGTCGGATGAACCCTTCTCCCTTTGGGAGAAGGTGCCCCGAAGGGGCGGATGAGGGTACGAGCGAAGCCTCGTGTTGCGAGATGCGCGAGGGCTTCGCTGCCGTACCCTCACCCCAACCCCTCTCCCAAAGGGAGAGGGGCTCTAAGCGTCAGCGATTGACCTGCGCGTACAGCGTCGAGCTCATGCCGAACAGCTTGATGAAGCCCTCTGCCTCGGCCACGCCCCAGTCCGCCGACTGCGCGTAGGTCGCGCCCTTGGCGTTGAGCAGGTGTGGCGACTTCACCGCCACCGCGTCGACGCGGCCGCCGCGGGTCTCCAGCGTCACTTCGCCGTTGACCATGGCCTGCGACGACTTCAGGAAGGCTTCCAGGTCGGTCTTCAGCGGATCGTGATAGAAGCCTTCGTACACCAGTTCCACCCACTTGCGCGCCACGTCCGGCTTGAAGCGGTTCTGCTGCTTGGTCAGCACCGCGTCCTCCAGCGCGCGGTGCGCGGCCAGCAGCGACACCAGGCCCGGCGCCTCGAACACGATGCGGCCCTTCAGGCCGATCACGGTGTCGCCGGTGTACACGCCGCGGCCCACGCCGTAGGGCGCGAACAGCTTGTTGAGCCTGGCCAGGATCTGTTCGCCCGGCAGCGCCTTGCCGTCGAGTTCGACCGCCTCGCCCTGCACGAACTTCAGCTTCACCGTCAGCGGCTCGGTCGGCCACGCGCTGCGCGGCGCGCACCAGCCGCGGGCGCCCTCGCCCGGCGCTTCCCAGCGGTCGATCTCGCCGCCGGACATGGTCAGGCCGAGCAGGTTCTCGTTGATGGTGTAGGCCTGCTGCTTGGCCCGCACGCCGAAGCCGCGCTCCTCCAGGTACTTCTGCTCGTAGGCGCGGGTCTGGGTGTGTTCCTTCTGGATCTCGCGGATCGGCGCGACGATCTCGTAGTCGCCCAGCGCCTTGACCGCCAGGTCGAAGCGCACCTGGTCGTTGCCCATGCCGGTGCAGCCGTGGGCGATGGTCTTGGTGCCCAGCTCCTCGGCGCGCTTGAGCGCGGCATCGACGATCAGGTAGCGGTCCGACACCAGCAGCGGATACTGGCCCTGGTAGCCCTCGCCCGCCCACACGAACGGCTTGACGAAGCCGGCCCAGATCGCCGGGCCGCCGTCGACGGTGACGTGGCTGGCCGCGCCCAGTTCCGCGGCGCGCTTCTCGATGAAATCGCGCTCCTCGGCGTCCACGCCGCCGGTGTCGGCGAACACGGTGTGCACCGCATACCCCTTGGCCTGCAGGTAGGGAATGCAGAAGCTGGTGTCGAGGCCGCCGGAGAAGGCGAGGACGATGTCCTTGGTGCCGGGAGTGGGGAGTGGGGAGTCGGGAATGGTAGAAGCGGTGCTCATGGCGGTTTCCTTGATGACGCGTAAAAGTGGGGGCAAAGGCTGCTGCTGCGACGATTCTCTATTCCCGATTCCCGATTCCCGCTTGCGACGCAAGCGCCGCCATGATCGCCTTCTGCACATGCAGACGGTTCTCGGCCTCGTCGATGGCGATGCAGTTGGGCGAGTCCATCACCGCGTCGGTGGCCTTGACGTTGCGGCGCAGCGGCAGGCAGTGCGAGAACACGCCGTTGTTGGTCAGCGCCATCTTGCGTTCGTCGACGATGAAGTGCTGGTACTGGTCGCGGATCGGCTTCTCCGGGCCCCAGTTGCCGAAGAACGGCAGCGCGCCCCAGCTCTTGGCGTAGACCACGTCGGCGCCGGCGTAGGCGCTGTCGATGTCGTGGCTGACGCTCAGCGAACCGCCGCTCTCGGCCACGTTCTGCGCGGCCCAGCCCATATAGCGCTCGTCGAGCACGTAGTCCGGGGTCGGGCACAGCAGGGTCACGTCCATGCCCAGGCGGGTGGCGATGGTCAGTGCGGAATTGGCCACCGCGGTGTTCAGCGGCTTGGGATGGTAGGTCCAGGTCAGCACGTACTTCTTGCCGCGCAGGTCGCTGGTGCCGAAGTGCTCCTGCAGCGCCAGCGCATGCGCCAGCTCCTGGCAGGGATGGGTGATGGTCTCCATGTTGATCACCGGCACCGGCGAATATTTGGCGAAGCTCTTCAGCACCAGGTCCTCGCGGTCCTTGGCCCAGTCGACGAACTTCGGGAACGCGCGCACGCCGATCAGGTCCACATAGCGACCCAGCACCCGCGCCACCTCGGCGATGTGCTCTTCGGTGTCGCCGTCCATCACCGTGCCCAGGTCGAACTCGATCGGCCACGCGTCCTTGCCCGGCTGCAGCACCACCGCGTGGCCGCCCAACTGGAACGCGCCCAGCTCGAAGCTGGTGCGGGTGCGCATGGACGGGTTGAAGAACACCAGCGCGATCGACTTGCCCTTCAGCTCGCTGCCGAGGCGGTTGCGCTTGAACAGCGCCGCCTGGGTCAGCAGCGCGTCGAGCTCGGCGCGGCTCCAGTCCTGGGTGTTCAAGAAGTGCTTCAGAGACATCGATCGATCCTTTGCAGCGGTGGGGACGCGGGGACGCGCGAGGCGTTCTACAGGGAGGTTCTTTACGGGTGAAACTTTTCCGGCCGATGAAAACGAAAAAACCCAGCCTCGGGCTGGGTTTTCAGAACGAACGGCACGACGCTCCGGTTACCCAGCGAGAATGTGGGATTCCGGTCGACGCGCGCGCGACGTCATGCCCGAGGCCATGCGTGCGGCGCTGAGATCGTGCTGGGGCAGGTTCGCTTTCATCGGCGCGCATCCTCGCACGCGCACGCCACAGGCGCAAGCGCGCGCGGCGCTCAGCGCGGGGGCACCACCACCGCGTCGGGCACGTACGGCGCCACCGAGACGCGGATACGCAGGCGGTTGCCCGGATCCTCGGGCAGCCGCGAGCGGTACTTGGTGCCCTTGTAGACATAGTCCACGTCGTAGGCGATGGGCCGGCGGAACTCGCGGCCGACCTCGACCATCCGGCAGTTGCGTCCGCCCTGCGGCGCCGTGGCCGGCGCAGCGGCCGGGGCCGGCTCCTCGTGGCGGCGGCTGAATATGTCCTTCACCGAATCCATCAGCCGGTTCAAGCGGCTGTCGTCCTCGGCCGGCTTGGGTGCCGGCGCCGCCGGGGCCGGCGCGGGGGCCGGGTCGCACTGCTGCTCGGTGCGGGTGGCGCGTAGGGTCTGGTAGACCGGCTCCACGTTCAGCACCTGGGCGTAGTCCAGCTTGACGTTCTCGATCACCACCACCCGATTGCGCGCCTCGGAGTCCTGCGCCCAGGCCGGCGCGGCGGCGCAGGCAAGGATGCCGACCAGCGGCAACAACGGGTTCGGGCGCATCGGCAGCAGCTTCGCAAGGGCAGACCAATGAGTGTAGGCATGGCGGCTTGCGTCGGGCTGAACGCGAGCCGACAGGCGCGACGCGCGCCCGCCTGGCGACGGCTGCCGGTAGAATCGGACGGTTTCCCCACCGCCGATGCCGATGAGCCTGCGCCTGCACAACAACCTGACCCGCCGGGTCGATGCCTTCGAACCGCTCGATACGGTGGCCGGCCCGACGCTCTACGTCTGCGGCCCCACCGTCTACAACTACGCGCACATCGGCAACGCCCGCGGCCCGGTGGTGTTCGACGTGCTGGCGGCACTGCTGCGGCGCCGCTACGGCAAACTGCGCTACGCCCGCAACATCACCGACGTGGACGACAAGATCAACGCCGCCGCGCAGGCGCAGGGCGTGCCGATCTCGGCCATCACCGACCGCTTCGCGGCCATCTACCGCCAGGACATGGCCGCGCTGGGCGTGACCCCGCCGGACATCGAGCCGGCGGCCACCGCGCACATCCCGCACATCTTGGCGATGATCGAGCGGCTGATCGCCGGCGGCCACGCCTATGCCGCCGAGGGCCACGTGCTGTTCGCGGTGGCCAGCTTCGCCGATTACGGCAAGCTGTCGCGGCGCGACCCGGAGGAAATGCTGGCCGGTGCCCGCGTCGAGGTGGCCCCGTACAAGCGCGACCCGGGCGACTTCGTGCTGTGGAAGCCCTCCAGCGACGACCTGCCCGGCTGGGACTCGCCGTGGGGCCGCGGCCGCCCCGGCTGGCACATCGAGTGCTCGGCGATGGCCGCCGCGCACCTGGGCGAGACCATCGACATCCATGCCGGCGGCGTCGACCTGCAGTTCCCGCACCACGAGAACGAGATCGCGCAGAGCGAATGCGCCCACGGCGGCGCCACCTTCGCCCGCGTCTGGCTGCACAACGGCATGCTGACCTTCAGCGGCGCCAAGATGAGCAAGTCGCTGGGCAACATCGAGACCGTGCACGACCTGATCGAGCGCCACCCGCCCGAGGCGCTGCGCTGCGCGCTGCTCAGTGCCCACTATCGGCAGCCGCTGGACTGGTCCGACGCCCTGATCCAGGCCCAGGTGGCCCGGCTCGACGGCCTGTACGGAACGCTGCGCGATCTGCAGGCCATCGACGCCGAAGCCGTCATTCCGGCCGAGATCGAAGAGGCCCTCGACGACGACCTCAATACGCCGCTGGCGCTGTCGGTGCTGTCGAGCCTGGCGACCCAGGCGCGACAGGCACTGCGCGAGGCGGCGCCGGCCGGCGGCCCCGACCCCGCCGATGCCACGCAACGTGCGGACACGCTGCGCCAGGCCAAGGGCCGTCTGCTCGGCGCCGGCCTGGCCCTGGGCCTGCTGCAGCAGGATCCGCAGGTCTGGTTCCAGGGTGCCGGCAGCGACGACGACGCCCGCATCCAGGCGCTGATCGACGCCCGCAGCGACGCCAAGCAGGCCCGCGACTTCGCCCGCGCCGACGCCATCCGCCAGGAACTGGCAGACGCCGGCATTGTCCTGGAGGACACGCCGCAGGGCGTACGCTGGAAGCGTGGGTGACCACCGCACGCACAGTCAGAAGAAGCGCGGCTGTTCCCTTCTCCCCTCGGGAGAAGGTGCCCCGAAGGGGCGGATGAGGGTACGGGCGCCGGATGAGGGTACGGCGCGAAGCGACTCGCATGGACAAGTTCGCGAAGCTACGCCCGGACCCTCACCCCAAACTCTCTCCCGAGGGGAGAGGGGCTTTACAAGATGCCCGAAGGGGCGGATGAGGGTACGGGCGAAGCCTAGAGAGATGAGGCCGAGCGAATGGCCTCGACAGTTCGCGAGGCTTCGCCCGCACCCTCACCCCAACCCCTCTCCCGGAGGGAGAGGGGCTTTACATCGCTTGATTCTGGATTGCTGATGACCGACACCGACTTTCCGCTCGAACCCACGCCCGCCGACGCCCAGGCCGCCATCGCCGAGGAGTTCGGCTTCTTCGGCGACTGGTCCGAGCGCTACCAGTATCTGATCGACCTCGGCCGCAAGCTGCCCGCCTTCCCCGAGCACTGGAAGACCGAGGAGCATCGCCTGCACGGCTGCCAGTCGATGGTGTGGATCGTGCCCGAGGGCAATGCCGAACGCCTGGTGTTCCATGCGATCAGCGACTCGGCGATCGTCTCCGGGCTGATCTATCTGGCGCTGCGGGTCTATTCCGGGCGCAGCGCCGCGGACATCCTCGCCACCGCGCCGGACTTCGTCGCCGCCATCGGCCTGGGCAAGCACCTGTCGCCGACCCGCAGTAACGGCCTGGCCGCGCTGCTGGCCTTCATCCAGGACACCGCACGCGCCCAGCAGGCATGAGCGCGCCGCTGCCCACCCCGCAGACCCTGCGCACGCTGCTGGCGCATCCCGGCTTCGCCTTGGTGCTGGCCTACCGCATCCTGGCGATGCTGTCCTATCAGGTCGTCGCGGTCACGGTCGGCTGGCATATCTACGAGATCACCCGCGATCCATTCTCGCTGGGGCTGATCGGACTGGCCGAGATCCTGCCGTTCTTCTGCATCGCCCCGTTCGCCGGCTACCTGGTCGATCATCTGCCGCGCCGCTACCTGGGCATGCTCGCGAGCGTCGGCCTGGTCGCCACCGCCGCGATCCTGCTGGCGGTGAGCCGCGGCTGGCTGGCGGCGCAGGGCGTGTGGCCGATCTACGCGGCGATCGCCCTGACCGGCGCCGCGCGCGCCTTCCTGTCGCCGGTGTACAACGCGCTGTTCGCCCGCGTCCTGCCGCGCGAGGCCTATGCGCGCGGCGCCAGCGTCGGCAGCGTCGCGTTCCAGGCCGGCATGGTGATCGGCCCGGCGCTGGGCGGTCTGCTGGTCGGCTGGGGCGGCAAGAGCCTGGCCTACGGCACCGCCATCGGCGCCTCCAGCGCGGCGCTGTTGGCGCTGTGGCTGCTGCGCGTGTCCGAGCCGGTCCACGAAGGCCCACGCGCACCGATCTTCCGCAGCATCGCCGAAGGCGCGCAGTTCGTGTTCTCCAACCAGATCATGCTCGGCGCGATGGCCCTGGACATGTTCTCGGTGCTGCTGGGCGGCGCGGTGTCGATGCTGCCGGCCTTCATCCACGACATCCTGCACTACGGCCCCGAGGGCCTGGGCATCCTGCGCGGCGCCCCGGCGCTGGGCTCGATCCTGGTCGGCGTGTGGCTGGCACGGCACCCGCTGCAGCGCAATGCCGGGCGCGTGCTGCTGCTGGCGGTGGCCGGCTTCGGCCTGTGCACGATCGCCTTCGGGTTGTCGCGGCACTTCTGGCTGTCGGCGGCGATCCTGCTCGCCTATGGCATGTGCGACGGCGTCTCGGTGATCGTGCGTTCGACTATCCTGCAACTAGCGACACCGGACGCGATGCGCGGCCGCGTGTCCTCGATCAACGGCATCTTCATCGGCTCGTCGAACGAACTGGGTGCGTTCTACGACGGTGTCATGGCGCGGCTGATCGGGTTGGTGCCCGCCGTGGTACTTGGCGGCTGCGTGACCTTGGGCGTGGTCGGCGTCACCAGCTGGAAAGCGCCCAAGCTGCGCAATCTGGATCTGCGCGACCTGCAGTAGGGGTGACTGATGGCGAGTGTGGGTCGGACGCGAGACAGCCCGGCCCGGTCGTGCATCACGCACCCTGGCGCCGGCGCGTGCGCACCGCGCCAGTCATCCTTCCATTCGCCACAACGACCGCGCTCAGCGCGCGGCCGCCACCGCGCGCGCCTGCGCCTCGTCGTCGGCCCAGGCATGCGCGCAATCCGGCACCCCGGCCGGCTGCACCAGGCCGCCCTGCCCCGCCAGGAACCGGCAGGTGGCGGCGAACACCGCCGGCACGGCGTGCGAGCGGATCGGCGAGGCCAGCACGTGATTGTCCGCCCCAGGAAAGTCCACTGCCTGACGCAAGGCCGGTGGCGTTCCCAACTGCTTGAACATCGCCTGCAGCGCCGCCACCGACACCGTGCGGTCCTGGTGCTGCGGGTCGCGGTAGTAGTAGCCGAGGAACACCGGCACATGGATGCGCGCATAGGTCGCCGGCCGCATGCCGCCGCGGGTCAGCGCCGCCAGCGCGCGGTAGCCGTCCAGGTGCGTGGCGTCGGCCCAGTAGGCACTGTCGACCGGATAGCGGAGGATCGGATCGCCACCGTTGTGCGTCCACGCCAGCAACTGCGCGCCCCACGGCCACAACATCGGCTGCAGCTGATCGCCGTATTCGCGCACCAGCGGCGACCACAGCACCAGCGCCTGCACCTGGCGCGGATTCGCCGCCACCGCCTGCGTCGCCAGCGCACCGCCCATCGAATTGCCGATCACCACCACCCGGTCGCCCAGCACCCGGGTCACCGCCAGCGCCTCGGCCGCACCCGCGAGCAGGCGCCCGGCATCGACGCCGCGCAGCGCATCGGCCGCGACCAGGCCGTGCCCGGGCAGGCGCGGCAGATACAGATTGCAGCCGAAGCTGCGCGCCAGCCGCACGTGGGTGGGCGCGCCCTCGCCCTGGCTGGCGGTGAAGCCATGCAGATAGACCATGGCGCACGCGCGTCGCCCGGGATGCGCCGGATCGGCCCAGACGATCCGCGCCTGGTTGTCCGGGCGCAGCCCCGGCGTGGCACGTTCGCGCGCATCGATCCAGGCCTGCAGCGCCAGCGGATCCTGCGGCACCGCCGGCGCCGCCACCTGCGGCAGGGCCACGCTGACCCGTGGACCCAGCGCAATGACCGCGAGCAATGACAGGGCGATCAGGATCGGCCAGCGCCAGCGACGACGGGGTTTGCGCGCACCCGATCCGGCCACGTCGGAATGACCGTTCAAGCGCGACGCTCCGTTATCGAACTGAGCGAGGATACATAATGGAAATAATTTTCAAGCAGTGACATTGATTGTCGGCGTCGACATGGCGATGTACCACAGTCGCCATTATGCGACACCGTCATGACAGGCGCATTTAAAGCCTTTCCAAAGCCACGCGCAGCACTGAAATTCCGATGACAAGCGACTGAATTTCATGGCGTATTTTTTCACCAACCAGTACCGGTAAAACGCATTTTGTAGACAAGATGGAAAGCCAGCAAACACAGAAAGGAAGGCGAAAGAAGGCCCCGAAATTATCTCCTCCGAATTAAGTTTCAGCCCGCTTCTAGAAAATGGACGCGCCTCGAAACGCGCGGCTCCCATATGAAACACGGATGGAATCAGCCGAATGGAACATTCGCTTTTTCGTGACGAGGCAGTGGACGCCCGGAGCCAGGCATGGCTGGGGACGGTACGACTGGCAACGCCGCTTTCGACCCGGGCCTGGACCTTCGTCGCCCTCGGCATGGCCGCCGCCATTGTGCTGTGGCTCTTCTTTGGCCATTACACCCAGCGCGTCCATGTCACCGGACTCCTGGTTCCGCGCGCGGGCTTGATCAGCCTGACCGCCAATACGCTCGGCGTGATCGATCACGTCGGCGTCGCCGAAGGCGATCGGGTCGCGAGCGGACAGGTCCTGGTCTCGCTGTCGGGCGAGCACACCAGCAAGGCACTCGGCAACACGGCGGCCAGCGTCAGCGCGCAGTTGCAACGCCAGGCCGGCAGCCTGCGCCAGGACATCGGCGATACCCTGCAGTTGCAGGACAAGCAGGCAGAGGACAACCGCACGCAGCAATCCGCGCTGAAGGAGCAACTGGTTCAAATCGATGCGCAGATCGCCATCGAGAAAAAACAGATGCAGTTGGTGCAGGAGCTGGTGGACAAGTGGTCGGGCCTGGTCGCCGGTGGCTACATCCCGGCGCTGCAGGTCGAGCAGGAGCAATCGGCGTTGCTCGCCGACGAGTCGCAGCTGAGGTCGTTGCAGCAGCAACGCGCCAGTACGCAGCAGCAACTGAGCGTCCTCAACGATCAACTGACCCAACTGCCACTGGCCGTGTCCGCCAAGCTCAACGACCTGCGCCGGCAACTCGCGCAGGTCGAACAGACCCTTGCGCAGAACGAAGCGGCACGCGCCAGCGAACTGCGTGCGCCGGCCAGCGGCACCGTCTCCACCTTGCTGGTCAAACCCGGCGCTTCGGT
This sequence comes from Xanthomonas sp. LF06-19, assembly GCF_034105425.1. Classification (NCBI taxonomy): domain Bacteria; kingdom Pseudomonadati; phylum Pseudomonadota; class Gammaproteobacteria; order Lysobacterales; family Lysobacteraceae; genus Xanthomonas; species Xanthomonas sp. LF06-19. The sequence continues at coordinate 314,557 of NZ_JAXGGH010000005.1, read as the reverse complement.
CGCACTTGGCCAACCGCTGCTCGCCATCGTCCCGGACGGCTCGACCCTGCAGGCGCAGATCCTGGTTCCCAGCCAGGCGGTCGGCTTCGTCCATCCGGGCATCCAGGTCACCCTGCATTACCAGGCATTCCCTTACCAGAAATTCGGCCTGCACCACGGCGTGGTGCGCAGCGTCTCGCGCAGCGCACTGACGCCGGGCGAAGTCACCTTGCTGCTCGGCGGCGGCAATCCGCCCTCCTCCGACCCCCTGTACCTGGCCCGCGTGGATCTGGCGGATCAGAACGTCGAAGCATATGGACGCAAGGAACCCTTGCGCCCGGGCATGGCGCTGGACGCGGACATGTTGCTGGACCGGCGCCGGATCGTCGAATGGATCTTCGAGCCGCTGTACGGCATGGGCCATCGCTGGAGCAGTGGCGCGTGAACGCGGCCCCAACGCATCACGGCACGACGGCACAGACTGCGAGCGCGCAGGACGCGCGCGCCGCGAAACTGCGCTTCTGGCGTACGCGCGTCCTGCCAAACGTGCTGCAGGCCGAAGCCGCAGAGTGCGGCCTGGCCTGCATCGCGATGATCGCCGGCTATCACGGACACCATACCGATCTGCCCGCGCTGCGACGCCGCTTCAGTCTGTCGCTGAAGGGCATGACCGCGCGACGCCTGATCGAGATCGCGCATGCGCTTGGGCTGCAATGCCGGCCACTTCGGCTGGACCTGGAAGAGCTCGGTCAGTTACAGACGCCCTGCGTGCTGCACTGGGACATGGATCACTTCGTGGTGCTGCGCAGCGTCGGCAAGCACGGGATCGTCGTACACGACCCCGCGGTCGGCGTGCGCAACTTGAGCATGAGCGACGTCGGCAGGCACTTCACCGGCGTGGCAATCGAGTTTTCCAGAGGGCCGACCTTTCAGCGCCAGCGCGAGACGCCGCCGGTGTCGCTGCGCGCGCTCGCCGGCTCGGTGCAGGGCCTGGGCCGCGGACTGGCGCAGATCTTCGGGCTGGCCCTGGTCCTGGAAGTCTTCGCGCTCCTGGCGCCCTTGTTCATGCAACTTGTGGTGGATCAGGTGATCGCCGATGGCGACCACGACCTGCTCACGTTCCTCGGCCTGAGCTTCGCACTGCTGATCGTGCTCGAAACACTCGTCTCGGCCTTGCGCAGCTGGACCGTGATGTGGCTCAGCACGCACTTCAACCTCGGCTGGACCGGTAATGTGTTCCAGCATCTGTTGCGTCTGCCGCAGTCCTACTTCGGCACGCGCCATCTCGGCGACATCGTGTCCCGCTTCGGTGCGATCGACACGATCCAGCAGACGCTCACCACCCGCTTCGTCGAGATCCTGCTCGACGGGCTGCTCGCCAGCGTCACCCTGGTCGTGCTGTTCGTCTACAGCCCATTGCTGTCGGCCATCGTCCTCGGTGCGGTCGCCGTGTATGCGGCACTTCGGCTGCTGTACTTCCGCGTCTACCGCGAGGCCAACCTCAGCCAGATCACCGTCACCGCCAAGCAGCACAGCCGATTCCTGGAGGCGGTCCGCGGCGTGCAGACGATCCGCCTGAACAACCAGGAGGCCGAGCAGACCGCGCGCTACCTCAACGCTGCGACCGACACGCTGAACACGTCCATCGCCGTGCAACGCCTGGACATGCTGTTCACCGCATTGCAGAACCTGGCGGCAGGCGCGCAGCGCCTGGGCGTGCTCTGGCTGGGTGCTTGGCTGGGATTGAAAGGCCAGTTCACCGTCGGCATGTTGACCGCCTTCGTGGCCTACGGAGACCAGTTCAGCAGCCGCGTCGCCAGCCTGGTCGACTATGCGATCGAACTGCGCATGCTGCGTCTGCAGGCCGAAAGACTGGCCGACATCGTACTGACGCCACCCGAGGCCCACGCCACCAGCGAGCACGCGGGTCCGCTGCCGCAGCCCAGCATCGCCTTCAACAAGGTCAGCTTCCGCTATGCCGAAGGCGAGCCCTGGATCCTGCGCGAGTGCAGTTTTGCGGTGCAGGCAGGCGAATCGGTCGCCATCGTCGGCCCATCCGGGTGCGGCAAGAGCACCCTGGTGAGAGTACTGCTCGGCCTGCTCGATCCGCAACAGGGCGCGATCGAGATCGGTGGCCTCGATCTGCGCCGGCTCGGCAAGTCCCGCTACCGCGCGATCACCGGCAGCGTGATGCAGGACGACCATCTGTTCACCGGTTCGATCGCCGAGAACATCAGCATGTTCGACGTACTCGCCACGCCGCAGGACATCGAGGAGGCCGCCTGCCTGGCCGGCATACACGAGGACATCATGGCCATGCCGATGGGCTACCACAGCCTGGTCGGCGACATGGGATCCTCGCTCTCCGGCGGCCAGCAACAACGCCTGTTCCTGGCGCGCGCGCTGTACCGGCGCCCGCACATCCTGGTGCTGGACGAGGCGACCAGCCATCTGGATCTGGCGCTGGAACGCCAGCTCAACCAGGCGATCAAGGCCCTGAACATCACCCGCATCGTCATCGCGCACCGCCCCGAAACGATCGCGCACGCCGATCGCGTCATCGAATTGCACGAAGGAGCAGTCCGCACGCGCCAGCCTGCGGCGCATGCGCCACGCGCGCCCGTCACCTCCTAGCTTGCCGCCGGCACGGCGGCCAGTTCGCCGTGCCACATCGTCCCATCCCGTATCGCCAACGTGAGGTCGCCATCGTGTCAGCGCCGGAAGCGTCGTCCCTGCAAGTCGTCAACAATTTCGTCGAAGTCCAGCATCTGCCGGAACTGCTGCGCGGTCGCGGCGGCTGGTCCTACGGCATCTATCCAGGATTGCTCGGCGACGCCGCGCCGTCCTGGCATATCCATCTGTGCGGCAGCCGCAAGGCGCACGAGCGCGCCATCCACGACGACGTCCTCGCGGCGACCCCGGGCATGGAGGCGCTCCACGAGGTCTGGACGCAGATCAAGGACAACCTCGCGCAGGACTACGGCCTGGTCCGCGCCTACGTGACCGGCCACACGCATGGACAGGACGGCGTGGCGCATCACTACGCCAAGCCGTCGGATCAGGAGCGTGTCGCCTTGCTCTATGCCAGCGCCGAATGGAAAGACGACTGGGCGGGTGAAACCGTGTTCTACGACACTGCGCGCGAGTGCATCTCGATCCGCCCGCGCCCTGGTCGGCTGGTGTTGTTCGACGGCGCCGTCACCCGTGCCTCGCGTGCCCCGGCGCGGGAGTGCCCGACGCTGTGCTCGACCATTACCTTCCATATGCGGCGTGTCCGGCGCTGATACCGACCCACCGGGAACATCCACCATGTCGTCTGCCTGCCTGCGCTGCATGTTGACCACGACCGCACTGCTGTCATGCGCCATGGCGCCCTGCATCGCCTCGGCGAGCGGTTTGGGCGGCACGCGTGCCGATCTTGGTGAACCGTTGCAGATCCCCATCGCCGATCCGGACGGACATCCCTGGACCTTGCAGGGACGGCTGTGCCGCCCTGTCGGTGTCCGCCGCCCGCGCGTCGTGGTCATCGCACACGGCTCACCGGCCAAGGCATCCGATCGACCCGGCATGACGCTGGAAACCTGCGATGGCGAATCGGCGCGCTGGTTCCTGCGACGCCACTACGCCGTGGCATTGGTCCTGCGCCTCGGCTACGGCGCCACCGGCGGTCCCTGGAGCGAGGGCTATGACGGCTGCGACCGCGCCGACTACGTCAAGGCCGGCTTGGAAACCGCACGCCAGCTCAAACGCATCGTGGACGTCCTGACCGCGCTGCCCGACTACAGCCCGACCGGCGCCGTCGTGGTCGGCCAGTCGGCGGGCGGCTGGGGCACGTTGGCGTACGAGACCCTGCCGCATCCCAACGTCGGCGCATTCGTCAACATGGCCGGCGGGCGCGGCGGCCACTTCCACGACCGGCCCAACAGCAACTGCCATCCTGACAGGCTGATCGCGGCAGCCACCACGTTCGGCCAACAGGCCACCACGCCGATGTTGTGGATCTACACGGCCAACGACAGCTTCTTCGGGCCTGAACTCGCCGCGTCGCTGCATCGCGCCTTCACCGAGGCAGGCGGCCATGCCGTCCTGGTGACGCCGGCCGCCTTCGGCGATGACGGTCACCACCTGTTCTTCGGCCACGGAGGTTCCACGATCTGGGGACCGGCCGTGGAGCGCTATCTCGGCTCGGTCGAGGCTCCGGCGTCTCCCTGATCCGCCATCACCCACATCCTCCCATTCCCAGCAGGGCTGCACGATGACCATGCAATCGCTTCGGGACCTGATCCAGACCGTCGGCCTGCACACCAGCGCCGAGAACATCCCCCTCATCACCAAGAAGGGTGGCTCCTACCTCTGGCTGTTCGATCTGCGCCGGGTGTTCATGCGACGCGCTGCGCTTGAGCAGATCGCCGCAGCGTTCTGGGAGCGCAACGCCGCGCGCCCACCCTTCCAGCTCGGCGGCCTGGAAACCGCGGCAATCCCGCTGCTCACCGCGCTGCTGTTGACCGCCCCCAAAGAACGCGGCCCGGTCAACGGCTTCATCATTCGCAAGGATCGCAAGACCACGGGGATGGGCAACGCCATCGAGGGCGATGTGCTCGACCTGCCCATCGTGCTGGTCGACGACTCGCTCAATTCCGGCAACAGCGCTGAGAAGGCGCGTGCGGTGATTGCGGCGGCCGGACACGCGCTCGACGAGGTGTTCGTGGTGGTCGATTTCCTGTCCAAGGCCGGCATGCAGTGGCGCAAGACGCACGCGATCTCGGTGCAAACACTGTTCACGCTCAAGGATTTCGACCTGCCGCCGGAACAAAGCGCGCCGCCGCCCACCCAGGCGTATCGCGAACTGTGGCGGACGGCGACGCCGGGAGGCTTCGCCTTCCACGTGGTCCCCAAGTCCGCGCCGCTGCTGGTCGGCGACATGATCTACCGCGGCTGCGACGCCGCCAAGATGCAGGCGTTCTCCGCCGAGACCGGCGGGTTGGTCTGGGAATACCCGGTGACCGGTGCGGCGTACACCAAGAAGGGCATCTGGTCTTGCCCCGCCTACCATGACGGACGCCTGTACTTCGGCGCGTACAACGGCACCGTCTACTGCCTCAATGCGGCCAGCGGCGAGGAGATCTGGACACATCCGGACGGCGACTGGGTCGGGGCTTCGCCGCTGCTGGTGCCGCGCCACAAGCTGATGTACGTGGGCATCGAATATGTCCGCCCATGGGCGCAGGGCAGCCTCGCCGCCTATGCGATGGACACCGGCGAAAAGATCTGGGAGCACCAGGTGCAGAAGCTGCAGCACGGATCGCCCGGTTACTGGGAAGGCGGCGACCTGGTGATCTGGGGCAGCGCGGACCATGAGACGCTCGCGCTCGACGCCAGGACAGGACGCATCGCCTGGCGCTTCAAGACGCGGCGCTCGGTGAAGTACGCGCCGGCGGTGGACGAACGTCGCGGGCTGACCGCCTTCGCCTCGTTCGACAAGTCCATCTACGTGCTGGATGTCGCCACCGGCGAAAAGCGTGGCGAGTGGCAGACAGACGAAATCTGCTACACCACGCCGCTGTTCGCCGGCAACAAGCTGTTCTGTGGCTCGGGCGACCGCCATCTGTACGTGATCAACATCGACACGATGCAACTGATCAAGAAGATCAACCTGCGCTCGCGCGTGTACGCCTCGCCCAAGCGGATCGGCAACCGGGTGATCGTCGGCAGCAACGGCGGCCGCGTCGTCGAGATCGACATCGACACGCTCGAAACCGTGGGCGTGCTGCAGTTGCCAGACGCAGTGACCAACGGTGTCGCGATCTCGCCTGACGAACGGCGCATCTACGTGTCCACCTACATGAACCATCTCTATGCCTTTGAGCGCCTGAGCGACGTGCACGCGCAGTCCGCGTGCCCCGCCCTCGCCGCATCCTGACGTGCGGCACGCGTGAACGGGATCGGTCCACGCATGCGGCGCCTTCGTCGCGTACGCGGATCAGCCGAAGCGAGGACGGCCTCTTCCCCGCATACCTGTTCGAGGATCACCATGAGAACACTCGATATCATCGAAATCGACCTGGTCGCAGGCGGGACGCGCACATCGATCGGCGCACACCCGCTGTCCAGTTCGATCCACCATGCCAAGGCGCACAACAAGACCCACCACGCCAAGGCCAGGATCCATCACCACCACGCCGCGATGCACAAGTCCGCGACCATGCAGATGGCACGGATGGAAGAGGTCGAACCGATCGGTGAAGGCGGTGAGGGCGGCGAAGGCGGAGAGGGAGGGGAAGGCGGTGAAGGTGGCGAGGGAGGTGAAGGTGGCGAGGGAGGCGAAGGCGGTGAAGGCGGTGAAGGTGGTGAGGGAGGCGAAGGCGGCGAAGGCGATGGCAGCGGCGGTTACGACGACGGCGACGATGCCGACGGCAACGGCCCGGCCGATACCAGCATAGGCAGCAGCCATACGACGTCCGATGGCAGGACGGTCTCGATCACTTACCAGAACACCCAGGACGGCTCGAGCAGCAACAACCCGGTCACCTCCAAAATGGCCTCGACCCTGGGCTCGGTGCTCGACGGCGACCAGAGCGTCGACAGCATCGATATCTCGGCCACGACCAACGGCAGCCACAACCCCAATTCCGCCCACTACACGGGCAACGCCGTCGACATCAACATCATCAACGACGTCCATGTCGGGACGAGCGGCGAAGGCCTCCAGAACGCCCAGGCGCTGGAGAATGCGGCGATGGCCAATCCCAACGTGAGCTACGTGGAAGGCCCTGCGGGCAATTTCATCCGCTCCAGTCCCACCGCGGACTGGACCGCCGCCAGCCGCGAGACCGGCGACACCACCCACGTCCACATCAGCGTCTTCAAGTAACACGCACCCCACCCTCTCCCGGGCCGGCGCACGCCAGCCCGGGAGACAATCGCCCATCGGAGCTCTGCGTATGAAGTCTTTCTGGTTACCGCGCATCTGCATGACCCTGGCGCTCGCCGTCGCCGTGCAAGGATCGTCGCAGGCGAAGCAAGCCTCGTCTCACGCAGGCGGAGAACAGGCGATCGCCTATGTGCTGAAGAACGACATCGTCCTGTCGAGGCTGTTCGCGGACTGTCCTGCGCTGAAATTTGTTCGCACCGGCGCCGAAGGGAGCAACGCCTTCCTGATCGAAGGCAACTGCGACATCAAGAACAACCCGGAGGAGGATGCCGACTGCCCGTCCTATCACGTCCATGCGACCGGGACGATGGATACCCCGTCGCATTGGACGGTCCGCCGCCTGGAGCTGGCCTTGGTGTGCTCCAGCGAGGGGGCGACGACCACCCAGCAGATGTAGCCGCCGGATAGGCGCTGACGCCATTGCTGCAGGACGCAGTGCGGGGAACCGCACGGTGCCCGCTCCCGCGGTTCGCCCTGGTGTTGCAGCCCACGCGCGGCGCAGCGTGCGACATGGCGGCGTCGTCCTTGTCGCCTGGCGCAGCCGCATGCTCCACGTTTCTTGCGTTCGAACGCCTCCCCACGCGCAAGACCGGGCCTACGCCCTGCCCGCGCCCTGGGACGTGCCGCACGCAGCATGAACCGATCCGATCGTCGGCCACGCCGCGCGCAACGGATCAGCCGAAGCGGGAACGGCGCTTTTCCCGCACCTCTGTTCAAGGATCAACATGAGAACGCTCGATATCATCGAAATCGATATGGTTGCAGGCGGCACGCGCACATCCATCGGCGCGCATCCGTTGTCCAGTTCGATTCACCACGCCAAGGCGCACAAGAAAACCCACCACGCCAAAGCCAAGACCCATCACCATCACCACATGGCGATGCACAAGACTGCGACGGCCCAGATGGCCATCAGCGACGAAATCGCACCGGTCGAATCGGAGGGCGGTGGCGAGGGCGGTGAAGGCGGTGAAGGCGGTGAAGGAGGCGAAGGCGGTGAGGGAGGAGAAGGTGGCGAGGGAGGCGAAGGCGGTGAAGGCGACGGTGGCGACGGTGATGGTGGCGACGGAGACGGCGACGGTGGCGACGGTGATGGCAGCGATGGCGACGGTGCCGGCAGCAACGACAAGCCCGCGACGTCCGCGTCGGCCAGCGGCACCACGGTGACCTATACCGCGGCCGATGGCACCACGCATGATGTCACCGGCACCCATCCCAACCGCGACAACAACCCGCTCGACATCCGCTCCGGCACGTTCGCGGACAATCACGGCACGCTCGGCGACGACCGCGGCTTTGCGATCTTCTCCAGCCCGCAAGCCGGTCTGGACGCCGCGGCGGCCAACATGGACCGCCTCAACAACAACGCCGGTGGCACCGCCACGCTGAGTGACCTCATCACCAGCTGGTCGCCGCCGAGCGAAAATCCGACCTCGGAGATGATCACCACGATCACCACCAATTCGGGCCTGAATCCGTCCGATCAGTGGTCATCGTTGAACAGCGACCAGCGCAACGCGTTCATCACCGCCTACGGGCACCGCGAAGGCTGGGATCCCAACAACCACTAATTCATCCTTGGGCGGGGCCGGGAGCGCTCCTGGCCTCGCCCACGCGCGATCCACCACCGGAGATGCCCCATGCCACACCGCTCCTTTTCGCTGTTCGGCATCCTTGTATTCGGCATGGCCGTCGCACAGGCCAACGCCACCGGCAACGACGCCGCTGCCTGTACCCGCGGGCTCCACCAGGCCTTCGCTGCCTCCAGTAATGCGTCCACCCTACCCGCTCCATGCACGCACATCGGCCCGGTCGCGCTTGGCATGCACAAGCAACAGGTCCTGGCCTTACTCGGCCAGCCTGACATCACCCGCGACGATGCCGAGCATCCGGACACGCTCAGCGTGATGTACCTGTACCCGCGCGATTTCAAAGCGCAACTGGCTCGGCATCCGCGTCCGGTTGGCACGCTCGTCTACAGTCAGCTGGCCTTACGCTTCCGTAATGACCGTGTCATCAACCTAATCGCCTTCGCCGATCTGAAAGTTCCCCTGCCCTTCGACCTGCTCGGCCAGCCGGTCGGCACCCACATCGATCGCCTCCTCCAGGCGATCGGTGGCAATGCGCAATGGAACGCCAGCCGAGACTATGTGCAGTTCGCCGCCATGCCGCTGGCCGTGGATGTGGATCCGGACACCTCGGCCATCGTCGGGCTGAACATCGCAGCCACCAAGGAGGACCTTTACAACTTCAGTCCGCTCGGCCTGGATCTCGTCAAGGACGCGAAAAGCGCTCTGGTCAACGGGGTGCGCTGAAGGCGCCGCCGCCCATGCTGAGGGACAGCCACCTCGACGCATCACCCGCACAGCCGCAGGTGGCCCAGCAGCAGGATCGGCCCATGGCCGAGCATCACGTCGATGCCGCGGGGCCGATTTGGGGAGGCGGCATCGCCTCCGCGGCGTGCGGCATCGCCGACAGGCGAACTGCCTAGACCGGCGATGAGGTGACCAAAACGCAAAGCCCCGCGTGAGCGGGGCCTTGCCTTGACGCATTGAAGGCGGTGATCGCTCAGTCGCCCTGCTGCTTCTGCAGGTGCTCCCAGCGCTCCTGCGCGTCGATGGTGCGCTCGGCGGTCAGGCGCGCCTCCAGGCGCTCCAGGCCGATTTCCTCGCCAGTGTCCACGCAGTAGCCGTAGTCGCCGGCGTCCAGGCGCTTGAGCGTGCTGTCGATCTTGCCGATCAGCTTGCGGTAGCGGTCGCGGGTCCGCAGTTCCAGCGAGTTCTCGGTTTCGCGAGTGGCGCGCTCGGCTTCGTCGCCGATGTCGCGGACCTCGTCGCGCAGGTTCTCGATGGTCTGCTTGGATTCCTCGACCAGATCGGCGCGCCAGGTGAGCAGGCGCTGGCGGAAGTACTCCTGCTGCAGCGCGCTCATGTACTCCTCGTCGGCCGCCGGCTTGTAGCCCTTGGGCAGGATCGGGCGGCCGGTGGCCTCGTCGGTCTTGTACTCGACCACCTTGTACTTGGCCGGCTTGACCGGGGTGTTGGACTTGGCGGTCACGGCCACGGCGACCTTGCCGGTGGGCTTGGCGACCGGCGCCTTCGGGGTGGATTCGGACTTGGTGGGGGTTTTCGCGGAGGATTTCGAAACGGACACGGGATTCTTTTGTGGCGGGGTCGACGGCGCGGCGGACTTGGCGGCAACGGGCTTGGAGGCCGGTGCTGCGGCAGGCGCGGCGGGCTTGACCGGGACAGGCTTGGCCGCAGCCGGCTTGGGCGCCGACTTCGGTACGGAGGTGGTCACCGCAGGTGCGACAGAGGCGGTGGCCGGTTTGGATTTGGCGGGAGCGGCCGCGGTCTTGGCCACAGGCTTGGCCGCTGGCGTCTTCGCTGCCGGCTTGGCGGCGGGCGCTGGCTTGACGGCGGCCTTGGCCGGGGCGACCGGCTTGGCAGTCGCCTTCTTGGCCGGGGCCCTCTTGGCAGGAGCGGACTTGGCCGGCGCCGCAGCGACCGGCTTGGCCGCCGGCTTCTTGGCCACGGCCTTGCTGGCCGATTTGGCCGGCGCGGCCTTGGCTGCCGACTTCGCAGGCGCGGCTTTCTTCAGCGGTTTGCTGGCGGCGGACACCGTCGCTTTCTTGGCGACGGGCTTGGCAGGCTTCTTGGCGGCCTGGACGGCCTTCTTTGCAGGTTTTTTAGCAGCCACGAACGCTCTTCCTTGGTCTTCCCGGGGCCCGGGAAAGCGGGCCTTTATAGCCTACCCTACCCCCCGCGGCAACAACGCGGCGTATACGCCGAGCGACCCGCCTAGTCCAGCACAGTGGCATATCATGGTGATGTGATCGCCCGCGCTCTCATCGCCCTGCTGCGCCTGTACCAGCGCTTCATCAGCCCGCTGCTGGGACCGCGCTGTCGTTTCGTGCCCAGTTGCTCGGCGTATGCGGTGACCGCCATCGCCCGTTTCGGCGCATTGCGCGGCGGCTGGATGGCCGCCCGCCGCGTCGGCCGCTGCCACCCCTTCCATCCTGGCGGGTTCGACCCGGTGCCCGACCCCACGGCACCGCCACCCTGCCGCTGCCAAGGAAAACACTGATGTCCGCTTCCACACTGATCGTCAACGCGCGCCTGGTCAACGAAGGCCGCGAAACCCAGGGCGATCTGCGCATCGCCGACGGCCGCATCGCCGCGATCGCCCCGCAGCTGGCCGCACGCGAGGGCGAGACCGTGGTCGATGCCGCCGGCCGCTGGCTGCTGCCCGGCATGATCGACGACCAGGTGCACTTCCGCGAACCCGGCCTGACCCACAAGGGCGACATCGCCACCGAATCGGCCGCGGCGGTGGCCGGCGGCCTGACCAGCTTCATGGACATGCCCAACACCAATCCGCCCACGCTCGACGCCGCCGCGCTGCAGGCCAAGTACGACGCCGCGCACGGCCGCGCCTGGGGCAACTACGGCTTCTACCTGGGCGCCAGCAACGACAACCTGGCCGCGATCCAGACCCTGGACCCGAAGACCGCGCCCGGCATCAAGGTATTCATGGGCGCCTCCACCGGCAACATGCTGGTCGACAACCCGCAGACCCTGGACGCGATCTTCCGCGACGCACCGACGCCGATCATCACCCACTGCGAAGACACCCCGACCATCGACGCGACCCTGGCCGCGTTCAAGGAAAAGTATGGCGAGGCGCTGACCCCGGACATGCACCCGGACATCCGCTCGCGCGAGGCCTGCCTGAAGTCATCGCAGCTGGCGGTGTCGCTGGCGAAGAAGCACGGCACCCGCCTGCACGTGCTGCACATCTCCACCGCCGACGAGCTGGCGCTGTTCACCCCCGGCCCGATCCAGGGCAAGCGCATCACCGCCGAGACCTGCATCCATTTCCTGCGCTTCGACCGCGCCGACTACGCCACGCTCGGCAACCTGATCAAGTGCAACCCGGCGATCAAGGACGCCAGCGACCGCGAGGCGCTGATCCGCGCGATCGCCGAGGACGTGATCGATGTGCTCGCCACCGACCACGCCCCGCATACCTGGGAAGAGAAGAGCAAACCGTACGCGCAGGCGCCGTCGGGCCTGCCGCTGGTGCAGTACGCGCTGGTCGCGGCGCTGGAGTTGGTCCACGAGGGCCGGCTCAGCGTGGCCCAGGTGGTGCACAAGTTCGCGCACGCGCCGGCGCTGCTGTTCGACGTGCACGAACGCGGCTTCCTGCGCGAGGGCTACCACGCCGACCTGGTGCTGATCGACGACACCGCGTTCACCGTGCGCCGCGAGGACGTGCTGTCCAAGTGCGGCTGGTCGCCGTTCGAGGGCCGCAGCTTCCGCTCGAAGATCGCCGCGACCTGGGTCAACGGCGTGCTGGCCTGGGACGGGACCCGCCTGGTCGGCACCCCCAACGGGCAGCGCCTGGCGTTCGACCGCTGATGCGCGGCGCCCTGGTGTCCGGCGCCGCATTGGCGCTGGTCCTGCTGACTGCACCGCTCGCCCCTGCGCTGCACGCACAGACGCCGGCCGCGACCGGCGCCGAAGCGCGCAGCGTGTTCCCGCGCAGCGCCTCGCAGGGCGCGCTGGTGATCGGCAAGGTCGCGCCCGGCAGCCGCGTGCAGTACGCCGGACGCACCCTGCGGGTCAGCGACTACGGCAGCGTGGTGTTCGGCATCGGCCGCGACGAGCGCGGTCCGCTGCGCATCGCCGTGCAGCGCCCGGATGGCGGGACTGAGACGGTCGAGATCGCGGTGACGCCGCGCGACTGGCCGCTGGAACAGGTCAACGGGGTGCCGCCGAAGACGGTGAACCCGCCGCCGGCGATCGCCGAGCGGATCAAGCGCGAACAGGCCCAGGTCACTGCCGCACGCGACCGCGACGACCCGCGCACCGATTTCGCCGCACCCTTCATCTTGCCGGTGCAGGGCCGCATCAGCGGCCGCTTCGGCAACGCCCGGGTCTACAACGGCCAGCCCGGCGCCGGGCATTCGGGCATGGACATCGCCGTGCCCACCGGCACCCCGGTCAAGGCCCCGGCCGCCGGCGTGATCACCTTCGCGGCCCCCGACCTGTACCTCACCGGCGGCACCGTGCTGCTGGATCACGGCTATGGCGTCAGCTCCAACTTCCTGCACCTGTCGCGGATCGACGTCAAAGTCGGCGACCGCATCGCCCAGGGCCAGGTGATCGGCGCGGTGGGTGCCACGGGTCGTGCGACCGGGCCGCATCTGCATTGGGGGATGAATTGGTTCGATGTGCGCATCGATCCTTTGTTGGTGCTGGAGCGGACAAAGCAGCCGTAAAGCGCTGGTGGGTCAGGTGCGTTGGAGCGCGGCGGCGCGTTCCTCATCCGGATCGCCGACACATTCGCCTGGCGCGGTTCGATGTGCGCATCGATCCGTTGTTGGTGCTGGAGCGGACAAAGCAGCCGTAAAGCGCTGGTGGGTCAGGTGCGTTGGCGCGCGTGGCCGGGAGGCCGCACCCTCATCCTGCCCCCTCTCCCAATGGGAGAGGGGCAAGCGCTCTCCCTTCTCCCCTCGGGAGAAGGTGCCCCGAAGGGGCGGATGAGGGTACGGGCGCAGCCTCGCGCACTGCGCTGGCGCGCAGCCTTTCAGCTACGCCGACGTGGGCACCTCAAGCAGGCGCCCCAGCACCACATGCGAGGGGCTGTTGGCCAGATCCAGCGGCATGACCAGCTTGGGATTGGGATGCGGCAACGGCGCGCCCGGCGCTTCTTCGCCGGCTTCGCGCAGCAGGCTGCCGTTGTCTTCCACCTGATCGGTGACCGGCGCCAGCGGCGGCAGGCCCAGGCCGGCGCGGACCGCGTTGGCGCGGCTGAGCAGGTCGTCGTCGGCGACCGTGGTCAGTGCCGAGGCGGCCAGGCTGGCCGGCGCGCCCTCCACCGCCGCCAGGCGCTGCGCGATGTCGCCCAGCGCCTGCTGCCGGTGCGGATGCAGCAGTTGCCACACTTCTTCCCACAGCGCCTTCCAGTCCAGATCCGGGAACGGCATGTGGGTCGGCCCGCTGAGCACGATCTGCGGCGCCAGCCGGCCCGGCGGCGTCGCATCGCATTCGGCCAGCGCGCGGTATACCACTTCGCTACACACCATGTGCGAGGGATTGTCGCGGACCAGATGGTCCAGCGCCTCGCGCACCACGATCCGCGCCAGCCAGTGCTGCGGCCACTTGCCGCGGATGGCGACCAGCAGGCCGAGCGTGGCCAGGCTGTCCAGCGGGTACGGGACGCCCAGCAGCGACTGCGCCTTGGCCAGCACGCTGGCGCGATCGGCGTCGTCCAGCGCCACGCAGGCGTAGCTGAGCGGCCGGTAGGCGTCGATGATCAGGTAGTTGGTGGTGTCGGTCAGCCGCTGCGACAGCGGATAGCGGCGCACGCCGCTGGCCGCCGCCTCGATCAGATCGCCCTGATCGGCGACGATGGCGGCATGGCTGTAGATACTGTCGCCGCACCAGGCGATCAGTTCGGACACCGGGCCGCAGCCCAGTTGCAACAGGATGTCGCCGACCTGCAACTGATCGGGAGCGAACGCGGGCAAAGCGGGCTGTGCAGTCATGGCTGAGGCTCCTTGGTGGGTGACGCGGTGGATGGGGAAACGCTGACGCGGTTGCGGCCAGCGGCCTTGCTGGCGTAGAGCGCGGCATCGGCCCGCTGCAACAGCGCCGCCACGCTCTCGCCGCGCTGCCATTGCGCCACGCCGACGCTCAGCGTGCATGACAGCGCCTGGCCTTCGCGCGGCAGCGGCTGCGCGGCGACGTGCTGGCGGATGTCCTCGGCCACGCGCCGCGCGGCCTCCAGGGTGGCGCCGGGCATCAGCAGCAACATCTCGTCGCCGCCCTGGCGGCCGAGCGTGTCGGTGCTGCGCAGGCGCGCCCGCGCGCAGGCGGCGACCCAGCGCAGGCAGGCGTCGCCGCCAGCGTGCCCATGGACGTCGTTGATGCGTTTGAAATCGTCGATGTCGATGTAGGCCAGCGCCAGCGGCTGCGCGTGGCGCGCGGCGTCCTTCATTGCCTCGGCCAGGCGCTGCTGCAGCGCCGCGCGGGTGAGCAGGCCGGTGAGTTCGTCCACGGTCGCCATGCGGCTGGCGCGGTCGCGGTCGCGACGCAGCTCCAGGATCTGCTCGGCCAGACCGAAGGTCACCAGCAGGCAGGAGATTGCCAGGGCCAGGCTGATGCCGTGCGCCAGCACCGGCGCGGCCAGATCCAGGCGCAACCACCCGGTCAGCTCCAGGCAGCGCAGCACGCACAGCATCCACAGCGGCGTCCACGAAGCCAGCAACGGCCAGGCGTAGCGTTGCCCGCGCAAGGCCAGCAGCAGGCAACACGGCAGCAGCAGCGCCGCACCGACGATCAGCCCGAGATTGCCCAGCACGCTCAGCACCGCCGCGTCCGACAGCAGGCAGGCCACAGCGATGCCGAGCAGGAACAGCGCGCACAGCCGCAGCACCCGGTCCAGCCGCGGCAGTTGCCGGCGCATCTCCAGTTGCCGGCGCTGGAAGATGATGATGAAGAAGCCGCCGAGCGCGGCGACGATGCGCATCGGCGTCGGCGAGGACGCGAACACGCTGGCCAGGCCCGGCACCGCGCGCGCCTCGCCGCCGAGGCCGAGCAGGTACAGCAGCACGCACATCACGTTGGCGGTGAAGTAGCCGTAGATCGGCTCGCGCAGACGCGCCCACAACGCGATCGCCAGGATCGCCAGCACCGCGGTCGAGCCGAGGATGAAGGCGCGCCAGCCGACGTAGTGCAGATCCTCGCGCTGCACCTGGGCCAGCGGCGCGATGCCCACCGGCATCGGCATCGCCGCCGGCGCATGCACCCGCAGCCAGATCGAGGCGCCGGCCGGCAGCCCCTGCGGCAAGGCGATCACCAGGGCCCGGGTGGAGTAGCGCAGATCGGCGTCGGCGCCGTAGATCGCGTGACGGGTTGGCGTGGCGCGTCCCGGCACCCAGGCCTCGACCCGGGTCAGATACGGCGACTGCAGCACCAGTTGCGGCTGGCCCTCGCTGCCGATCGTGCGGTCGGCGCGGATCCGCCACCAGGTGGGCTGCTTGCTGCGCTCGTACAGGATCGCACCATGGCCGGCATCGGCGAACGCGGTATCGTGGCGCCCCGCCACCACCTCCGGCGGCGGAGGGTCGGCGGCCAGCCGTTGCAACAACAGTTCCTGCCCCAGCGCCGACCCGACCAGCCCCAGGCACAGCAACAGGCAGCACCAACGGCACAGGCGCTTCAATCGACGACTTCCAAGTGGGATCGGCGTCGAGGGTAGCGCAAGCCGCGACGGCGCTCGTATCCAAATTCACGACCCCGTCACGCCAGAAAGTGGGGTGGCACACGGCGCGCAGATCCATGCCGCAGTGCGGCGACCGTCCGCCGGCGCCGGGTCTGGAGCGCCTGCAGCCGTCGCGTTTTGGCCTGGGAATCGCCCTCCACGCCACCCCAACTGGCGCGCCGCACGTGCGACGGATCCGCGATCGTGATGGAAGCGGCACAACCGAGCTCTGGCTGCGACATCGGCCGGCATCGGCGCGCGAACGCCCCTACCATCGCCGGTCCGCTGACGACGCTGGATCAGGCGACCGGATGACACCGGTATCATTCCAGGCGTTGCCGCGGGCCCTTATCCTTGAGCGGAGGCTTCCCATGACCGTATCGCGCTGGTTGCTGCTTTCCTCCACCCTCGCCCTGGCGGCCGGGGTCGTCACCGATGCGCCGGCGCTGACCGGCACAGCGTCGCGCCCGCAACTGACCAGCAGCGAGGCGGCCAACCAGACTGTCGCCCGCCACCTGGCCCAGGCCGGACCGATCGGCGCGCTGGTTACCGACAACTGGGATCCGAGCGCCGGCGTCGCGCTGCTGCAGGCCGACTACGCGGTGGCTGCCGACGGCAGCACCCGCTACCGCACCGTGCAGGCCGCGGTGGACGCCGCGGTCGCCGCCGGTGGCAGCATGCGCCGTTACATCAGCGTGGCGCCCGGCACCTACACCGAAGTGGTCTGCGTACCCGCCGCGGCGCCGCCGCTCACGCTGTTCGGCCTCGGCGGCAGCCCGGCCAGCACCACGATCCGTTTCGGCAACGCCAACCCCACCCCGAAGCCCACCGGCAGCGCCACCCATCCCTGCGCCAGCAACGCCGCCAGCAGCACCGTCGGCACCTCCGACAGCGGCACCGTCACCGTGCGCGCGGCGCAGTTCCAGGCGCGCAACCTGGCGATCGTCAACAGCTACGTCGAGGGCACCTACAGCGGCAGCAACCAGTCGGCGGTGGCGCTGGCGCTGCGTGGCGACAAGGCGGTGCTGGAGAACGTGGTGCTGACCGGCAACCAGGACACCCTGCTGATCAGCGCCGGCAGCGCCAACACGGTGATCCGCGCCTACGTCAAGGGCGGCACCATCGAGGGCGACACCGACTTCATCTTCGGCTCGGGCGTGGCGGTGTTCGCCGGCAGCACCATCCGCTACACCGCCGCGCGCCGCGGCGCCAACGACGGTGGCGTGATCTTCGCGCCCAGTACCCGCCCGGGCAGCAGCTACGGCTTCCTGGCGATCAACAGCACCTTCGATGCGGTCGGCAACCCGGGCAGCGGCACGGTGTGGCTGGGCCGGGCCTGGGACGAGAGCGTGGGCAGCCTGTCCAACTACGTCGACGGCACCTCGCCCAACGGCAAGGTGGTGATCCGCGACTCGACGCTGGGCGGGCACATCCGCAAGAGCGCGCCGTGGAACGCCTCGACCATCGGCCGGCCGTACTGCAGCAGCAACTGCAGCAATTCGGCCAATCGCTTCTACGAGTACGCCAACAGCGGCGCCGGCAGCGCGCCCTGAGGCATGCCGGCGCGGAGGGCGGGCGGGCTCAGCCCAGCCCGGCCCACCAGGCGCGCCACAGCGTCGCCATCTGTCCCGGCGGCCTGGGTATGGCGGCCGCCTGCTGCACCATCCGCGCACGCGCCAACGCCGACAGGATGCGCCGCGGACGCGGCCCGCGCACGCGGCGCGGCCACGGCTTCAGCAATGCCTGCGCCCAGCGCTGGCGCTGCTGCGCCTCATCGCCGCCGCGCAGCGCCAGCGGCGCGGTGGCGGCGCCGCCCTCGAGCAGGCGCTGCGCCAGCACCTGCAGCGCGACCGGCACCGCGGCGCCCTCGGCCGAGGCCTCGAACAACGCGCGCTCGACCGCGACCACCGCCTGCGCGAACGGCTCCAGCCGCTCCAGCGCATGCGCGGTGTCGGCCGCGGCCGCGCGCGACTGTGGCAGGCTCGGCAAGGCCTCGGCCAGTTGTGTCCACGGCGCAGCCACCGGCTCCAGCACCCGGCCCAGCGGATGCCGCGAACGCTGCCCTGCCCAACTGCGCAGTTCCTCGCCCCACCACGCCAGCTTGGCGTCGGCCGGCAGCGGGTCGCCGGCGATGTTGAGGATGTCGTCGAACTCCTGCAGCAGGGCGAACCAGGCCACGGTGCGGGCGCGCTGCGGCGCCGGCACGAACGCCTCGGCCACGGCCCATTCCGGCCAGCGGCGGCGCCATTTGTCGAGGAAGGCATCCAGGGCGGACGAACTGCTCATGCGATCGGTGAATCCGGAGTCAGGCGCGCGCGCCGACGGCATCGCGCAATGGGAGAGTGAGCGCGGCTGCCGCGCAGAACGCGCAGTGTACGTGCGCGACCGGTGGATGCCGAGCGGCGTCGGCGTGCAGGCCGCGACACGGCGGTCATGCATCACCGCGAACGCGGCGACAGCACCGGTTTCAGGACGCGGCTGCGCTGACCGGCCAGGCCGCGGCGTCGTACAACTCGGCCGGCGCGGCGACCATCGCATCGGCGCGCCAGGCCAGCGGATCGTCTTCGTCCAGCCGATAACCCCACAGCACCGCCACCGAGGCCATGCCGGCGGCGCGAGCGGCGAGGATGTCGCGTTCGTCGTCGCCGACGTAGACCACTTCCTGCGGCGCCACGCCCAGGCGCTGCGCGGCGACCTGCAGCGGCAGCGGATGCGGCTTGCGCTCGGGCAGCGTGTCGCCGCCGATCAGCACCGCGCAGCGCTGCTGCCACTGCAACTGCGGCAGGATCAACCGCGCCAGCGCCTCGGGCTTGTTGGTGACGATGCCCCACACGCTGCCGGCCTCTTCCAGGCGTTGCAGCAGTTCCGGGATGCCGTCGAACGGCTGCGAATGGCGCCCGATCAGCGCCTCGTAATGGCGCAGGAAGGCCGGAATCAGCGCATCGCGCTGCGCGGCGGGCAGATCCGGGAAGGCGACGCCGAGCATCGCCCGCGACCCCTTGGACACCACCGGCCGCAACTGCGCCAGGTCGAGCGCAGGACGCCCGTGCTCGGCCAGCAGCGCATTGGCCGCGGCCAGCAGATCCGGCGCACTGTCCAGCAACGTGCCATCCAGATCGAACAGCACCACCGGCGGGTAACCTCGCCGCGGCAGCGGCGCTTCCCTATTCCCCATTCCCGATTCCCGGCTTTGCAGCACACGCCAGGTAATTGACCTCGGTGCGCGAGGACAGCCGCGCGCGATTGCGCCACGGTTCGTAGGCCAGGCCGCTGACGTCGCGCAGCTGCAGCTCGGCCTGGCGCAACCACGCGGCCAGCTCCGCCGGCTTGATGAAATCCTGGTAGCGGTGGGTGCCGGTGGGCAGCAGCCGCGCCACGTACTCGGCACCGACGATGGCCAGGGCGAACGCGGCCGGGGTGCGGTTGAGGGTGGACAGGAACAGCTGTCCGCCCGGCTTGAGCAGGGTCGCGCAGGCGCGCACGATCGCCGCCGGATCGGGCACGTGCTCGAGCATCTCCATGCAGGTGATCGCGTCGAAGCTGCCCGGTTGTGCGGCCGCCAGGTCCTCGACCGACTGCACACGGTAGTCGACCTCGACCCCGGATTCGAACTGGTGCAGCCGTGCGACCTTGATCAGCTCCGGTGCCAGGTCGATCGCGGTGACCTGCGCGCCCTCCTTGGCCAGCGCCTCGCTGAGCAGGCCGCCGCCGCACCCCACGTCCAGCACCGTCGCGCCGCGCAGCGGCAGGCGCTCGGCGACGTAGCGCAGACGCACCGGGTTGAGCGCATGCAGCGGCTTCTGCGGGCCGTCGGCATCCCACCAGCGGGTGGCCAGGGCGCCGAACTTGTCCAGTTCGGCCTGATCGAAGTTGGCGGAGGCGTTGGCGGCGGAAGCGGTCATAACGGATTCTCGTTGGGGCCGCGCACGCGGAGCTGCGCGGCGAACATAGCGGATCAGGCGTGGACGCTGCGGATACGTTCGCGCCATTCGCGCGCATTGGCGACCAGCGCGTCGACGTCCATGTCCACCAGCACGCGCTGGCTGAGCTTGGGCTGGCCGGCGATCCACACGTCGCTGACCTGCTGGCGGCCGGTGGCGTACACCAGTTGCGACAGCACGTTGTGCAGCGGCTGGGTCTCCAGCGCCGACAGGTCCACGCAGATCAGGTCGGCCTGCTTGCCCGGCTCGATCGAGCCGATCGTCTCGCCGAAGCCCAGCGCGCGCGCGCCGCCCAGGGTGGCCGCGCGCAGCGTGCTGGCCGCGTCCAGCGCGGTGGCGTCGTTGGCCACCGCCTTGGCCAGGATCGCCGCGGTGCGGTTCTCGCTGAACATGTCCAGGTCGTTGTTGCTGGCGCAGCCGTCGGTGCCGATCGCCAGGTTCACGCCCGCCCGCTGCAGCGCGCAGGCCGGGCAGAAGCCGGAGGCGAGCTTGAGGTTGGATTCGGGGCAATGCACCACACTGACCCCGCGCTCGGCGCACAGGTGGATCTCGGCGTCGGTGAGCTGGGTCATGTGCACCGCGATCAGGCGGTCGTTGACCAGGCCCAAACGGTCCAGCCGCGCCAGCGGGCGCTGCCCGTACTGCTTGAGCGAGTCGGCGATTTCCTGCGCGGTCTCGTGGGTGTGCAGGTGCACCGGCACCTCGAGCTGGTCGGACAGCATCCGCACCCGCTCGAAGTTGGCGTCGTTGACCGTGTACGGCGCATGCGGGGCGAAGGCGATGCCGACCAGCGGATCGTCGCGCCACTGGTCGTGCACCTCGCAGGCGCGGGCGAAGTACTCGTCGGAGGTCTTGGCCCAGGCGGTCGGGAAATCGATGATCACCGTGCCGACCCGCGCGCGGAAGCCGTGCTGCTTGTACACCGCGGCCTGCACGTCGGCGAAGAAGTAGTTCTCGTTGGCGCAGGTGGTGCCGCCGCGCAGCATCTCGGCGATGGCCAGCGCGGTGCCGTCGGCGACGAACTCCGGGCCGATCACCGCGGTCTCCACCGGCCAGATGTGCTGCTGCAGCCACACCATCAGCGGCAGGTCGTCGGCGATGCCGCGCAGCAGGGTCATCGGATTGTGCGTGTGCGCGTTGACCAGCCCCGGCAGCAGCGCCGCGTCCGGGCGCGAGACGGTGCGCGCGGGGGCGAAGCGCGTGCGTGCCTCGGCCGTGGGCAGCACCGCCACGATCTCGCTGCCGCGCACCGCCACCGCGTGGTCTTCCAGCACCACCGCATGCGGTTCGATCGGGACCACGTAGCCGGCTTCGATCAGCAGGTCGCAGGATTCGGGTATGGAGGTCATCGCAGGGACTCTAGAAAAGGGAGGGTCACGGTGCCGGTGCCGCCTGGGACTGGCGGATGCGTCGCTGGTACACGCGCATCACCCCCCACTGCAGCAGAAAGACCGCCAGGAAGCCGAAGCGGCCCAGCCACGGTGCCACCATGCCCACGGGGATGCATAACGCGAACACCACCGGCGAGACCGCCGCGCGCAGCTTCATCGCCTGCGCCTGCAGCGGGCCCAGCCGCTGCGCCAGGCCTTCCTTGCGCACCGCATAGGCATGCAGCCAGTACCCGGCCAGGCCGATCGCCGCCAGATGCGCGCAGTACACCGCGAACGCCTCGTGGTTGCCGAAATAGTCCGAGTACAGCGCGGTGGAGAACGGCAGCAGGCCGATCAGCAGCAGCTGCAGCACGTTGAGCCAGATCAGCCGGTCGTCGAACTGGCGGATGTGCCGGCACAGCTGCAGGTGCGACTTCCAGAACAGCGCGGTGACCAGGAAGCTGACCGCGAAACCGATGAACAGCGGCAGCATCCGGTGCAGGGCGGCGAGGATGCCGCCGGCCGCCGCGACCTCGGCGTGTCCGGGCACCTTGATTTCCACCGCCAGCAGGGTGATGGCGATGGCGAAGACCGCATCGCTGAAGAACACGACGCGGTCGTGCGGGTACTTGCTGTCGGCGCTGTCGGCGTGGCTGGTCGTCACGGGCGTTTCCTGGGAGCGAGGTGGTCCATCACCGCCGCACGGCGATCCGGCGCATGCGCTGCCTGGCCGCCGCACGCCAGCGCGTGCGCATGCCCGCGGCCGGCGGCGGCCGCGGGCATGCCGACTTACTTGACGCGCGAAACGTATTCGCCCGAACGCGTATCGACGCGGATCACTTCTTCCTGGCCGACGAACAGCGGCACGCGCACCACCGCACCGGTCTCCAGGGTCGCCGGCTTGCCGCCGCCGCCGGAGGTATCGCCGCGCACGCCCGGGTCGGTCTCGACGATCTTCAGTTCGACGAAGTTCGGCGGGGTGACCTGGATCGGCGTGCCGTTCCACAGCGTCACCACGCAATCCTCCTCGCCCTTGATCCACTTGGCGGCGTCGCCGACGCCGGCCTTGTCGGCCTGCACCTGCTCGAAGGTTTCCTGCTGCATGAAGTGCCAGTACTCGCCGTCGCTGTACAGGTACTGCATGTCGGTGTCGACCACGTCGGCCGCTTCCACGCTGTCGGTCGCCTTCATGGTCATTTCGACCACGCGCCCGGACTTGATGAAGCGGTACTTGACGCGGGTGAACGCCTGGCCCTTGCCGGGCTTGACGTATTCGGTATCGGTGATGATCGCAGGCTCGCTGTTGACCAGGATCTTCATCCCGTTCTTGACGTCGTTCATGCCGTAGCTGGCCATCTGAAACTCCTCGGGTAAGGCAAACCCGCCGCGTTCGGCGGCCGGCCGGATAGAATGGAAGCTCCGCCGCAACGGCGGGCGCTCGTGTGATGACCGCCTATGATAACCGCAGCCCCCCGCCCGATGCAGCCGTCCCCGCCCCTGCCCGCCGCCGCGCCGCCGCGCTGGCAGCAGGCCTGGCGCGACGCCGTGCGCGATCCGCGCGAGCTGCTGGCCCTGCTGGACCTGGATCCGCAGGCGCTGGGCGTCTCCGAACAGGCTGCGACGCAGTTCGCGCTGCGCGTGCCGCGCAGCTTCGTCGCACGCATGCGCCCGCGCGATCCGCACGACCCGCTGCTGCGCCAGGTGCTGCCGATCGACGAAGAGCAGCGCCTGGTCGCCGGCTTCGCCCTGGATGCGGTCGGCGACACCGCGGCAAAGAAGGCCGACGGGGTGATCCACAAGTACCGCGGCCGCGCCCTGCTGGTGGCCACCGGCAGTTGCGCGGTGCACTGCCGCTACTGCTTCCGCCGGCACTTTCCCTATGCCGACGAGACCGCCGCGCGCGATGGCTGGCGCACGGCGGTGGCGGCCATCGCCGCCGACCCCAGCATCGAGGAAGTGATCCTGTCCGGCGGCGATCCGCTGTCGCTGGCCACGCCGAAGCTGGCCGAACTCACCGAGGCGCTGGCGACGCTGCCGCAACTCAAGCGCCTGCGCATCCACAGCCGCCTGCCGGTGGTGCTGCCCGAGCGCGTCGATGCGCCGTTGCTGGCCTGGCTGCGCACGCTGCCGTGGCCGCTGGCGTTCGTGATCCACGCCAACCACGCCAACGAATTCGATGCCGGCGTGGATGCCGCGCTGGCGCGCCTGCGCGAGGCCGGCGCGCACCTGCTCAACCAGGCGGTGCTGCTGCGCGGGGTCAACGACAGCGTGGAGGCGCTGGCCGCGCTGAGCGAGCGCAGCTTCGCCGCCGGCGTGCTGCCCTACTACCTGCACCAGTTGGACCGGGTGCAGGGCGTGGCCCATTTCGAAGTGGACGATGCCACCGCGCTGGCGCTGCACCAGGGGCTGGCCGCGCGCCTGTCCGGCTATCTCGTGCCGAAGCTGGTGCGCGAGATCGCCGGCGATACCGGCAAGCGCCCGCTGCTGCCCTGACCCGCCTGGCCGGGACCGCCGCAGGCACAGCGCACGCCGGCCACGACGCCGCAGCGGCGATCACACGCTGGCGGGCGGTGCGTCCTCGTTGGCGAGCAGTTGGCGGAATTCCTCCGCGCTGAGCGGTCGGCTGAGCCAGAAGCCCTGCCCCAGTT
Organism: Xanthomonas sp. LF06-19; assembly: GCF_034105425.1. Classification (NCBI taxonomy): domain Bacteria; kingdom Pseudomonadati; phylum Pseudomonadota; class Gammaproteobacteria; order Lysobacterales; family Lysobacteraceae; genus Xanthomonas; species Xanthomonas sp. LF06-19. The sequence goes on along the minus strand of NZ_JAXGGH010000005.1, from coordinate 290,418 downwards.
CGCAACCGCGCTCGCGCAGCAGCTCGAACTGGGTCTCCTGCTCGATGCCCTCGGCGACCACGGTGATGTCCAGCGAATGCGCCATGGCGATGATCGCGGTGGTCAGCGCCAGATCGTCCGGGTCGCGCTGCAGGTCGGCGACGAAACTCTTGTCGATCTTGACCCCGTCCACCGGCACCTGGCGCAGGTGGCTCAGCCCGGAGAAGCCGGTGCCGAAGTCGTCCAGCCAGACCTTGACCCCGGTGCGATGCAGCCGCGCCAGCATGCTCGCCGCCTGCAGCTCGTCGCCGATCACCGCGGTCTCGGTCAGTTCCAGATGCAATTGCGCCGCCGGCAGCCCGGACTCGCGCAGGCATTCGGCCACCACTTCGGGCAGATCGCCGCTGCGCAACTGCCGCGGCGAGACGTTGACCGAGACGAACAGGTCGGCGCTGCCGTCGGCGCGCCGCCACTGGGTGGCCTCGCTGCAGGCCGCGCGCAGCACCTTGGGGCCGATGCTTTCGATCAGCCCGCTCTGCTCGGCCACGTCGATGAACACCGTCGGCGAGATCGTGCCCATCGCCGGATGCTGCCAGCGCAGCAGCACCTCGACGCCGACCATGCGCCGGTCCTGGGTGCGGAAGATCGGCTGGTAGGCCAGCTTGAGTTCGTCGCGCTCCCAGGCGCCGCGCAGCTCGTGCTCCATGTGCACGCGCCGCTCCACCGCATAGTCCATCGCGCGGCTGTAGAAGCGGTGGCAATTCTTGCCGGCCAGCTTGGCCTGGTACATGGCGATGTCGCCGTTCTTCAGCAGCGCCGAGGCGTCCTCGGCATCGCCCGGGTAGACAGTGATGCCGATCGAGGTACCCATGAACACCTCGCGGCCCTGGATCCGCAGCGGCTCGCGCAGCTCCTGCACCAGCCGCTGCGCCAACGCGGTGGCGACCTTGGCCGCCTGCGCATCCTCCACCAGGATCACGAACTCGTCGCCGCCAAAGCGTGCCAGCAGCGCATCGTCGCCGCCCAGTTGCTCCACCGCCAGCTGGATGCGCCGCGCGAACTGCAGCAGCGCCTCGTCGCCGGCCTCGTGGCCCAGGGTGTCGTTGATCCGCTTGAAATCGTCGATGTCGGCGAACAGGAGCGCCAGCCTGCGCTGCGAGGCGCGCGCCGACAGCATGCGATGGTCCAGCGCCTCGCGGAACGCGAGCCGGTTGGTCAGCCCGGTCAACGCATCGGTGTAGGCCATGTGGCGCACGTCGCGGTCGTGCCGGGCGATGGCCTCGCTCATCCGCCCGAACGCGCGCAGCAATTCGCTGACCTCGTCGTGGCGGCCGCTGTCGCGGCGCTCCACCGCGTAGTTGCCGGCCTCGATCTGGCGCGCGGCCGCCGCCATCCAGCGCAACGGCGCCACCAGCGTGCGCTGCACGTAGACCGTCACCATCGCCGCGGTCAGGCCCAGGGCGGCCAGCAACAGCAGCAACCAGCCGAGATGGCGCTTGCCCAGTTCGCCCAGGCGCTGGTCGAGGTTCTGCCCGGCCTTGCGCTCGTACTCCTGCGCGCGTGCCCAGGACATGCCTACCCGCACCCCGCCCACGCGCTGGTCGCCGATCATGATCGGCATCGACACGTCGAGGAACTCCGGCGACTCCTGCGCCAGCAGGCCTTTGGCGCGGATCGCGGCGTCGGCCATCGGCCCGCGCATGCGCTGCCCGTAGCCCACCAGGTCCTTGCTGCCGTCGTGGATCAGCCGCCCGTCGGCGTCGTAGACCAGCACGTAGGCCACCGCCACATAGCCCAGCGCCCCACGCACCTGCGTGCCGATCGCATCCAGGTCGGAGTAGTACACCGGGTTGGCCAGCGAATCAGCCAGTTGCCGCGCCAGCGATTCGCCGCGGGTGCGCATGCTGCTATCGAACAGGCTGTGGATGGCGTTGCCGCTGAGCGTGCGCACCTCGCGCTGCATCGCCGCCTGGCGCTCCAGCAGCAGGGCCAGGATCGCCATCACCAGCAGCGCAGCCACGCCCATGGCCAGCAGGAACCTGGCCTGCAACCCGAAACGCATGGTCTTCATTCCACTTCCAGCCTCACCCGCGCCACGCCGGCGCGCAGGGCATCCAGGCGTTTCTGCGACGCCGGATCGATCGGGTAGAAGCCGGAGGTCCCGAAGAACTGGCGCAGCGCCGCGCGCCCCTGCGGATCGTCGGCGGCGTGCAGCAGCACCTCGCGCAGGCGCGTCTCCACGTCCGTGGGCAGATCGCTGCGCACCATCTCCACCGCGCGCGGATACGGTTCGCTGCGGTAGATCACCCGGAAGTCGCGGCGGAACGCGGGGGGAATGCGGCGATCGTCGTCCCAGTCGAGATTGCTGAACGCCCCGGCATCCACCAGGTGCTTGTGCACGAAGGCGGCGATGTTGAGTTCCGAGCGCGCGAACACGTAACCGACCGTTTCCGCCGAGGGCTGGTCCTTGGTCGAGAGCAGGATCTCCGGATGCAGGCCGCGCTCGAACAGCGTCATCATCGGCACCAGGTAGGCGCTGGTGGACAGCGTGCTCTGCAGCGCCAGCGTGCGCCCCCGCAGATCCGACAGGTCGTGCACCGGCGCGTCATTGCGCACGAAGAATACGGTGTGGTACTGACGCACGCCGTTGCGCTCGGTCAGCAGCAGCGGCTTGGCGCCACCGCGCTGTTCCAGCGCCATCGCGGTGGCAGCGGTCTCGGTGACCCAGTCGACCCGGCCGCGACGCAGGTAACTGCTCATCTGCTGGCTGTCGCGGGCCATCAGGATCTGCCCGGAGGTGATGCCGACCTCGCGCATGCGCGGCACCACGTAGTCCAGCAGCGGCTTGAGTTGCTCGTAATGGGCCTTGGGATTGTCGCTGATGCGCCCCAGCACCAGGACCGAGGGCCGCGCGTGCACGGACGCGGGCCAGCAGATCGCCAGCGCCAGCCACACCACGACCACCCGCCAACGCGAACTGGACAAACCACGATCCCCAAGTAGACCTTGCAAAGCCTAGCCGAAAGCGCATGCCGGTGACAGCGTCACAGAATGGCGCCTGCCGCGCATGCAGTCCGCCCTGGGCGCACGCGTCGGCGCGCGCGCCGCGATGGAGGCCTTCGCGCCTTGCCTGGCCTCAGTTTCCGGCCTGCCCGGCGAGTCGCGCCATGCGCTGCGCATCGGACAGCACGCCGCGCAGCAGGCGCACTTCCTGCTCGGTCAGCTCGGTGCGCAGGAATAGCCGGCGCAACTTGCGCATCGCCGAATCCGGGGCGCGGCCCTTGTGGAAGTCGATATCGTCCAGGGTCTCGGCCAACTGCCCGAACAGCCCTTCCACCTGTGCGTGGCTGGCCGGCGCCTCGCGGAACCCCGGTGCCGGCGCCGGCGCGGGGGAGGCGCCGCGCAGCTGCGCCAGGCGCAGTTCGTAGGCCAGCACCTGCACCGCCGCGGCCAGATTGAGCGAGCTGAACGCCGGATCGGAGGGAATGTGCACGGCCGCATGGCACAACTGCAGTTCCTCGTTGGTCAGGCCGGTGCGCTCACGCCCGAACACCAGCGCCACCTCCGCCGGTTCGGCGCTGGTGGCGGTCAGGCGCTGCGCGGCATCGGCCGGCAGCAACTCCTCCAGCGACACGCGGCGGCTGCGCGCGGTGCAACCCAGCACCAACCGGCAATCGGCCACTGCGTCGGCCAGCGCCGGCAGCACCGGCGCCTGCTGCAACAGATCCTCGGCCCCGGCAGAACGCCGGTAGGCCTCGGTCTCCAGCTCGCATTCCGGCGCCACCAGCACCAGCCGCGACAGCCCCATGGTCTTCATCGCGCGCGCCGCCGCGCCGATGTTGCCGGGGTGCTGGGTCCCGACCAGGACGAAGCGGATACGGAGGGAATCGGTCATGGCGGCACGGCAGGCGAAGCGAACGGGGGCGTAGATGGTAAACTGTGCGGCCGGCCTTGGCGCCGGACTGCTCTTTTCCTCCTCCAGACCCACCTCCGCCTTCTCGGGAGCGCTTGCCATGCAAAAACCCGCCGTCACCGTCATGGTCAAGGCCGCCCGCCTCGCCGGCAACGTGCTGTTGCGCCACATCAACCGCCTGGAAGCACTGAACGTGGTGCAGAAGGACCGCATGGACTACGCCAGCGAAGTCGATGCCGATGCGGAAAAGGTGATCGTCAAGGAGCTGCGCCGCGCCTACCCCGACTACGGCGTGATGGGCGAGGAAAGCGGCGTGCAGGGCGGCGGCCGCTACATGTGGGTGATCGACCCGCTCGACGGCACCAGCAACTACCTGCGCGGCTTCCCGCACTACTGCGTGTCGATCGCCCTGGTCGAGAACGGCGAGCCGGTCGACGCGGTGATCTTCGACCCGCTCCGCAACGAACTGTTCACCGCCAGCCGCGGCAACGGCGCCGTGCTCAACGACCGCCGCATCCGTGTCAGCGAGCGCAAGGAACTCAACGGCGCCATGGTCCACACCGGCTTCGCGCCGCGCGAGCGCAAGCGCACCAGCCCCCAGCTCAAGTGCGTGGATGCACTGCTGGTGCAGGCCGAGGACATCCGTCGCACCGGTTCGGCGGCGCTGGATCTGGCCTATGTGGCCTGCGGCCGCAGCGACGCCTACTTCGAAGCCGGCGTGAAGGCCTGGGACATCGCCGCCGGCGTGCTGCTGGTGCGCGAGGCCGGTGGCCGCGTCACCGATTTCAAGGGCGGCACCCTCGGCCGCATCGACGACCGCGGCCCGCAGCAGTTCCAGGTGGTCGCCGGCAACCTCAAGGTCGGCGACGCGCTGCAGAAGCTGATCGTCAATACCGGCTTCGCCGGGGAGTTCGACGCGAAGTTCTGAGCGAGGCGACCGGCGCTACGCCGGCGCAGCGACACCGCAACAACAGAAAAGCCGCGCACTCGCGCGGCTTTTTTTATGTCCGTCATCCGCCGATCGGACCGGCGCACGACCTCCGCACAGGTCCTTTCGCAGCATCCGCCTGGCCTCGCGCAGACCAGCCGCCATCCAGGAAATCCCGTCGAACGCAGAACGCACGGGCCGTTTTTCCGTCACACCGCACTCACGCATTGGACGCTGCGCGCTTCACTCCTGCTTGATCGGCGCTTGCGTAGAAAACGGCACACGACGCGCTACGTGCAGGCAAAACGGCATGTGCGATGCGCCCGACGCAATCGGCGAACGCAGCCCTAAAGATCCACGGAACGCGGCCGATACCGATGCGGGTCTTTGCCCGAACTTCCCCGCTGATCCGTGCCTGCATTGCCGTCCCTGCGGCAATGGAGCCGATAGCGCCGCTCTCTCGCATCTTCCGGAGATCTCGCGTGTCCTTCCATCATCTCACCGTCACCAAGCGCCTGGCAATCGGCTTCTGCGGCGTGATCGCCATGTTGTTGTTGGTCGGCATCACCAGCCTGATCGGCTTCCGCAAGTTCACCAGCGCGGCAGCGCTGGACGCGCACACCTACAAGGTCATCACCCTCGGCGACCGAATGCTGGTGAGCCTGCTCAACATCGAGAGCGGCGCGCGCGGCTTCGCCCTGACCCGCGATCCGTCCTACCTGGCGCCACTCGAACTCGGCGAACGCGAGTTCAGCGCACAGTGGCAGGAGTCCAAGGAACTGACCGCGGACAACGCGGCGCAGCAGGCGCGCCTGCAGACCCTGATGCAGGACTACACGCAGTTCATGACGACCAAGCGCAAGGCGGTGGAGCACATGCGCACCACCGCGGCCGACAGCGACGACGCCCAGCTGGACGCGTTCCGGAGCGTCGGCAAGCAGCAGATGGACGGGTTGCGCGACACGATCGGTCAGTACGAGAACGCCGAGCGCGCCCTGCTGCAGGTGCGCAAGGCCGAGAGCGAGGCGCGCGCGCAGTCGGGCGAATGGACCAGCCTCGGCGGGATGCTGATCGGTATCGTCGCCGCCATCCTGCTCGGCCTGCTGGTCCGCAACAGCCTGATGCGCCAGCTCGGCGGCGAGCCCGCCTACGCAGCCGACGTGGTGCGCCGCATCGCCAGCGGCGACCTGTCGCAGGACGTACGCCTGCGCACCCAGGCGCCGTCGCTGCTCAACGACATGCGGCAGATGCAGGAGGAACTGCGCACGGTGATCCAGGCGCAGACCGAGATGGCCAAGCAGCATGACGCCGGCCGGATCAGCTTCCGCATGGACGAGACACGCTTCCCGGGCGACTACGGGCGCATGGTCCGCGACACCAATGCCCTGGTGCACAGCCATATCTCGGTCAAGCAGCAGCTGATCGCGCTGATGGGCGAGTATGCCGAAGGCGATCTGAGCCGCGACCTGGAGCAGTTCCCGGGCGAGAAGGCGATCCTGACCGAGACCATGGCCAAGGTGAAGCGCAATCTCGGCGCGATCAACGACGAGATCGACCTGCTGGTGCGCGCCGCCGCGCAGGGCGACTTCTCCCGCCGCGGCAATGATCAGCGTTTCCGTCACGCCTTCCGCGGCATGGTCGCCAACCTCAACACGATGATGACGGGCACCGAGACCAATCTGGCGGCGCTGTCGCAGCTGTTGCGCGCGATCGCCGCCGGCGACCTGACCCAGACCATGCAGGGCGAGTTCCACGGCGTGTTCGCGCGGATGCGCGACGACGCCAACGCCACCGTCGCGCAACTGACCGACATGGTCGGCCGCATCCAGCAGGCCGCGGCCAGCATCGACACCGCCGCGGGCGAGATCGCCAGCGGCAACGACGACCTGTCGCGCCGCACCGAGCAGCAGGCCGCCAGCCTGGAGGAAACCGCCGCATCGATGGAGGAACTGACCGCCACGGTGAAGCAGAACGCCGAGCATGCGCGCCAGGCCAACCAGCTGGCCGCCGGCGCGGCCTCCGTGGCCTCGCAGGGCGGCACGGTGGTCGGACAGGTCGTCACCACCATGGACGGCATCGAGGCGGCCTCGAAGAAGATCGCCGACATCATCGGCGTGATCGACGGCATCGCCTTCCAGACCAATATCCTGGCACTCAATGCCGCGGTGGAAGCGGCACGCGCCGGCGAGCAGGGCCGCGGTTTCGCCGTGGTCGCCAGCGAGGTCCGCACCCTCGCCCAGCGCTCGGCCAGCGCGGCCAAGGAGATCAAGACGCTGATCGACGACTCGGTCGAGCGCGTGAACGCAGGTTCGGCGCTGGTCGCCCAGGCCGGCACGACGATGCAGGACATCGTGGCCTCGGTGCAGCGCGTGACCGACATCATGGGCGAGATCGCCGCCGCCTCACAGGAGCAGTCGGCCGGCATTGAGCAGGTCAACCACACCGTCACCCAGATGGACGAGACCACCCAACAGAACGCCGCCCTGGTCGAGGAAGCCACTGCCGCGGCACGCGCGATGGAGCAGCAGGCCGGCGACCTGGTGGAGATCGTCGGCCAGTTCCAGGTGCGCAGCGAGACCTATCCGATGGTGGCGCAACTGGTGGCCCGCGCCACCGCCAACGCGACGTAGCGCGGACGCCCTGCGCGGCACGCACGCCACGGAGGGGATGGGACCGTCATTGACGGCCCCATCCCACGCACGGCAACCCGGCCGACGTCGCGCTGCACCCACCCGATGCCCCCAGCGTCCGCACAAAGAAAAAGCCGCGCATCCGCGCGGCTTTTTCGTTCGCAGGAGGGAGTGCTTCAGGCCCAGGACGTCACGCTTTCACGAATCTCCAAACCCGGATCCCCACTCCCGGCCCCATCAGGGCCTGCGCGCCAGCGCCTCGACGTCCTTCGACTTCGGCAGCAGGTCCTGCTTGGTGACCTGGAACGGCCCGATCGACAGCAGCGGCACCGCCACGATCACCGAGGACACCACCACCACCACCGCACCGATCATGTGGGTCAGCGCCAGGCCTTCCATCGACTCGCCGCCGTACAGGTACAGCGCCAGCGCCGACAGGAAGAACATCACCGCGGTGATCACCGTACGCGACAAGGTCTGGTTGATCGAGCGGTTCAGCACCTCGATCGGCTCCACGCGCAGGCTGCGGAAGTTCTCGCGCACGCGGTCGAACACCACGATGATGTCGTTGATCGCAAAGCCCATCACCGACAGCAGGCCGGCCAGCACGGTCAGGTCGAACTCACGGCCGGTGACCGACACGTAGGCCACCGTCACCAACAGGTCGAACAGCGCGGTCAGGCTGGCCACCACCGCGAACTTCCACTCGAAGCGGAAGGCGATGTAGATCAGGAAGCCGACCAGCATGAACACCGTGGCGTAGACGCCGTTCAAGGCCAGGTCCTTGCCGACCTGCGGGCCGACGAACTCGCCCGGCTTGACCGTGGCCGGGTTCTGCGGCGTGCTCACCGCCTTGCGCACCTGCTCGGCGAGGTTCTTGGTGATGTCCTCGTTGTTGTGCTCGCCCTGCGGCTGCAGGCGGATCACCACCTCGTTGCCGCTGCCGACGTTCTGCACCTGCGCATTCTCGAAGCCGGCCTTGGCCAGCTGCTCGCGCACCTGGTCCACGTCGACCGGCTTCTGGAAGCTGGTCTGCACCAGCGCGCCGCCGGTGAACTCCAGCGCGTAGTTGAAGCCCTTGGCGAAGATCACCGCGAACGAGGCCAGCGCCAGCACCAGCATCAGCACCAGGGTCGGGTGCCGCCAGCGCATGAAGTCGATCTTGGTGTCGTTGGGGATCAGGTGAAGCGGGAAGATTTTCATTGGAGACCGCTCTGCGTTTTTTTGGACCCCGCGCCTGTCGGCGCGGGGACGTGCGGAAGGTGGCGTGCGTGGCTCAGATGGCCACGGACTTGATCTTCTTGCGACGGCCGTAGATCAGCACCGCCAGCGCGCGCGACACGGTGATCGCGGTGAACATCGAGGCGAAGATGCCGATGATCATGGTCAGCGCGAAGCCCTTCAGCGGGCCGGTACCGAACGCGTACAGCGCCACGCCGACGATCAGGCCGGTGAGGTTGGCGTCGAGGATGGTGCCGCCGGCCTTCTCGTAACCGGCCGCGATCGCCGACTTGGGCGGTACGCCCAGCCGCAGTTCTTCGCGGATACGCTCGTTGATCAGCACGTTGGCGTCCACCGACAGGCCCACCGACAGCGCCAGGCCGGCGAAGCCCGGCAGGGTCATGGTGGCGCCGAACAGCGACATCACCGAGACCACGATCAGCAGGTTCATCAGCAGCGCGACCGAGGTGATCAGGCCGAACATGCGGTAGTACACGCTGAAGAACACCAGGGTGAACAGAAACGCGTAGACCACGGCGGTGATGCCGCGCTCGACGTTCTCTGCGCCCAGGCTCGGGCCGATCACGTATTCCTCGACGAAGTCCATCGGTGCGGCCAGCGAACCGGCGCGCAGCAGCTTGGCCAGGTTCTCGGCCTCGGTCTTCTCCAGGCCGGTGGTCTGGAAGTTCTTGCCGAACACGCCGGCGATGCGGGTCGGCGCCAGCGCCTCCTCGTTGACGCGCACGCTGCGCACTTCCTTGCCGTCGACCATGGTCACGGTGGGGATGCGCTCGATGTAGACCACCGACATCAGCTTGCCGGTATTGGCGCTGGTGTAGTCGAACATGCGCTGGCCAGCGGCGTTGTTGAGCGTGACCGCCACGGCCGGCATGCCGTTCTGGTCGGTGCTGACGGTGGCGTTGACCATCTGGTCGCCGGACACCAGCACGCGCTTGCTCAGCAGCACCGGGGCGCCGCTGTCGCGCAGGCGGTAGACCTTGGCGTCGGGCGGGATGTTGCCGCTGCGCACCGCGTCCTCGGCGTTGCCGTCGACCACGCCGCGGAATTCCAGCGTGGCGGTGGCGCCGATCATGCGCTTGGCCTCGGCGGTGTCCTGCACGCCCGGCAGCTCGACCACGATGCGGTCGTCGCCCTGGCGCTGGATGATCGGCTCGGCCACGCCCAGCTGGTTGACGCGGTTACGCAGCGTGGTGAGGTTCTGCTCGATGGCGCCAGCGGCGATCTGCTTCAGCTCGGCCTCGGGCACGGTCACGGTGATGGTCTGCCCGGACACGGCGTAGCTCAGGGTCGGCTGCGCCTTGGCGATGGCCGCGCGCGCGGCGCTGGCATCGACGCCCTCGCCCAGGCTGACCTGGATGCTGTTGTCGGGACGGCGCTCGACCGAGCGGTAGGCCAGACGGCTGTCGCGCAACGTGGTGCGGATGTCCTCGGCGAAGGCGTCCAGGCGCTTTTCCAGCGCCGCCTTCTGGTCGACCTGCAGGGCGAAGTGCACGCCGCCGACCAGGTCAAGACCCAGCACCATCGGCTTGCCGCCCAGGCGCGACAGCCAGTCCGGCACGGTCGAGGCCAGGTTCAGCGCCACCGTGTAGTTCTCGCCCACCTGCTGGCGCAGCACGTCGTTGGCACGGGTCTGCGCCTGCAGGTTCGGCAGGCGCACCATCAGGCTGTCACCTTCCTTGTCGACCAGCTTCGGGGTAATCCCGGCCGTCTTCAGGTCGGCGAGGACCCGCTCGCGCAGGGCGTCGTCGATCTTGCCGCCGCGGCTGGCGGTGATCTGGACCGACGGATCCTTCTGGTACACGTTGGGCAGCGCGTACAACGCGCTCAACGCCAGCACGATCAGGATGAGGACATACTTCCAGCGCGGAAACTCGAGCATTGCGGGACCCCGCACGACGCCACGCCGGCGTCGCGCCTAGCAGTAGGAGAAATGGATCAGGCGGACTTCAGCGTGCCCTTCGGCAGGACATTGCCGACGGCGCCCTTCTGCACGCGGATGCGCACGTTGTCGGCCACTTCGATGGTGATGAAGTTGTCGCCGATGTCGGTGACCACGCCGGCCACGCCGCCGGAAGTGATGACCTCGTCGCCGCGGCCGAGCTTGTCCAGCATCGACTTGTGTTCCTTCTGGCGCTTCATCTGCGGCCGGATCATCACGAAATACATCACCGCGATCAGGATGATGGGCAGCAGGAACATCTGCAGGCCACCACCGGCCGGGGCGGCGCCGCCAGCGGTCTGCGCCTGGGCGACGGGAATCAGGAAATCGAGCGGATTCATCGGGTACGTCCTATGGTTTGGGCAGCCCGACGCCCTGGGGCACGGACCGCTGGTTTGCCTTGCGGCAGCAAGCAGCCGCCGATTATGCCACGATCTTCCCCTTGCCCCCCCGGAACGGCCGCCGCGCCCCTCCCTTCTCCCTGCGGGACCCGCGGCCCCCTTCTCGGGGGAAGGTGCCGCGCAGCGGCGAATGAGGGTACGGGCGAAGCCTCGTATCCTTTCGACTGCACGAGGCTGCGCCCGAACCCTCACCCCAACCCCTCCCGAACAACACGAGGCTGCGCCCGAACCCTCACCCCAACCCCTCTCCCGGGGGGAGAGGGGCTTATCCGTGCTCCGTTGGGAGTGGCGTGGCTTCCATCCCGCGCGCCGCATAGAAGGACCGCCGGAACTGGGCAAAGGTTCCCGCGGCGATCGCCGCGCGCATGTCGGCCATCAGCTTCTGGTAGTACCAGAGGTTGTGCAGGGTGCCCAGCATCGGCGCCAGCATCTCGTTGCAGCGGTCCAGGTGGCGCAGGTAGGCGCGGGTGTAGCCGCTGCTGCAGGCATGGCAGCCGCAGCCCGGCTCGATCGGATCGAGGTCGCGCTCGTACTTGGCGTTGCGGATGCGCACCGTGCCGAACGAGGTGAAGTAGTGGCCGTTGCGCGCGTTGCGGGTCGGCATCACGCAGTCGAACATGTCCACGCCGCGGGCCACCCCCTCGACCAGGTCCTCCGGGCGTCCCACGCCCATCAGGTAGCGCGGGCGGTCGCCGGGCAGGCGCGGATGCAGGTGCTCGAGCATGGCATTGCGCTCGTGCTCCGGCTCGCCCACCGCCAGGCCGCCGATCGCGTAGCCATCGAAGCCGATCGCCTGCAGGCCCTCGATCGAGCGGCTGCGCAGGTCCGCATGCACGCCGCCCTGGACGATGCCGAACAGCGCGGCGTCGTTGCCCAGCGCGTCGTGCGCGTCGCGCGAGCGCTGCGCCCAGCGCAGGCTCAGTTCCATCGAGCGCCGCGCCACGTCCTCGGTGGCCGGGTACGGAGTGCACTCGTCGAAGATCATCACGATGTCCGAATCGAGCACCCGCTGGATCTTCATGCTCTCCTCCGGCCCCAGGAACACCTTGGCGCCGTCGGTCGGCGAGGCGAAGGTGACGCCCTGCTCGCTGATCTTGCGTCGGTGCGCCAGCGAGAACACCTGGAAGCCGCCGGAATCGGTCAGGATCGGCCCGTCCCAGCGGGCGAAGCCGTGCAGGCCGCCGTGATCGCCGATCACGTCCAGGCCCGGGCGCAGGTACAGGTGGAAGGTGTTGCCGAGGATGATCTGCGCGCCCAGCGCCTTGATCTGTTCGGGCAGCACGCCCTTGACCGAACCGTAGGTGCCCACCGGCATGAACGCGGGAGTCTCGACCGTCCCGCGCGGGAAGGTCAGGCGGCCGCGGCGCGCGGCGCCGTCGGTGGTGTGGAGCTGGAACTGCAATCGGGACATGGTCTGGCGAATCTCGGTAAGCCGGGCATTGTCGCATTGCCGGGCCGTCGGCGCCGAACCGCCTGGCGGTGCGCCGCCCAGGGAACACCACGGTCGGCTGGTCGGATGCGCGTCGGGCACGCACAGCGCAGGCCCCGCCCAGGATCATGCCGCGGCGCGTACCCGGCGCCGCCCTGCCCTGGCGGCACGACACCGATGTCGCGCCGTCGCCGGCCATCCTGGATGGCGAGCCGCGTCAGTCCGCCGCGACGAAGCCACCGGTCTGGCGCGCCCACAGCCGCGCGTACAGGCCGCCGCGGGCGACCAACTCGGCGTGGGTGCCGGTCTCGACGATGGCGCCGCGGTCCATCACCACCAGCCGGTCCATCCGCGCGATGGTGGAGAGCCGGTGGGCGATCGCGATCACCGTCTTGCCGGCCATCAGTTCGTCCAGGCTGTCCTGGATCGCCGCCTCCACTTCCGAATCCAGCGCCGAGGTGGCCTCGTCCAGGATCAGGATCGGCGCGTCCTTGAGCAGCACGCGGGCGATGGCGATGCGCTGGCGCTGGCCGCCGGACAGCTTCACGCCGCGCTCGCCGACCTGCGCGTCGTAGCCGCGCTGGCCCTCGCCGTCCTGCAACTGTTCGATGAACTCGTCGGCGCGCGCCTTGGCCACCGCCGCGCGCAGCTGCGCCTCGCTGGCATCGGGGCGGCCGTACAGCAGGTTGTCGCGGATCGAGCGGTGCAGCAGCGAGGTGTCCTGGGTGACCAGGCCGATCTGCTGGCGCAGGCTCTCCTGGGTGACGCCGGCGATGTCCTGGCCGTCGATCAGGATGCGGCCCTGCTCCAGGTCGTACAGCCGCAGCAGCACGTTGACCAGGGTCGACTTGCCGGCGCCGGACGGCCCGACCAGGCCGATCTTCTCGCCCGCGCGCACCTGCAGGTCGAGCCCGGCGATGACCCCGCCGCGCTTGCCGTAGTGGAAGTGGATGTGCTCGAAGCGGACCTCGCCGCGCTCCACGCGCAGCGGCACCGCGTCGGCGCGATCCTGCACCTGCGCTGGCTGCGCGATGGTCTCCATGCCGTCCTGTACCGCACCGATGTCCTCGAAGATGCCGTTGACCGTCCACATGATCCAGCCGGACATGTTGTGGATGCGGATCACCAGGCCGGTGGCCAGGGTGATCGCGCCCACGCTGATCTGTCCGCGGCTCCACAGCCACAGCGCCAGCCCGCAGGTCACCGCGATCAGGAAGCCGTTGATGATGGCGATGGCGCTGTCCATCGCCGTGGTCATGCGGGTCTGCCCGCGGTGCTTGACCGCCAGCTCGTCGATCGCCTCGCGCACGTAGGCCTGCTCGCGCCCGGCATGCGAGAACAGCTTGAGCGTGGCGATGTTGGTGTAGCCGTCGACGATGCGGCCCATCGCCTTGGAGCGCGCGTCCGAGGCGATCCAGGCCCGCTGCTTCATCCGCGGCACGAAGTAGACCATCAGCGCCACGTAGGCCAGCACCCACACCAGCAGCGGCGCCATCAGCCAGGGATCGGCCTGCGCGAACAGGTACAGCGCGCTGCCGGTGTAGACCACGATGTACCAGAGCGCATCGACCATCTGCACCGCCGACTCGCGCAGCGAGGTGCCGGTCTGCATGACCCGGTTGGCGATGCGCCCGGCGAAGTCGTTCTGGAAGAAGCCCAGGCTCTGCCGCACCACGTAGTTGTGCATCAGCCAGCGCGCGCGGTTGCTCAGGCCGGGCACGATGGCCTGGTTCACCAGCAGGTTGTGCAGGGCCACGAACAGCGGCCGCGCCAGCAGCACGACGAACGCCATCCACAGCAGCTCGCCCGCATGGCGCTGGAAGAAGTCCGGCCCCGGCTGCTCGGCGACCATGTCGACGATGCGGCCGAGGAAGTCGAACATCGCCACTTCCACCAGCGCCAACGCGAGACCGGCCAGCAGCGTGGCCAGCAAGAGCGGCCACAGCGGACGCAGGTAATGCAGATAGAAGCGCACCACCCCACGCGGCGGCATCTGCGTCTCGATCTTCGGGAAGACCTCGATCAGGGACTCGAACCAGCGGAACATCGCCACGTCACGCCTAAAAAGGGGCGTCAGGGTAGCGTATTCGGCGTCACACTTCGTGACGCTGGGAATGGGGAATGGAGAATGGGGAATCGTAAAAGCGGCTGCCCGTGCGCATCGCTTTCCCTTGCGGGAGCGGCTTCAGTCGCGACGCGGTAGCGCCGGGATTGGGGGTTTGGGATTGGGGATTCGCGACAGTGGCTCCTCCATCGTTCCCCCTCGCAGGAGCGGCTTCAGCCGCGACCGGGCTTCACCGAGGAAGCCCGGTCGCGGCTGAAGCCGCTCCTACCATTCCCTATTCCCCATTCCCGATTCCCAGCAGTCACTCCACCGGCGTCAGCACCAGATCCTGGAAATCGAAGCTGAAATCGGTCAGCGGCGAGATCGCCTGCATGCGCGCCTCGCGTACCTTGCCGTCGGGCGTGAGCGCGAAATTGATGAAGGCATCGGCATTGAGCGAGCGGTCGCGCCAGCGCACGATGAAGGTGTCGTGCTGCCAGTGCTCCAGGGTGCCGACCAACTGCGCGGTCTTGCTGAACTGCAGCTCCAGGCGCTTGCCCTGCTGGCGCACCACCACGTCGCCGTACCACGGGTCGCGGTAGGTGCCGGCGTAGCCGGACAGCGGCAGCGACGGGGTGGACTTGGCGTCGCGCGCCGCGACGTGCTTGGCCCAGTCCTCGTCGGCATTGGCGTCGGCCTTGGCCACGGCCTTGGCGTAGGCGGCGGTCCAGTCCGTCGCCGGCGCGCCCAGGTAGGCGTCCAGCACGCGCAGGGTGATCGCGTTGAAGGCGGCGCCGACTTCCTGGTTGGTCAGCACGATCACGCCCAGCTTGCGCTCCGGCACCAGGGTCAACCGCGAGACCATGCCCGGCCAGCCGCCGGTGTGCCAGACCAGCTTGGCGCCGCGGTAGTCGCTCAGGCTCCAGCCCTCGCCGTAACCGGCGAAATTGGGCCTGGCCGGCAGCAGTTCCGGCACGCTCGGCTCGGAGATCGCGATCGGCGTGATCATCTGCCACATCTCCTGCTGGCGCTGCGCACTGAACAACTGCCGCGCCTGGCCATCGGCCGCCGGCAGGCGCCCGCTGTCGAGCTGCGCCTGCATCCACTTGGCCATGTCGTGCACGTTGGCGTAGATGCCGCCGGCACCGGAATTGTTGGACCAGGTCAGCGGCGCCACCGTGCGCAGCTCGCGGAAGTCGAACTTGGCGTGGCCGACCGCGGCCTCGTCGCCGGGCTGCAGGTGGTCGCTGTTGATGCGCGCGCCGGTCATGCCCACCGGCACGAAGATGCGCTGGCGCACGAACTCGGCGTAGCTCTGCCCGGACACCTGCTCGATCAGCTTCTGCGCCACCGCGTACAGGATGTTGTCGTAGGCGTAGCGGTCGCGGAAACCGCCCTTCAGCGGCACATGCGCCAGGCGCCGCACCACCTCTTCGTTGCTGTAACTGGTGGCCGGCCAGAACAGCAGGTCGCCCGCCCCCAGACTCAGGCCGCTGCGATGGCTGAGCAGGTCGCGCACGCGCATTTCGCGGGTGACGTAGGCGTCGGACATCTGGAACCACGGCAGGTGGTCCACCACCCGGTCCTCGAGCTTGAGCTTGCCTTCGTCGGCCAGGATCGACAGCGCGGCGGAGGTGAAGGCCTTGGTATTGGAGGCGATGGCGAACAGGGTCTGCGCGTCCACCGGTTCCGGCTTGCCGAGTTCGCGCACGCCGTAGCCGCGCTCCAGCACCACCTGCCCGTCCTTGACGATGGCGATGGCGATGCCGGGCACCTCGAACTGCTTGCGCACGCGCTCCACCTGCGCGTCCAGATCCTGCAGCCCGGGCGGCAATGCGGCCGGGGCCGGTGCGGGGGCCGCGGCGGGGACAGGCGTCTGCGCCTGCACGGTGGCGCTCATCGCCAGCAACAGGCCGCAGCCCATCGAGATGCTCTTCAACTGCGTCGCTCCTGAAGAAGGGAAACCAAGGCCGCACACTGGCGCGCGCGTCCCGGCGAGTGTAGAGCCTGCCGGGCCGTTTGCGGCGACGCCACGGCGGGCGGCGGCACCGCGCGGGGCTTGATGTCTTACAGGTGGGCGCTGACACCGCCGCCGACGTCCACCTCGCGAGCGGCGGCCAGTGCGGTTCCGCAACATCTCCCGTCCCCAGGCATATGCCTGCACGCGATCACGCAGGCCTCGACCTGCCGCACAGGCGGCGGCCGCGCAGCACCGAGCGACCCCGCAAGGTGGCCGGCTCCCACGACCACACCCCGCAACGCCACGCTGCGGCACAATCGCTCCCCGCCTGCCGCCGGACACGCCCGCATGAACGACCTCTTCGACTCCGCCCCGGCCGCGCCGGACGGCATCCGTATCGGCATCGGCGGCTGGACCTACGCACCATGGCGCGGCGGCATGTTCTATCCGCAGGGCCTGGTGCAGCGCCGCGAGCTGGAATACGCCAGCCGCCACGTCACCAGCATCGAGATCAACGGCACCTACTACGGGGCGCAGAAGCCGGAGACCTATGCGCGCTGGCGCGACGAGACGCCGCCGGGCTTCCTGTTCTCGGCCAAGGCGCCCAAGCGCATCACCGCATTGCGGCGGCTGGCCGGCGCCGGCACGCAGATCGAGGATTTCGTCGGCGGCATCGCCAGCCTCGGCGACCGCCTCGGCCCGCTGCTGTGGCAGTTCGAGCACGGCCACCGCCTGGACCTGGACGACCTGGCCGCGTTCCTGGACCTGCTGCCGCGCAGGACCGACGGACGCCGTCTGCGCCACGTGCTGGAAGTGCGCGATCCGGCCTGCGTCGGACCGGAACTGCTGCACCTGACGCGCCGGCACGGCGTGGCCACGGTGTTCACCGATTCGCCCGAGTTCCCCTCCTTCGCCGACCTGGGCGCCGACTTCGTCTATGCGCGGCTGATGCGCAGTCGCGCCGACCTCGCCCATGGCTACCCGCCCAAGGAACTGCAGGCCTGGGCCGCGCACGCGCAAGCCTGGCGCCGCGGCGAGGATCCGCAGGCGCTGCCGCACGCCGATACGGCCGTGGCCAAGACCACGCCGCGCGAGGTCTTCGTCTACTTCATCAGCGCCGCCAAGGAGCGTAATCCCGCCGCGGCGATGGCCCTGCTGAAGATGCTGGGGTCCGCCGCACAGGCGTGACGCGCTCGACCACGCGTACGCGACGCCCGGCACGGCGCAAGCGCGACCGTCGCCGCCGCGGTCGCAAGACGGCTGAACCGGACCCCGAGCGCGCGCACGCGGCGACACCTGGCGGTCGCCGCGCTGGGGTACAACACCGCCCGTCCGGCGCCGTCGCCGGGCCGCGGCCGCGGGCCGCGCCTGCACACGCGGAGTCCCTCGATGCGGATCAAGCACACGCTCGAACGTCTTCCCGGCGCCATGATGCTGGCGCCGCTGCTGCTCGGCGCGCTCTGCCACACCGTGTGGCCGCAGGCCGGCGCCTGGTTCGGCTCCTTCACCGAAGGCCTGATCGGCGGGCTGGTGCCGATCCTGGCGGTGTGGTGCTTCTGCCTGGGCGCCTCGATCCGGCTGCGCAGCGGCGGCCGCGTGTTGCGCGCCTCCGGCGTGCTGGTGCTGACCAAGATCGCGGTGGCGTGGCTGACCGCGGTGATCGCCGCGCGACTGCTGCCGCCGGGCGGCATCGTCTCCGGCATCTGGAGCGGCATGTCGGTGCTGGCACTGGTCGCGGCGATGGACATGACCAATGCCGGCCTGTTCGCCGCGCTCATGCAGCAGTACGGCCGCCGCGGCGAGGCCGGGGCGATGGCGCTGATGTCGCTGGAATCCGGCCCGCTGGTGACCATGCTGATCCTCGGCACCGCCGGCGTCGCCAACTTCGAACCGCGGCTGCTGCTCGGCGCGGTGCTGCCGCTGCTGGCCGGTTTCGCGCTCGGCAATCTGGACCCGGCGCTGCGCGCCCTGTTCGCGCGTGCGGTGCCGGCGCTGATCCCGTTCTTCGCCTTCGCCCTGGGCAATACCCTGGACCTGCGCATGGTCGCCCATGCCGGCATGGCCGGGGTCGCGCTGGGCCTGCTGGTGATGGTGGCGACCGGGATCCCGCTGCTGCTGGCCGATCGCTGGCTGGCCGGCGGCAACGGCAGCGCCGGCCTCGCCGCCTCCAGCACCGCCGGCGCGGCGGTGGCCACGCCCGCGCTGGTGGCGGCGGTGGCGCCGCAGTTCCGGGCCACCGCGCCGGCCGCGACCGCACTGGTGGCGACCTCGGTGGTGGTGACGGCGCTGCTGGTGCCGCCGCTCACCGCCGCCTATGCGCGCAGGATGGCGCGGAACGCGTCGCCGCCGGTGCCAGACGCCTGACCCGTGTGGCGATCCGCGACCGTGGCGGCGCGCTTTGCGCGACAATACGCGGATGCCGATGCACCCCACCACCAAAGCCCAGCTGCAAATCCATTTCTGCGTCCTGCTGTGGGGAATCACCGCGATTCTCGGCAAGCTGATCACCCTGCCCGCGCTGCCGCTGGTGTGGTGGCGGATGCTGATGGTGGTGGCCGCGCTGGCGCTGCTGCCGCGGGTGTGGCGCGGACTGGCGGCGCTGACGCCGAAACTGGCGCTGGGCTATGCCATCGTCGGCGCCCTGGTCGGCCTGCACTGGCTCACGTTCTACGGCGCGATCAAGCTGGCCAACGCCTCGGTCGCAGCGACCTGCATCGCGCTGGCGCCGGTGTTCACCGCGGTGATCGAACCCTGGGTGGCGAAACGGCCGTTCCGCCCCAGCGAACTGGCCTTCGGCCTGGCGGTGCTGCCTGGCGTGGCCCTGGTGGTCGGCGGGGTACCGCACGGGATGCGCGCCGGTGTCGCCGTCGGCGCGGTGTCGGCGCTGCTGGTGGCGGCCTTCGGCTCGCTCAACAAGCGCCTGGTCGACCATGCCGATCCGCTGACCGTGACCGCGCTGGAACTGGGCGCCGGCACCCTGACCCTGACCGCGCTGGCGCCGTTGCTGCCGTTCGTGCTGCCGGCGTTGAGCGGGCCCTTGCTGGTGCTGCCCAGCCTGCACGACACCGCGCTGCTGCTGGCGCTGGCGCTGCTGTGCACGCTGCTGCCGTTCGCCCTGGCCCTGGTCGCATTGCGCCGGCTCAGCGCCTACGCGGTGCAACTGGTCACCAACCTGGAACCGGTCTACGCGATCGTGTTCGCGATCGTGCTGCTGGACGAGCAGCGCCAGCTCACCGGGCTGTTCTACCTCGGCGTGGCGGTGATCCTGGGCGCGGTGTTCCTGCATCCGCTGCTGACCCGCACGCGTCCGGTGCAGCACCCGGAGCTGCTGGCCACCTGCGAGGCGAAGAACGTGGTGGAGTGAGCACGGGGGCGCTCACTTCGGGATTGGGGATTGGGGATTGGGGAGTCGGGATTGGCCCCGCTCCGCGCAGTTGCGGCATCACCGCAGGCCAACGCGAAGGGCGCAGCATGCTCGGGAACTAGCCCCTCTCCCCCCGGGAGAGGGGTTGGGGTGAGGGTACGGCGCGAAAGCGTCTGCGTCGTCTGCGTTCGCGAGGCGACGCGCCTACCCCTGCGGGGGAATTTTTCCCGTAGAACAAGGAGGAACCTGAGGATCGTCCCGGAATGACGTGGCGTACCTACGCCGCCAGCGACACGCAGTCGCGGCCGGCACGCTTGGCCTGGTACAGGCCCTGGTCGGCGCGCTTGAGCAGGTCCTCGGCGCTTTCGCGACCCTGCAGCGTGGCCACGCCGATGCTGGCGGTGAGCGGCACGCCGAGCTGCAGCAGACTGGTGTCCTGGCGCAGGCGCTCGCAGGCGCGCATGGCCTGCGCCGCGTCCATCCCCGGCAGCAACAGCGCGAACTCGCCGCCGCCGTAGCGCGCCACGACGCTCTCGGGCGGCAGGCGCGCGCGCAGCATGTCGGCCAGCGCCAGCAGCGCCTCATCGCCCTTGTCGTGACCATGCAGGTCGTTGACGCTCTTGAAGTAGTCCAGATCCAGGATCGCCACGCTGAGCGGCGCCGAACCCGGCTGCGCCGCCTCGGCATGGATCATCAACGCGGTGGCGAAGGCGCGGCGGTTGAGCAGGCCGGTCAGCGGATCGGTGCGCGCCTGTTCCAGCAGTTCGGCGTTGAGCGATTCCAGCGATTCCTGGTATTGCAGCAGCTGTTGCTCGTACCAGGCGCGTTCGCGCAACTGCAGCGCCAGCGCATGGCTGCTGCGGCGCAGTTCGATCAGCTGCATCACCTGCCGCGACAGCGCCTGCAGCGCCGCCAGTTGTTCCGGCTGCAGGGTGCGCGGACGGTTGTCGAGCACGCACACCGTGCCGACCGGCAGGCCCTCGCGGGTCAGCAGCGGCGCGCCAGCGTAGAAGCGCACCCCGCCCTCGGTGACCAGCGGATTGTGCTGGAAGCGCGCATCGGCGGTGGCGTCGGCGACCACCATGACCTGCTCCGGGGTCAGGATGGTGTGGCCGCAGAACGACTCGTCGCGTGCGGTGCTCAACAGGCAGACGTTGCGCTGCGCCTTCAGCCACTGGCGCTCGTCGTCGACCAGCGAGATCAGCGCCGAGGGCGTGTCGCACAGCTTGGCGGCGATGCCGACCAGATCGTCGTAGGACGCTTCCGGTTCGGTGTCCAGGATCTGCAATGCGTGCAACGCCTGCAGGCGTGCGGCTTCGTTGTCGGGCTTGCGGGGCTTGATCACGGAATACCCGGCGGCGGCGATGGTTCGGTTCGCATTGCGCAGTATGGCCAAATCCGCGACGGACGCCAGCCCTGGCGGGCGCGCCGCCTGTACGGTTGGGCCGCGCGGCGGCAGCCGACCGCCGACACTGCGACGTGGTTACCACTCCTGGCGCTGCGGCAGCAGGCCGCGCAGTTCCTGTTCGGTGAGATTGCGCCACTGGCCCGGCTTCAGCGCGCCGAGCTTGATGTTGTCGATGCGCACGCGGCGCAACTGGGTGACCCGGTAGTCGAACGCCGCGGCCATCAAGCGGATCTGCCGGTTGAGCCCCTGCTCCAGCACGATGCGGAAGCCGAACTTGGCGATCCGCGCGGTGCGGCACGGCAGGGTCATCTGGTCGTGCACGCGCACGCCGCGCGCCATGCCGCGCAGGAATTCGTCGGTGACCGGCTTGTTCACCGCCACCAAGTATTCCTTCTGATGGCGGTTCTCCGCGCGCAGGATCTCGTTGACGATGTCGCCGTTGCTGGTCATCAGGATCAGCCCCTCGGACTCCTTGTCCAGGCGCCCGATCGGGAAGATGCGCTGCTCGTGGCCGACGAAGTCGACGATATTGCCCTTGACCGCGCTCTCGGTGGTGCAGGTCACCCCGACCGGCTTGTTCAGCGCGATGTAGACGTGGCGGCGCCCGCTCTTGGTCTTGGCGCGCGCGCGCAGCGGCTGCCCGTCGACCTTGACCTCGTCGCCCTCGCCCACCACCGAACCGACCCCACCCGGCTGGCCGTTGACGGTGACCCGGCGCGCGGCGATCAGCCGATCGGCCTCCCGGCGCGAGCAAAAACCGGTCTCGGCGATGTGCTTGTTGAGGCGGACGGACATGGGCTGGGAGCTGGGAATGGGGAGTTGGGAATGGGGAATGGCAACAGCGGGCTGCTGCCGGCTGGGCCATGGCTAACGTCGGGAACGACGGCAGGGAGCGGCAGCGGGGACGCCCCCATTCCCGATTCCCTACTCCCTATTCCCGGCCTCTCAGCGCTTCGGCGGCCCCTTGCGCGGCGGCCGGTCGGCGGCGAAGCGGCCGGCCGGGCGCGGGCCGGCGGCGTTGGGCTTGCCGCCGGGCTTGCCGGTACGGGCGAACTTCGGCTTGAACGGCGCGCCGCCGGCATCGTCGCCCTCGAGCTTGCGCATCTGCAGTTGCTGGCCGGACACCCAGACCTTCTTCAGGTGCGTCAGCAGCTCGCGCGGCATGTCCGCCGGCAGGTCCAGCACCGAATGGTCGTCGTGGATGTCGATGCGGCCGATGTACTTGCTCTCCAGCCCGGCCTCGTTGGCGATCGCGCCGACGATGTTGGCCGGCTTGACCCCATGCTGGTGACCGACCTCGATGCGGTAGGTCTCCATGCCCACTTCCGGCGCGCCGCGCGGCGCTTTCGGCGCCTTGTCGCGGCGCGGCGCCTCGAAGCTGCCGACGTCGCGGTGGTAGTCGAAATCCTCGCCACGCGCGGCCGGGGCCGAACGCGCCGGGCGCTCGCCGTCGTCGCGACGCGGCGCACGCGGCTCGCGCTCGAACTTCGGCTCGAACCGGGGACGCTCCGGGCGCTCGCCCCGCTCGGGCCGCTCGCGGCGCTCGAAGCGTTCGCCCTGCGGCGGACGCGGACGGTCCGGGGCCAGCAGCAGCGGCGTCTCGCCCTGCAGCAGGCGCGCCAGCGCCGCGGCCACTTCCACCATCGGCACGTTCTTCTCGGCCTCGAACTTCTGCAGCAGGTCGCGGTACATGTCGATGCCGCCGGCGGCGATGGTCTCGCTGATCTTCTCCATGAAGCGGCTCACGCGCTGGTCGTTGACCGCGTCCACGCTGGGCAGCTGCATTTCCTCGATCGGCTGGCGGGTGGCGCGCTCGATCGCGCGCAGCATGCCGCGCTCGCGCGGGCTGACGAACAGGATCGCTTCGCCGCTGCGCCCGGCCCGGCCGGTGCGGCCGATACGGTGCACGTAGCTTTCGGTGTCGTAGGGGATGTCGTAGTTCAGCACGTGGCTGATCCGCTCCACGTCCAGGCCGCGCGCGGCCACGTCGGTGGCGACCAGGACGTCGAGCTTGCCATCCTTGAGCTGCTGGATCACCCGCTCGCGCTGCGCCTGCTGGATGTCGCCGTTGATCGCCGCCGCGGCCAGGCCGCGCGCCTGCAGCTTCTGCGCCAGCTCGTCAGTGCCGGCCTTGGTGCGGGCGAAGATGATCATCGCGTCGAACGGTTCGACCTCCAGGATCCGGGTCAGCGCGTCGAGCTTGTGCAGCCCGCTCACCGCCCAGTAGCGCTGGCGGATGTTGGCCGAGGTGGTGGTCTTGGAGGCGATGATCACCTCGGCCGGGTCGTTCAGATAGGTCTGCGCGATGCGCTTGATCGCCGGCGGCATGGTCGCCGAGAACAGCGCCACCTGGCGCGATTCCGGCAGCTTCTTCAGCACCGCCTCGACGTCGTCGATGAAGCCCATGCGCAGCATCTCGTCGGCTTCGTCGAGCACCAGCGTCTTCAGCTCGGACAGGTCCAGGGTGCCGCGGTCCAGGTGATCGATCACCCGCCCCGGGGTGCCCACCACCACGTGCACGCCGCGCTTGAGCGCCGACAGCTGCTGCACGTAGGGCTGGCCGCCGTACACCGGCAGCACCTGGAAGCCGGGGATCGCCGCGGCGTAGCGGTGGAACGCCTCGGCCACCTGGATCGCCAGTTCGCGCGTGGGCGCCAGCACCAGCGCCTGCGGCTTGCGCTGAGCGAAATCCAGCCGCGACAGGATCGGCAGCGCGAACGCGGCGGTCTTGCCGGTGCCGGTCTGCGCCTGGCCGAGCAGGTCGCGGCCGGTCAGCAGCGCCGGGATGGTGGCGGCCTGGATCGGCGACGGCGACTCGTAGCCGACGTCGGCGACCGCCTTCATCACAGCAGGGGAGAGGCCGAGATCTGCGAACAGCAGCGGCGCGGGGGTATCTTGGGACATGGGAGACTCCGGGGGCGCCGCAGAGAACCGGCAGGCGCAAAGAAGCCCCTATTGTGCGCCCTGCCGGGCCGCATGTCGAAAGCAGGTGAACGACACCGTTCAGGCGTGACCCTCTCCGCACTGCCGGACGCCGGCCACCGCGGCCGCCTCCAGCAGGCGCGGCGCCGCGGGCTGCGGCAGCGGCGACAGCCCCCAGCCGCCGACATGGCGGGCGTTTTGCCCGCGAATGACCGACAATGGGCGCCGATTTCCGAGCAAGCCCCAATGCAGACCATCGATCTCCAGCTAGAAAGCGACTACGTGGAACTCAAGCACCTGTTGAAACTGACCGGCCTGTGCGACAGCGGCGGCGCCGCCAAGGCCGTGATCAGCGAAGGCCAGGTGCGCGTGGATGGCGAGGTCGAACTGCGCAAGGCCTGCAAGGTGCGCGCGGGCCAGGTGGTACAGCTGGGCGACGTGCAGGTGCAGGTGCTCGGCAAGGCATGACCACCATCGGCGCCCCTGGCCTGCCACTCGCCGGCCGGTGGCGCCGGACAGCGCGGATCCCCGCACGATGCTGATCACGCTGGGCATCCGCAACATCGCGCCGTCTG
Source organism: Xanthomonas sp. LF06-19 (assembly GCF_034105425.1). Classification (NCBI taxonomy): domain Bacteria; kingdom Pseudomonadati; phylum Pseudomonadota; class Gammaproteobacteria; order Lysobacterales; family Lysobacteraceae; genus Xanthomonas; species Xanthomonas sp. LF06-19. The sequence continues at coordinate 265,684 of NZ_JAXGGH010000005.1, read as the reverse complement.
CGGAAGATCCGCACCACGACGTGTACATCGCGCAGCTCGACCCCGACGCAGCGCAGCCATTCCGCCTGGGCCAGTCCATCCGCGGCGGCCACGCGGAGCGCGGCGGTTCCATCTCCCTGGCGCTGGACGAACTGGAGGGCTGGACCGGCGACTGGCGCCAGCACCTGCGCCACGCCGGCTGCGCCTGGGCCATCGCGCCGATCGAAGCGGCGCAGCGCAGCGGCGACCTGCAGAGCGCCCTCGACGCGCTGGTCGCCGGTGCGGAACAGCGGCACGCCGACGCCAGCTAGCCGCCGCTGAGATCGGGATTCGGGATTCGGGATTCGGGATTCGGAATTGAAAGCAAGCCGCGCCGAGCACCGATAGACACGCACGCATGCATCGGCACGACCGCCGCCTCAGCGCGCCATGGCCGCCACGCGCTGGGTCAGGTGCGCCGCGATGGCACGCTTGAACGGCGCGACCCGGTCGGCCACGCGCAGCGCGGCGCTGCGCAGGGCGCGCGCCGGCAGGCGATCGTCGGTGTACAGCGCGGCAATCGCGTTGGTCGCTTCGTACAGCGGCCGCGTGGCCAGGCGGTGCCCGCGCTGGTAGCCGGCGAGCAAGGCCGGCGCGGCGATGTCGCCGCCGCGCGCGACCGCGTCGTGCAGCGCACGCGCCAGCCGCGCCTGGCTCTGCAGGCCGAAGTTGAACCCATGCGCGGTCACCGGATGCATGCCCACCGCGGCGTCGCCGATCAAGGCATAGCGCTCGGCGACGAAGCGCTGCGCATAGACGGCCACCAACGGATACGCCTGCGGCCGCACCAGTGGCGTCATCGCGCCCAGGCGATGCTCGAAGCAGCTACTGATCTCCGCCCCCAACGCCGCCTCGTCCATCTGCAGCAGCGCCTGCGCGCGTTCCGGCGGCAGGGTCAGCACTGCCGAGGCCTCGTTGCCGTGCAGCGGCAGCAGCGCCATGGTGCGGCCGTAACCGAACCACTCCCAGGCGGTCTGATGGTGCGGGCGCTCGTGGCGCACCCGACACACCAGCATGGTTCGGCCGAAATCGCGCAACTGCGCGCCGATCCCGCTCATGCGCCGCGTGCTGGAAAAACGGCTGTCGGCCGCCACCACCAGCCGCGCCGCCACGCTGCGCCCGTCGGAGAGCTGCACCTGCGCCTGGCGCGCGTCGCGGCGCAATGCCTGCACCGAGACACCATCGAGCAAGGTCAGACCGGGCTGGTCCTGCACCGCGGCGAACGCGGCGCGGCGGATCAGATGATTGGGCACCAGCCAGCCGAGATCGCCACGGCCGCCCTCGCCCGCCGCGAAGGTCAGTGCGAACGGCGAGGAACCGTTCATCACCCGCGCATCGCGCAGCGGCGCGATCGCCTGCGGGTCGATCCGCGGCCACAGGTCCAACTGATCCAGCAATGCTCGCGAGGCATGGGTCAGGGCGATTTCGCGGCCGTCGAAGGCGGCCTCGGCCAGCGCCGCGCGCGGCTGCGGCTCGATCAGCGCCAGCGACAGGCCGCTGCCGGCCAGCGAGCGGGCGAAGCACAGGCCGGCAGGGCCGGCCCCGACGATGGCGATATCCACTTGCATGCGGCGACTCCGTGATCGGACCCGGCCAGGATACGACCGCCGCGCACCGCGTCCTTGATCTGGATCAGCGCTGCGACGATCGGTCGCAGCCCGCGGGGCTCAGAACAGCGCCCACACCAGTTGCAGGATCGCCCACAGCGACACCACCCACACCAGGCTGCGCACGTACGGCACGCCCGCCGCGTACAGCGGCACGTACGCCACCCGCGCCCACAGGTAAATCTGCGCCGACAGCGCGGTGTGCGCATCGCCCTTGCCCAGCGCCGCCACCGCCACCGCCGCGGCGGCGAAGAACGGGAAGGTTTCCAGGAAGTTGCGCAGCGCGCGGTCCAGGCGCCCGGCCACGCCGGCCGGCGGCGGTTGCGGCGCATCGCGCGCGCCGGCGTTCCACTTCAGCCCGCGCTGCGCGGTGACGAAGGCGGAGGCGAGCAGCAGTTGCGCGATCCCGAGCAGGATCGCCCAGGCCAGCATGCGGATTTCGATGGGCATCGGAGCCTCGGAGGAAAGGAAGACGGCGCGCAGCATGCCGCTCAATCGGGCATGGCCACGTGATAACCGACCAGGCGCCAGGTCTTGTCCTCGTCCAGCCGCAACGACACCAGCTCGCGCACCGGCTGCGGCGCATTGGCGAAGCGGCTGGGGAAGCTGATGTTGACGTAGGTGCCCGGCGGCACCTGCGAGCCGGCGGCGTACTGCACCCGCGCCACGCTGGCGACGCCGCGGCCGAGCAGCGCGCCCAGCCGCGCACGCGCGGCGTCGATCTCGCGCACGAACACCGCACGCGTCACCGCCTTCTTCGCCACAACGGAGGCGCCGTCCCACAGCTCGCCGGTGCGTCCGGCATCGACCAGTTGCGCGGCGCGCAGGCCGGCCTGCGCCATCTGCGCATCCTGCTTGGCCAGCGGCCCGGGTGCGGGTGCGGCAGCGGCGGCATGGCGCGGCGCCGGTTTCGGTGCCGCCGCGGGAGCGGCAGCAGGTGCGGCGGGTGCCGCTGGCGGAGCAGTCGTCGGCGCGGGCGCGGACGATGCCGGGGGCGCGTTTTGCGCGGAAGCGACGCCAGCGACGAGGGCCAGCAGGACGGGAGTGAGGCGGAACGCGAAGGAGATGGACAAGGACATCGCTCGGCAGCGGCGGTGGCAAGGCCGCAGTCTACGCGGCCTGTGCGGACCAGCGCAGCGGCCCTATGGCGTCTCCTCGGTCGCCACTACCGTATTCTCGCTCGCCACTACCGCGGCCGCGGCCGCGGCCGGGGCGGCATAGCGCTGGCGGTGCCAGGCGCGCCAACTCGCCCACAGTGCCCACGCGGTCGCCGCGAGCAGGCCGAACAGGCTCAGCAGCGAGCCGGTCCGCGCCAGCCACGGCGCATGCAGGCCGTTGGCGAGGTGCAGCAGCACTTCGGCGATCACGAAACCGCCCAACGCCAACAACGCCGGGGGCAGGTACAGCCGCAGCATCAAGCGGGTTCCGGCGGCCATGCGCGCGCTCCGGGATGGGATGCGGCGACGCTAGCCCCGCGTCCATGCCCGCCACGTGAATGGGCGGCACACGCCGCAGCGGCCGTTCAGGCGCCGGGCGAGGCCAGCGGCAGGGTCGCCACGTCGATCTCCGAGAGCGGGCTTTCCGCCGGACAGGCCTGGTCCGGGAACCCGAAGCGCTGCTTCAGCGCCTGGCCGCAGGCGGTCAGGCTCTCAAGGTCCACGTCTTTTTTGGTCTTGCACTCCTGGTCGAAGGCGACCAGGAACGCATCCTTGCGCCGCACGAAATCGTCGCCGCACTTGCGCAACTGCTTGATCCGTTCCAGATCGTCCTGCACCGCGTTAGTGCCGTCGAGCCCGTACTGCTTGAGCTCGTCGCTGCTGAGCAGGCGCAGGCTGCGGTTGGGCACGGTCATCATCAGGTCGGCCACCGCCACCGCCACGCCGTTGCGCTCCAGGTAGTCCTTGACGTTGCCATAGACCTCCTGCAGCTCGCGATTGAGCTCGGCGCGCGAGGTCGCAGTGGAGCTGATCCGCATCATCCGGTGGATGCCGACCTTGCCGGAGATCAGCCGGTTGTCGCCGGCGGCCAGCACGAACACGCAGGCGCTGTGGCAGACCGAACCTTCGCGCACCCACACGGTCCAGCCGGATTCGCCGATCGCATCGCCGGCGCGGATCGCCGCCTCGACCTGGCCGCCGCTGGAATCGAGGTCGAGCACGCGCTTGCCGATGCCGGTCTGCCTGGCCACCTCGGCCAGGCGCCGCACCATCTCGGCGAAGCCGGCGTTGATCTTGCCGACATAGCGCACCCGCATCAGCCCACGCTCGCGGCACGGCGCCAGCGCCGCCTCCACGGCTGGCCGGTCCAGCCCGGCCAGCGGCTGGCCATCGCCGGCGTCGGCGGCATAGTCGGTGTCGCAGCTGATGAAGGCCTCGCCATTCTCCAGGGTGGCCTCGTCCCAGGCCTGCGGGTCGCGCTTGGGCGCGACCGCATGCGGCGGCGGTGCCGGCGGCGCACCGATCGAGACCATGTGCTCGCCATCGGCGGAGGGGCTGTCGGCGACGGTCCGCGGTGCCGACGCCGGCTGCTGCCCGCAGGCCAACAGGCCCAGGCAACACAGCGACAACCAGCAGAGTCTGAACGGAGCGGCCAAACGGAGGATCCACGGACGAGACGAAAAAGACAGGCGCCAGGCGCCTGTGGACCTAGTCTAGTGCCGCCGCGCGGAACCTCCCCAACTGCGCCTAAACCGCGGGCACCGCGGCCACGCGACAGCCGCGGCATTGCTGTCCGAAAACGGCCAGTGCGCTGCGCCGGGGCCGACTAGACTGGCGCCATGCCTGCCCTCGCCGCCACCGATCACGCCCTCTACGACCGCGCCCGCCAGTCCCGCGACGCGCGCTTCGACGGCGTGTTCTTCACCGCCGTGCGCAGCACCGGCATCTACTGCCGGCCGGTGTGCCCGGCGCCGCCGCCCAAGCGCAGCAACGTGCGCTACTACCCCAGCGCCGCCGCGGCCGCGGCAGCCGGCTACCGGCCGTGCCTGCGCTGCCGCCCCGAACTCTCGCCGGAGGCGCAGCAGCACCTGGGCGAAGAAGTGGTGCGGCGCGCACTGGCGCTGATCGCCGAGGGCGCGCTGCAGGACGCCAGCGTCGCCGCGCTGGCGGCCGAACTGGGCATCAGCGCGCGCCAGCTGCAGCGCCTGTTCGTGGCCCAGCTCGGCGCCACCCCGGCAGCGGTGCACGCGACCCGGCGCCTGTTGCTGGCCAAGCAACTGCTCACCGAAACCGCCTTGCCGATCACCCAGGTGGCGCTGGCGGCCGGCTTCAACAGCCTGCGCCGCTTCAATGCCGCCTTCCTCGACGGCTGCGGCATGCCACCCTCGGCGATCCGCAAGCAGCGCACCGACAGCCCCGGTGGCGATTTGGTGCTGCGCCTGGGCTACCGGCCGCCACTGGACTTCCCGGCGATGCTGGCGTTCCTGCGCAAGCGCGCGATCCCCGGCATCGAGCGCATCGGCGAGGCCAGCTACGAGCGCGTGCTCGGCCTCTGCGAGGCCTCCACCCGCATCCGTGTCGAGGCCGATCCGCAGCGCCACGAACTGCGCCTGCACATCGCCGCGGCCGATCCGCGCGCCATTCCCGACATCGTGCGCCGGGTGCGCCGCGTGTTCGACCTGGATGCCGACCTGCGCGCGGTGCACGCCACGCTCGGCGACGATCCGCTGCTGGCGCGTGCCATCGCGCGGCGCCCCGGGCTGCGCGTGCCGGGCGGCTGGGACGGCTTCGAAGTGGCGGTGCGCGCGGTGCTCGGCCAGCAGGTCAGCGTGGCCGGCGCAGCGACCCTGGCCGCGCGCCTGGTCAATCGGCACGGCGCCGCGCGGCCCGGCCAGCCGCCGGGGCTGGACCGCGCCTTCCCGACCCCGCAGGCGCTGCGCGACGCGCCGCTGGAAGCCATCGGCCTGCCGCGCTCGCGTGCGGCGACGATCCGTGCGCTGGCGCAGGCGGTGCTGGACGGCCGTCTGTCGTTCCGTGCCGGCCAGCGCCTGGACGACTTCGTCGCCCACGCCATCACCTTGCCCGGCATCGGCGCCTGGACCGCGCAGTACATCGCCCTGCGCGCGCTCGGCCAGCCCGACGCCTTCCCCGCCGGCGACCTGGTCCTGCAGCGCATGCTCGGCGAGGACGGCGCACGCCTGAGCGAACGCGCCACCGAGGCACGCGGGCAGGCCTGGCGTCCCTGGCGCGCCTACGCGGTGCTGCACCTGTGGCACCTGGCCAACGACCCTCCCGAGGAGACCCGCGCATGACCGCGTCCCCGCTGTCCTACGACCGTTTCGACACCCCGATCGGCATGCTCACCGTCGCTGTCGGCAGCGATGGCGTGCGTCACATCCTGTTCCCCGAGAACCGCTACGACGCCCGCGGCCGTGCCGACTGGGTGCACGATCCGGCCCCGGTGCGTGCCGCGCGCGAGCAGTTGCTGGCCTACTTCGCCGGCGAGCGCGAGCACTTCGACCTACCGCTGGCGCCGCACGGCACCGACTTCCAGCGGCGGGTGTGGCTGGCGCTGGCCGAGATCCCGTTCGGCGCGACCTGGAGCTACGCGCAACTGGCGCAGCATGTGGGCCAGCCGCGTGCGGTGCGCGCGGTCGGCGCCGCCAATGGCCGCAACCCGTTGCCGATCGTGCTGCCCTGCCACCGGGTGATCGGCGCCAACGGCGCGCTCACCGGCTTCGGTGGCGGCCTGCCGACCAAGGCCGCGCTGCTGGCGCTGGAGCGACGCGATGGCGGCGACGCGGCCGCCGGCACCATGGCCCCGCTGTTCGGCTGAGCGTCGCAGCCTGCGGCGGCGGCGCCGCGAGCGCTGCGGCATCGCGCGCCCCGGATACCGATGCACGCGCGCCGCAGGCGCTGTCTTCGCCACGTCACCGTCCGCGCCTTATCATGCCGCGATGATGTCCTCCGTCCTGCGTTCCACGCTCGTCTGCGCCACCCTGCTGCTCGGTGCCTGCGCCTCCGCCCCCTCCACGTCGCCGCACGCGGCCGCCGCGGCCGCCGCACCCAGCGCCGCCGCACCGGCGAGGCTGCCCACGCCGGTGTTGCTGATCTCGATCGACGGCCTGCGCGCGGACATGCTCGATCGCGGCATCACCCCGAACCTGAGCCGCATGGTCCACGACGGCGTGCGCGCGCAGTGGATGACGCCCTCCTATCCGTCGCTGACCTTCCCCAACCACTACACCATCGCCACCGGCCTGCGCCCGGACCATCACGGCATCGTCCACAACAGCATGCAGGACCCGCTGCTGGGCACGTTCCAGCTCAGCGATCGCGCCGCAGTCAGCGATGGCCGCTGGTGGGGCGGCGAGCCGATCTGGGTCGGCGTCGAGAAGGCCGGCCTGCACGCGGCGACGTGGGCCTGGCCGGGCAGCGAGGCGGCCATCCAGGGCGTGCGCCCCAGCCGCCGCCAGGCCTTCGACGCGGACATGCCGCCGAACGCGCGGGTCGACCAGGTGCTGGGCTGGCTCGACGATCCCAGCGCGCCGCGTCCGCAGCTGCTGACCCTGTACTTCGAACAGGTGGACGAAGCCGGCCACGAGCATGGCCCGGAGTCGCGGGAATACGCGCAGGCCGTCGCCAGGATCGATGCGGCGATCGGACATCTGCTCGACGGCCTGGCGCAGCGAGGCGAACTGGACCGGATCAACCTGGTGCTGGTCTCCGACCACGGCATGGCCGCGGTGCCGCCCAAGCAGGTGCTGGCGGTCGAGGAGATGGTCCCGCCGCAACAGGTCACGGTGATCAGCTACGGGCAATCGGTGGGCATCGTTCCGCGCCCGGGCCAGGAAGTCGCGGCCGAGGCGCGCCTGCTCGGCGCGCATCCGCAGTACGACTGCTGGCGCAAGGGCGAACTGCCGGCGCGCTGGCACTACGGCAGCAATCCGCGCATCCCGCCGATCGTGTGCCAGATGCACGAGGGCTGGGATGCGCTGCCGCGTGCGCGCATCGCCGAGAAGCCGCGCAGCCTGCGCGGCTCCCACGGCTACGACCCGGCACTGCCGTCGATGCGCGCGGTGTTCGTCGCCCGCGGCCCGGCGTTCCGCCAGGGCGTCACCCTGGCGCCGATCGACAACGTCGACGTCTACCCGCTGCTGACCCGCCTGCTCGGCATTCCCGCCGCCCCCAACGACGGCGATCCGCAGGCGCTGCTGCCGGCGCTGCGCTAAGGCGGGCCACCACTCCCCGAGCATGCCGCGCCACGATTGCGCGCGCCTGTGGCAAGCGTCCACGCCCGTGCGATGACGCGGCCCTTCGGGTTGGGTCTGGCAGGCGCGCGGCATGCTCAGGAATGGGTGACACGCCCTGAGCGCCACGACAACGGTCGCGGCGCGGCGACGCCCGCCCATGGCAACGCGTGCGACAATGGCGGCATGCATTCGCCCGACTCCGCGCAACCGCCGCGCCTGCGCCATCGTCTGCGCCCGCTGATCTCGCAGGAGAGCTGGAAGCAGCGCGCCGTGCTGTGGGGCGGCGCGGTGGCGGTGGCCCTGGTCTCCATCGTCTTCGCCAAGGCCAGCGACGCCGCCTTCCACGTGTTCCAGCGCATCACCGCGCATTCGCCGTGGTGGGCGCTGCTGCTGACCCCGAGCGTGTTCGCCCTGCTGGCCTGGCTGACCAACGGCGCGTTGCGCCCCACCCGCGGCAGCGGCATCCCGCAGGTGATCGCCGCGCTGGAACGTCCCGACGACGGTTTCCGCCAGGCCAACCTGTCGCTGCGCGTGTCCGCGGGCAAGCTGATGCTGACCACCATGGCCCTGTTCGGCGGCGCCTCAATCGGCCGCGAAGGCCCCACCGTGCACGTCGGCGCCAGCCTGATGTACGTGTTCGGGCGCTGGTTCGGCTTTCGCGATGCGCGCCAGGCCAGCCATTTCCTGCTGGCCGGCGGCGCCGCCGGCATCGCCGCGGCGTTCAACACACCGCTGGCCGGCGTGGTGTTCGCCATCGAGGAACTGAGCGGACGCTTCGAGCACCACTTCTCCGGCACCTTGCTGACCGCGGTGATCGTCGGCGGCGTGATTTCGCTGGGCCTGCTCGGCGACTACACCTACTTCGGCCGGGTCGCCACCGCCGGCCTGCCGCTGGGCAAGGCGTGGCTGGCGATCCTGCTGTGCGGCGTGGTCGCCGGCCTGCTCGGCGGCGCCTTCGCGCGCATGGTGCTGCTCACCGTCGCCGGCAAGCCGCGCTGGCTGGGCGAGCTGCGCCGGCGCCAGCCGGTGCTGCTGGCCGCACTGTGCGGTCTGGCGCTGGTGCTGCTGGGCCTGATCTTCGGCGCCGGCGCGTTCGGCACCGGCTACGAGCAGGCGCGCAGCCTGGTGCAGGGGCACGCCAGCGTCGGCCACGAATTCGGCCTGATGAAACTGCTGGCGAACCTGGTGTCCTACGTGGCCGGCATCCCCGGCGGCCTGTTCTCGCCGGCCCTGGCGGTCGGCGCCGGGCTCGGCCACAACCTGGCCGTCCTGATGCCGGGCGTGGACCCACGCATCTTCGTGCTGCTGGGCATGTGCGCCTATCTCACCGGCGTAACCCAGGCGCCGCTGACCTCGGCGGTGATCTCGCTGGAACTCACCGACAGCAGCGACATGCTGCTGCCGATCCTGGCGACGGTGCTGATCGCCCGCGGCGCTTCGGCGCTGGTCTGCCGCACGCCGATCTACCGCGGCCTGGCCGAACTGTTGCTGGTGGCGCCGCCGCCGGCACCCACGCCGCCCGCGGAAGAGGAAACACCGACCTCGCTGGTGGCCGACCTGGCCAGCAGCGACCACGACGACCGCGACGACGGCCCGACCGCGCCACGCCCGCACTGATTGGCGGCGCGTGCCAGGCGCTGGTGCGATCGGAACGCGCGCCACTGCTGCCCGCTTCCGACGCAAGACCGCCGCCTGCCGCCTGGCAGCGACGGCCAAGGTAAAAACAGACAGACATAAAAAAACGCGGCGCAAGCGCCGCGTTCTTCGTCGCAACCGGTGGCTGGCTCAGCCGGCCTTGGCGACCGTCTTCTTGGCCACGGCCTTCTTCACCGCCGGCGCCTTGACCACCGACTTCTTAGCGGCCGGCGATGCAGCGCCCACGGCCACCTTGCTCACGCTGTGCGAGCGCGAATTGCCGTAGCTGGCGTTGTAGCGCTTGCCCTTGGCGGTCTTGCGGTCACCCTTACCCATGCTCATCGACTCCTGAATGTGTTTGCGAAAACCCCCGCGAGATGCACGGGGTTTGGCGAGGCCAACGCGGTCAGCGCCCTCGCGCAAGGGCGGCAAGCCTACCACGTGCGCTCAATGGGCGCAGCTTGCGTCGTGCACGTGGCCGTGGTTCAAACGCAGGTTGAGCAGGTGCGCCAGGCCGACCAGGGTGCCGCCGAAGGTCATGATCGCCGCGTGCGGCGCCACCGCATGATGCAGCGCCGGCACCAGCAGCCCGGCCCATAGGGCCAGCAGGCCGAGGATGAGCAATCCCAGCGCCTGCCACACGCGGTGCCGGCGATACCCGAGCACCAGACTGAACAGGCCCAGGCAGGTCACGAACAGGACCAGGGTGCGCTCCACGCCCTCGCCCAGCCACATCGCCAGACCCAGCGACGGCAGCACCGCCAGCGCCAGCGGCAACACCGCGCAATGCACCGCGCACAGCAGCGAACCGGTGGCGCCGAGACGGTCGAGCGTGGCGCGCAGATCGAACGATGAGGACATGACGGTCGGCACGGATTGAAAGTGTTACGGAATAATATAACATTCGGCCGCCGGCGACCAGCGCGTCCCGCGCCCCTTCCCCGACCGTCCACCGCCGCTGTGCGGTGCCGGCAGCGCGCACGTCGCCCCCGACTGTCCCTCCTGATGGAATGCCCATGCCCTCTCCCCGTCCCGTCCTGCTCCGCCGTTCCGCCCTGTCCCTGGCCCTGCTTGGCCTGCTGAGCCCGTCGCTGGCCCTGGCCGCCGACCCGACCACCGCGACGACCGCGACCGACGCCACGCCGCCTGCCAGCGACAGCCGCCACGGCGCAGGCCACAGGCAGGACCGACACGTGAAGGACATGGACCAGGTGGTGGTCACCGCCAGCCCGCTGCGCGATGCCGCCGGTGCGCTGAGCCAGCCGGTGGACGTGCTGGCCGGCGAGCGCCTGGACGAGAACCGCGGCGCCAGCATCGGCGAGACCGTGGCCAGCCTGCCGGGCGTGCAGAGCTCCAACTTCGGCCCCGGCGTGGGCCGGCCGATCATCCGCGGCCTCGACGGCCCGCGCGTGGCGGTGCTCAACGACGGCCTGTCCTCGCAGGACGTGTCCACGGTCAGCCAGGATCATTCGCCTGCCGTTGAGCCGTTCCTGGCCGACCAGATCGAAGTGCTGAAGGGTCCGTCCACCCTGCTGTACGGCTCCGGTGCGATCGGCGGCGTGGTCAACGTGGTCGACGGGCGCATCGCCGAGACCCCGGTCGACGGCGTGCACGGTCGTGCCGAAGCGCGCTGGGAAGGCGGCGACAAGAGCGGCAACACCGACATGTTCCGCGTCGATGCCGGCAACGGCAGCGGCCTGTCGATCCATGCCGACGGCGTGTACCGCAACCTGAAGGACTACGACACGCCGCAGGGCCCGCAGCTCAACTCGTTCGTCAAGTCCAAGGTCGGCTCGATCGGCAGTTCGCTGGCCGGCGACTGGGGCTTCGTCGGCGTGTCGATCTCGCGCTTCCGCGACAACTACGGCAACCCCGGCGAGCCCGGCGATCCGGCCGCCGGCGAGCGCGGCGTGTCGCTGCAGCTGCACCAGGACCGTTTCGAGCTCAAGGGTGCGCTGAACGACCCGTGGGGCGACGGCAGCGCACTGCGCTACAGCTTCGGCCACACCGCCTACACCCACACCGAGTTCGAAGGCGCGGAAGTGGGCACCAAGTTCGACAAGCGCGCCAACGAAGGCCGCGTTGAGGCCTCCTTCGGCCTGGGCGGCGGCTGGCAGACCGCGGTCGGCGTGCAGGGCAGCGACTCGACCTTCCAGGCCACCGGCGAAGAAGCCTTCGTGCCGAAGACCGACACCAGCGCCATCGGCGTGTTCGCGCTGGCGCGCAACAGCTGGGACCGCGTGCAGGCCGAGGTCGGCGCGCGCGTGGACAGGACCAAGTACGAGACCGACACCGGCGTGGACCGCGATTTCACTCCGAAGAGCCTGTCGCTGAGCGGCGGCTTCCGCTTCAACGAGCAGTGGCGCCTGACCGCCAACCTCGACCACGCCGAGCGCGCCCCGGCCGAAGAAGAACTGTTCGCCAACGGTCCGCACATCGCCACCCTCGCCTACGAGATCGGCAACCCCGACCTGAAGACCGAGAAGGCCAACCAGGCCGAACTGGGCCTGATCTTCAAGAACGACTGGGTCGACGCCAAGGTGGCCGGCTACTACAACCGCTACGACGACTTCATCTACATCGTCGACACCGGCGGCCAGTGGTTCCACGAGGAAGACAACGATTTCCTGCCGATCCGCCAGTGGACCCAGGCCGATGCGGTGTTCCATGGTTTCGAGGGCGAGGCTACCTTCCACCTGGCCAACAACGACAGCGGCGCCTGGGACTTGCGCGTGTTCGGCGACACCGTGCGCGCACGCCTGAAGGACGGCGGCAACCTGCCGCGCATCGCGCCGGCGCGCTACGGCGCGCAGCTGCGCTGGGACGCGAGCAACTGGCGCGCCGCGCTGGGCGCCACCCGCTACCAGAAGCAGGACAAGGTGGCGGTCAACGAGACGCCCACCGCCGGCTACACCCTGGTCGATGCGCATCTGGCCTATCACGTCGATGCCGGCAGCACCGCCTGGGAAGTGTTCCTGGACGGCAACAACCTGACCAATCAGGATGCGCGCGTGCATACCTCGTTCCTCAAGGACGACGTCATGCTGCCCGGCCGCAGCGCCTCGTTCGGCGTGCGCCTGTTCTTCTGATCGGGCAGCTTCGCTGCAGCATGACGAGGCCGCCTTCGGGCGGCCTCTTTTTTTGGCCAATCGCCCTGAGGCGCACTTACCCTCTCCGGCCAAGGCAACTTTGTCTAGGGCTCGGAAGGAATGAGAGCCGGCTCAAGAATTGAGTTCGGCCAGCAAAAGGAGTGTCGTCTCCTGCCGTGGCCCACCATATTGGCAAAGACAACCAAGGGTATTCATTGATCGAAACGGTTCCGTTAGAAACGGCAGAACACGCCCCACAATACGGTCAAGCTCTGCAATCTTCCAAGGATCTTGGCTGGGAGGCACAAGCTGATGAAGGTAGTTATTTCGCATCGTGTTCGCCTCAAACATCACCGAGACGAATTCCTTAAATTCCGCACCTCGCAAATCAGGCTCTGTTTCGGCCAAAACTATTTTACTTATCAATTCAAGGTTCTTCCGTTGCCCCTGCTTTTGGACCTTATCTTCAGCGATGGGATCAATCGCGACGACAAAGGCAAGATAACGCTCAACCACAACTTCAAAGGCTGCGTTCGCGAGAACCAAAGCCTCCATTGCGAACCCCGATTGGAAAAGCCGCTGAACCCGCGAAGAAACAAATTGAAGATCGACGACTTTACGACGCTGCTCATTGGACACGATTGCCAACGCCGCCCCTCCTTCCCAACGCCCTTGCACCTTAAACGAATTATCACCTTGGTGCTTAAATTGCGAAAGTCTTATCGAGCCGTCACCATGTCGCGCAAAGGTAAGATGGGCGCGTAACAGCGCATCCTCCATCACATGTCCAGGAACGTTACCTCCATATTCGAGCGCAAACGCTTGAAGCGCGACATTGGCTGTGTCGGCCAAGGCGTAAGTCAGGTAACTAGGAGCCATTTGGATCAGCCAATCGATTGATGGCCCCCTTGATTTACTTCTACCTGAGCGCGTCAAATGCTGCTCTAACTGATCATTTACAAAGGGTGCAATCCGCTCGTCGATGCGCGCAAGTTCACTTCTAAAAATCTTTAATAAATGCGCTACAGAAATCTCGACTTCGATCATGGCTGCATTGAGGTATTTTAGCAAAACCGGATGCTCGGGCGGCTCAGCTCCCAACGCTTCGCAGACCAAGGGAAATACATCACCCGCTTCGGCCGGCAGGTTTTGAAGCCTTACTTGCAAAGCCACTGGATCACTGTCAGGATTGGCCCGATACTCAAATGATCTCTCTAGCCGACCTGCTAGATGCTGCCAACCTCGATCCAGAACGACGCAAAAAATAAGGCTATTGATCTTCGACATACTCTCGTCGATTCCTCTCGGCTCCTCGACCTGACAAATTCCAGATTCGATCGCAGAGCGAAGTAGTTGAAACAAATGGTTCTGAAAGTCGTGAGGAATAAAGCCACACTCACAGTCATATCCGGTAAGGCGTCCTTCGGAAGAATAGACCTTTCTGGCCCACGTGACACGAGGCTCTAGCTCTTCGCAGAGTTTTTTTGCAATTCTTTCACGCAAAGCCCGAAAATGCCGGTTGCCTTCGTCGCAAGGAATCCAGCAATTATTGGCATGATAAGAGACATGCAATCCGCGCCAATTATAGACTTTGGTCGCGATAAACACATTCGAACATTCCATATCCAACTTTGTTTGAGACATGCGCGTTCACCCCCCTTTTTCTTGTGAGTTCGATCAAGGACGGCGCACACAGGACCCTGCTGTCACGGCAGCTTTCCGGCTTCGTCCATCCATAATGCAGCAAGTCCGCACTCGCCCCGAATCAGATAGTGTCGCGACTGAAGCTAATATCTTCTGTTAGCGAAAAGCGGTCAAATGCGAGCTCTCCCAAATAAATAAACTTCTTTTTGGGACGACAGCCAGGTCACTCAAATCAAGGCTTTCCGGAAAAATTCACCATGTTTCAATTGGACAACGGAGCAGTAGTTTGCCGCGTCATTTCGCCCTCGACTGAACCGCACCCGGATACGACTTCTTTTTCTCTTCCACACGCCCCCTGCAATCCTTGTTTTCCCACGGAAAGCTTCGCCGTCAGGCTCAGAATTCTCGCGCATGCGAGCCATCACACACGTGGCTGCCCCGCTAGCCGGTGGGATCAGCATACAGCGACAACGGAACAGTGCCATCGGAGCCCACTAACAGCAGACTTCAGTCGTCGATCGCCGTTCTCACGCCGCCTTTCTCAGACAGGCCAGAACGGTCTTTGTTTGCATAACCCCACCGTATCTCAGCACCTATCGGATTTCCTTGGGCAAGTGCGCCCTCATGGCGTGGCTAATGCGGGGCGCTGCGCGAGAACACGTTGATCACCACCACGCCGGCGACGATCAGCGCCATGCCGACGATCGCCGGCGGGTCCAGCGCCTGGCCGAACCGCCACCACGCCAGCAGCGAGATCAACACGATGCCGATGCCAGACCAGAGCGCATAGGCGACGCCTACCGGCACGCTGCGCAGGGTCAGCGACAGCAGGTAGAAGGCGATGCCATAGCCGCACAGCGCCAGCAGCGTCGGCCACAGCCGGGTGAAGCCCTCGCTGGCCTTCAGCGCCGAGGTCGCGACCACCTCGGCGAGGATGGCCACCAGCAGGAACAGCCAGTTCTTCATTGCAGGACACTCCTGGACGCACAGCGCGCCACGATAGCAAGCGGCGCGTGGCGACGATGGCGACGGCCCTTGCCCCGGATGCACGCTGCGCAGGAGCGGCGCGCTGTGCCCTTCTGGAAATCGACCACGATCGGCGTTCCGCGATCGTCTCTGTCACGGCTGCGCCTCTCCTGCGACGCCACGCATGACCACACGCATGACCAACCGAAGCGACGCCGCCCTGCGCAGCGCACGCCGTAGGTTGCGGTGCGATGTCGACCTGCCTGGGCAACCTGTCACGCAAACGCGGCCGGTACCGCGCTGCACAACGCTCCGATCGCCCGACGGCGTTACAAAGGGCGCCGCGCGTCGCCCCCTGCTTCGCGCCGTACCGGCCGATGCGACGCGGCCGCGCGCTGCACGCGCGTGCCGCATCCCGGCCGATCGTTCCGAATGAAGAAAGGAGAGATTCTTCATGCATCTTGCGCCGCTTCGTCATCTGCTGCCCCTGTCCATCGCCGCCGTCCTGCTCGCGCCCCCCGCGCTGGCGCAGACCGCCGACGCACCCGCTGCGCCGGCAACGCAACCCGACGCCACCACCCTGGATACCGTGGTCGTCAGCGGCACTGCGCGCTTCAGCGGCCTGCGCAAGCGCGACGCGAGCTTCTCGATCACCACCGCCACGCCCGAACAGATCCAGCAGGCGGTGCCGCAGAGCAGCGCCGACCTGCTGAAGATCGTGCCGGGCGTGTGGGCCGAGCCGAGCGGCGGCGGCACCGGCGCCAACATCTTCGTGCGCGGCATGCCCTCCGAAGGCGATGCGCCGTTCGTCACTTTCCAGCTCGATGGCGCGCCGCTGTTCCCGCCGCCGACCCTGTCGTTCCTGGAAAACTCCACGCTGTTCCGCACCGACGACACCATCGAACGCATGGAAGTGCTGCGCGGCGGTTCCAGCCCGATCTTCTCCAACGGCCAGGCCGGCATCACCGTCAACTTCATCCAGAAGAAGGGCCAGGACGAGCCGGAAGGCAGCGTGCGCCTCACCGGCGGCAGCGACGCCCTGCGCCGCATCGATCTGTTCGACAGCGGGCCGATGGGCAACGGCTGGTACTACAGCATCGGCGGCTTCTTCCGCGAGACCGACGGCGTGCGCGACCCGCAGTTCCCCGCCGACAAGGGCGGCCAGTTCAGCGCCACCCTGAGCAAGCGCTGGGACAGCGGCGAACTGTCGTTCTATGCGCGCCATACCGACGACAACAACGCCTTCTACACCGCGATCCCGTTGCTGTCGCGCAACAACGGCAACGACCTGTCCAGCTTCCCCGGCCTCAATGCGCAGCGCGGCACGCTGCTGAGCGACGACTTCCGCAACGTCACCCTGCCGGTCGGCCCCAACGGCCAGACCATCCGGCGCGACCTCGGCGACGGCCGCGGCGTCAACATCGACGTGTTCGGCGGCGAACTGAACTGGGAGGTGGGCGACTGGACCGTCGCCGACCGTTTCAACGTGATGGGCGGCACCGCACCGACCTATGCGCTGTTCACCGGTGACGCGCCGCAGCGGCTGGGCGACTTCATCGCCGGCTACGGCAGCACCGGCAGCGCGCGCTACACCAACGGCGGCGGCGCGGTCGATCCGAACCAGCAGGTACTGGAAGCCGGCTGGTGGTCGGTGGACAAGCGCCTGAACTCCTTCACCAACGATCTGCGCCTGAGCCGCATGCTGTTCGCCGGCAACACGCTCACCGTGGGCAGCTACTACGCCAGGTACACCTCCAACGACACCTGGTACCTCGGCAACACCATGCTGCTGACCGCGCAGAACCATGCGCGGCGCATCGACGTGACGCTGGACGACGGCCGCCAGCCGACCCGCGACGGCTTCACCAGCACCGCCTTCCTGGCGCTGCGCGCGCATTACGAGGGCGAGAACGCCGCGGTGTTCGTCGCCGACGAATGGGAACTGGACGAGCGGTTGCGCCTGGACCTGGGCGTGCGCTACGAGCGCCAGCGCGTCACCGGCACCGTGCACGACACCGCGACCGTGGACCTGGACGGCAATCCGGCCACGCTCTACGACAATGCCACCTCGATCTCGCTGCCGAGCGCGCGACACATCGACCAGGACGACAATGCGCTGTCGTGGACCGCCGGCCTGAACGTCAAGCTCGACGCGCACAACAGCGTGTTCGCGCGGGTCAATTCCGGGGTCAAGTTTCCTGGCTTCGACAATCTGCGCGACGGCCAGACCAAGGTGCAGGACATCCGGCAATACGAACTGGGATTGAAGTCGGGTGCGGCCAACTACGATCTGTACCTCACGGCGTTCTACAACACCTTCAGGAATTCGCCGTTCCAGGCCTTCCTGGCCAACGGCAGCAACTTCACCACGGTCGGCGATTCGCGTGCCTACGGCCTGGAGGTGGAAGGCGCGATCCGTCCGTTCGGCGGCTTCGAACTGGCCGGGACGGGGGTGTGGTTGGACGCGAAGTACCGCAATTACCGCGAATACACCGGCAACCAGGTCATGCGCCAGCCCAAGCGCCAGTTCCGGCTGACGCCGAGCTACTACTGGATGCTGCCGTTCGGCGACCTGCGCGTGTTCGCGACCTATTCCTACATCGGCGAACGCTACGCCGACCTGGCCAACAGCCAGCGCCTGCCGTCCTACGACATGCTCGACCTCGGCGCCAGCCTGCACAGCGGCGAGCACTGGGAGTTCACCGTCAGCGGCAGCAACGTGACCGACACGCTGGGCCTGACAGAAGGCAATGTACGCGTGCCCGGCGCGGCCACCGGCGGCGTGTTCATGGGCCGCCCGATCGCCGGCCGCCAGTATCAGGCATCGGTGGCGTATCGCTGGTAGCGCCTGCCGCATCGCAGACGCACGCGACGCCATCGCTGCACCGGCGTCGCGTGGCGCCGACGATGACAGGCGCAATCGCGCGCCTGTCGTGGCGGCGATGGCATCTGCAGGAGCGCATGCACGCGCATCCCGATCCAGTACGGCCACCCGTCCGTATCACTGCCCCGACACCCTCCCTTCGCGCCCTCTTCGCAATCCCTTCGCGGTACCGCCGCGATGCTGGCGGCCGGGTTCCGATGCGTGCCCGTACGCCGGCGTCGCGATGGCGCTGCTACCCAGGTCGACTCGCTCCATGCTGCGCCACGGCGCGCGCGGTGGCGGTCCCCCAGGCAGGAGAGACCGATGCAGCATGAGCCCCACCGTACCGATGACGCGTCCGGCGCCGCCGACAGCGCGCGCGACACCCCGCTGAGCGAGGACGAAGCCGCGCTCGCGCGCCGGCTCGGCATCAACGGCCTCTCGCGCCGCGAATTCCTCGCCCTGCTCTCGGCCGCGGGCCTGAGCAGCGCGGGCGGACAGATCCTCTTCAGCGAGGCCGCATTTGCCGCGCCGGCCGCCAAGGCCGCGCCACCGCAGAACGCCTTGCCCGTGGTCCTGGAGGTCAACGGTCAGCGCCATGCCCTGCAGCTGGATCCACGGACCACGTTGCTGGATGCGCTGCGCGAACACCTGGCACTGACCGGCACCAAGAAGGGCTGCGACCACGGCCAGTGCGGCGCCTGCACGGTGATCGTCGATGGCGAGCGCCGGCTGTCCTGCCTGACCCTGGCGGCACAGGCAGAAGACACCCAGATCACCACCATCGAGGGCCTGGCCGACGGCGAGCGACTGCATCCGATGCAGGCCGCGTTCGTGCAGCACGACGGGTTCCAGTGCGGCTATTGCACGCCTGGGCAGATCTGCTCGGCGGTGGCCTTGTTGAACGAGATCAGGCGCGGCGATGCCAGCCACGTCAGCGCCGACGTCAGCCGGCCGGTCACCGAACTCAGCGACGCCGAGGTGCGCGAGCGGATGAGCGGCAACATCTGCCGCTGCGGCGCCTACCCGAAGATCGTCGCCGCCATCCAGGACGTGCACAGCGGCGGCGCGCCGCGGCCGCTGACCTGGCGCTATGTCGACCAGTCCGAACTGACCGCCCTGAAGATGGCGAAAGAGGTGGCCGATGACGCCGTTTAAGTATCAGCGCGCGACCTCGCCGGAGGACGCGGTGCGCCGTGTCGCCGCCAACCCGAACGCACGCTTCCTCGGCGGCGGCACCAACCTGCTCGACCTGATGAAGGAAGGGGTGACCGGTGCCGACGAGATCGTCGACCTGACCCGGCTCAAGGGCCTGGCCGAGATCGCCGAAACCGCCGACGGCGGCCTGCGCCTGGGCGCGCTCGCCAACAACACGCAGACCGCCAACCATCCCTTGGTGCGCCAGCGCTATCCGCTGCTGAGCCAGGCGATCCTGGCCGGGGCCACGATGCAATTGCGCAACATGGCCAGCAACGGCGGCAACCTGCTGCAGCGCACGCGCTGCGGCTACTTCTACGACACCGCCCTGCCCTGCAACAAGCGCGAACCCGGCAGCGGTTGCGGCGCGCGCGAGGGGCTCAACCGCACCCACGCGATCTTCGGCCACAGCGCACACTGCGTGGCCGTGCACCCGTCGGACATGTGCGTGGCGCTGGCCGCACTGGACGCGACGGTGCAGGTGCGTACGCCGGCCGGCACGCAGCGCGAGATCCCGTTCGCCGAATTCCACCTGCTGCCCGAGGCGCGCGCCGATGTCGACAACCAGCTCGCGCATGGCGAACTGATCGAGTCCATCACCCTGCCGGCGCAGAGCTTCGCCGCGCACAGCCACTATCTGAAGGTACGCGACCGGGCCAGCTACGCATTCGCACTGATCTCGGTGGCCGCGGCGCTGGCACTGGAACCGGACGGGCGCATCCGCGACGCGCGCATCGCCATGGGCGGGGTGGCGCACAAACCCTGGCGCGCACGCGCCGCCGAACGTGCGCTGGTCGGGCAGCATGTCGGCGAGACCGCTTTCGCCGCCGCCGCGCAGGCCGAGATGGCCGCGGCGCAGCCGCTGGCGCACAACGCCTACAAGATCCCGATGGGCACGCACGCGATGATCCGCGCCCTGCACCGCGCCAGCGGCAGCGACGCCGCGTGAGCGGCCAACCGGAGAACCGGCAATGAACTACATCGGCAAGGAAATGCGCCGCGTCGACGGCTACGCCAAGGTCACCGGCAAGGCGCGCTATGCGGCGGAGTTCCAGATCCCGCATCTGGTCCACGGCTACATCCTCACCAGCACCATCGCCAAGGGCCGCATCGTGCGCATCGACACCCGCGCCGCCGAAGCCGCGCCGGGCGTGATCAAGGTGCTGACCCATCTCAATGCGATCAAGCCGGTCTCCGACGCGGTCAAGAAGA
This sequence comes from Xanthomonas sp. LF06-19, assembly GCF_034105425.1. Taxonomy (NCBI): domain Bacteria; kingdom Pseudomonadati; phylum Pseudomonadota; class Gammaproteobacteria; order Lysobacterales; family Lysobacteraceae; genus Xanthomonas; species Xanthomonas sp. LF06-19. Next base: position 245,263 of record NZ_JAXGGH010000005.1, on the reverse strand, counting down.
AGGGCGAAGACCTGTCGTTCCGCGCCCTGGTCGACGACCGCATCCACTTCAATGCGCAACCGATCGCGGTGGTGGTGGCCAGCACCTTCGAGCAGGCGCGGCATGCGTCGCGGCTGATCCAGGTGGAGTACGCCACCGAGGCCGCGCAGACCGATTTCGACGCGCTGCTCGGCCAGGCGCACGATCCGACACCGGAAGAGTCGCCGAAGCCGCGCGGCAACCCGGCCGCCGCGTTCGCCGCCGCGCCGGTGAAGCTGGAGGCCGCGTACACGATGCCGGTCGAGCACCACAATCCGATGGAGCCGCACGGCGGCATCGGCTACTGGATCGGCGACACCCTGACCGTGGTCAACAAGAGCCAGAACGTCTACCAGGACCGCGAACAGCTGGCCGGCTACTTCGGCATTCCGGTGGACAAGGTCAATGTGGTCTCGCTGTTCGTCGGCGGCGCGTTCGGCTCCTGCCTGCGCCCCAACTACTACACCTTCCTGCTCGGCGCGGTCTCCAAGGCGGTCGGCCTTCCGGTGAAGATCGTCTACACCCGGCGGCAGATGTTCAGCGGCCATGGCTACCGCCCCTATTACCGCGTGGAACTGGGCCTGGGCGCCGACGCCGCCGGCACGCTGCAGGCGATCCGCTACCGGCACGTGCTCAACACCTCGCGCATCGAGGCGTTCAACGAGGCCTTCTTCCGCAATGCCCGCTCGCTGTACGCCTGCCCCAACGTGGAGGATCGCTTCGAGGTGGTGGAGACCGACCTGCCGACGCCGCAGGCGATGCGCGCGCCCGGCACCATCAGCCAGATGTTCGGCATCGAGTGCGCGATGGACGAACTGGCCTATGCGCTGAAGATGGACCCGCTGGAACTGCGCCTGGCCAACTATGCCGAGACCGACCCGGACAGCGGCAAGCCGTTCTCGAGCAAGGCGCTGCGCGAATGCTACGCGCTCGCCGCCGAGACCTTCGGCTGGAGCAAGCGCACGCCCGAGCCGCGCTCCATGCGCGACGGCCGCCTGCTGGTCGGCTGGGGCATGGCTACCGGCACCTGGGCGTCGATGCAGATGCCGGCGCTGGCGCGGGTGGTGCTGAAGGCCGACGGCAGCGCCCGGGTCGGCAGCGCCACGGCCGACATCGGCCCCGGCACCTATACGGTGATGACCCTGATCGCCGCCGAGTACCTGGGCATCGACGCCAAGCGCGTGCAGTTCGAACTCGGCGATACGCGTCTGCCCAAGGCGCCCGCGCAGGGCGGCTCGTGGACCACCGCCAGCGTCGGCAGCGCGATCCACGGCGCGGCGCGCGAGATCCGCGGCAAGCTGCTGGAACTGGCCAGGCAGGATGGGCAGGCCGCATTCAGCGGGCTGGATGTGGATGCGGTGGAACTGGTCGATGGCCAATTGCGCCCGACCGGCAAGCCCGAAGCCGGCCTGGACGTGGCCAAGCTGATGCGCCAGCACGGCCTGCAGGAGCTGGAGGTGGTGCACGAATCCAAGCCCTCGGCCGAGCGCAAGCAGTACGCCACCGCCGCACACGGCGCGCAGTTCATCGAGGTCAAGGTCGATCCGGACACCGGCATGGTGCAGGTGACGCGGGTCATCGAAGCCACCGCCTGCGGCAAGATCATGAATCCGCTGACCTCGCACAGCCAGGAAATCGGCGGCGTGGTGATGGGCATCGGCATGGCGCTCAGCGAAGGCGCCGAGATCGACCACCGCTACGGGCGCATGCTCAACGCCTCGCTGGCCGACTATCATGTGCCGGTCAACGCCGACGTGCACGAGATCCAGACCATGTTCGTCGAAGAGGACGACACCATCGTCAACCCGCTCGGGGTCAAGGGCATGGGCGAACTGGGCATGGTCGGCATTCCCGCGGCCATCGCCAATGCCGTGTTCCACGCCACCGGCAAGCGCATCCGCGACCTGCCGATCACCCCGGACAAGTTGATCGGCTGAGCACGAGCGCCGCTTGCTGCGCCGTTCGCCCTATCCCTCGTGGGAGCGGCTTCAGCCGCGACAGACGTTACCCATAGCGCCTGTCGCGGCTGAAGCCGCTCCTGCGACATCGCTTCCGTAGTCATCAGAGGTGGCATTCCGTTGCAAAGAGCAAAGTAGGACGCCATCCGACGTCGCCCGTTGTCTGATGGAAGCCTTCGATGCATCTATCGCATCCCGCAGCAAGTCCTGCAGGAACCATCGCTACGTCGCGCCCTGCAGCGACCGCGATGGATCCAGCCACCCTTTCGCCACCGCCGCCTGCACATCCTCCGGCGTGTCCAGGTCCAGCGCCAAGGCCGGCGCGACGATGCAACCGAGGCTGTCCGGTGCCAGCGTCGCGAACAGCGTGCGCAAGCCCTGGTCGCCGCCCAATGGCAGCGCGCGCCAGCGCTGCTGCGCCACCACCGCGGGCATGCCACGCACGCCGGCGTAGGCGCTCACCGCGCAACCGGACGCCGCCCGTGAGGCCGCCGCCAGCAGATCCTGCAGATGCGCCGCGGCCAACGCCGGCTGGTCGCAACCGAGCACCAGGCTATGGGTGATCGCGGCATCGTCGCCTACCGCCGCACGCAGGCAGTCCAGGCTGCCGCCCATGCCGGTGGACCAGTCCGGATTGCGCACGCATTCCACCGGCAATCCCTCCAGCAGCGGGTGCAGCGCCTCGGCCTGCGCACCCAGCACCACCACGCAACGCGCCGGTGCCGTGGACAGCGCCAGGCGCACGACCTTGCGCAGCAGCGGCTCGCCGTCGCTGGTCAGCGTCTGCTTGGGACGGCCGAGGCGGCGGCTGCCGCCCGCGGCCAGGATCAGCGCCGCGTGCGCCTGCGCCATCACCTGGCGCCCTCGGCCAGCAATCGCGGCGCTGCCGTCAGCGCATCGCGGTGCGATCGCCGCGGCCTGTCGCTTGCCTGCGCGACCGCACTCAGCCGCGGCGGCGCCGCCCGGCTGGCCTGCAACTGCGCGGCGATGCTCAGCGCGATCGCTTCTGCGCCATTGCCTCCCAGGCGCAGCCCGATCGGCGAATGCAGGCGCGGCGACACCTGCGCGCGTTGCGTCGGGCTCAGCAAACGGAACAGGTCCTCGCGCCGCCGCACCGGTCCCAGCAGGCCGAGGAACGGGATCGCGCTGCCGGCCAGCGCGTCCAGCGCTTCACGATCCAGTTCGAAATTGTGGTGCATCACCAGTGCCGCGTCGCTGCCGTCACAGTCGGCCAGTGCGCGGGTCGGCGTACATGCCAGGGCGCGGTCGGCCAGCGCCGCCAACGCAGACCAGCGCGGCCGCTGCTCGACCAGGGTGGTCATCCAGCCCAATTGACGTAGCAGCGGCAGCAACACGGTGGTTTCCGGGCCGGCACCGAAGACGCTGACCCTCGGCGGCGGCGGCACCTGCACTTCGCCGGCGCGCGGCGGCGGCGCAGACAGCGTGTGCCAAGGCAGGCACCACCGCAACGCCTGCGCGGCCACGCTGGCGGCGATGCGACCGTCGGCCTCCAGCACCAGGGTCAATCCACCGCGCCCCTGCAGCCAGGCCTGGGCCAGCCCGTCGAAGCCCGGCAAGGCGAGCAGCGGCAGCAAGGCCAGGTGCAGGCGGCCCCGGCAACCGGCTGCCGAACCCGACAGCAGGTCCTCGTCCTCGCGCGTATCGATCTCCATCCACACCGGCATGCCGGCGACGGCGGCCTCCGTGGCGCAGCGCGCGATCTCCGGCTCCAGGCACCCGCCGCTGAGCCAACCTTGCTGCGCACCATCGGGGCCGAACAAGGCCATCGCCCCGGCGTGCGCGTAGGTAGAGCCTTCGCGGGCCATCGCCACGGCCAGGACCGCGGGCGTGCCGCGGCGGCAGGCGTCGATTGCAGCATGGAGACAGTGTCGGGCAGCGGACATGCGGCGGCACAGGCAACGTGGGAAACCCGAGCCTAAGCGGCAGCCTGTGGTCGCGAGGTGACCCTGGCCGCCGCGTGTGAGCGTCGGTTCGCGGCAACAGCGGTACGTTTGGGCAACAACCGACGTAGGCATGCGATCGGGAATGCGCGGCATCCTGCCGAAGTCCGGCGCTGCGCCGCGGATGCCCTTGGCGCGAGTTGCACCGCCGCAAGCCATACCCCTGCGGCAGCAGCACCCGGCTACAGCAGATGGAAGCGTTCGAACCGCTGCAACGCCGCGTCGATCCTCGCCTGCAGCGCCGGTCGCTGCGGCGCCAGCCAGGTCCATTGCTGGATCAGCAGGCGGCCGGCGCGACGGTCCATCTTCAGGTCGAGCGCGGCGACGATGCGGTCGCCGACCAGCACCGGCAGCGCGAAGTAGCCCAGTACCCGCTGTGGCGCCGGCACATAGGCCTCGAAGCGATGGGTATAGCCGAAGAACTGCTGCAACCGTTTGCGCTGGATCACCAGCGGATCGAACGGCGACAGCAACTGCGCCCGCGTCGGATCCGGTGGCGGCGGCGTGCTGTCCAGCAGCTCCGGCTCGACCCACAGGGCCACGCCTTCCTGGCCCTGCAGATGCACCGGGCGCAGGCGCTTGCGCGCCACTTCCGCGGCGATCAACGCTCGCACCGCCGGTTTGGCGGCGGTCTCGCCATAACAGACCGAGTCCACGCCGACGATGGCCTGCGCGCGCAACGCTCGCTGCAGCAGGTAACGCGCATATTGCGCGTCGCTGACCGGACGCGGCCGCTGCCGCCAGCCGAAATGCCGCGTGGCCAATTCGTACGTCTTGAGCATGCCGCTGCGCTGGCTGACCACCAGGTCGCCGCTGAAGAAACCGTACTGCAACGCAGCCCGCGACGGCTTGCGGCTGCCCCAGGGGTGGGTCTTCTCGACCAGCACCTCGTCGTCGATGTCGCGGATCGACAACGGCCCCTCGTTGCGGATGCGCCGCAACAACCGCGCATAGTCCTGCGCATCCACCGCGCCCCGGGCGTCGGCCTGTGCACGTCGGCGCGCCATCTGCGCCACGTACATGCGGTAGTCGGCGACCGGCACGTAGGCCAAGGCATGGGTCCAGTACTCGAACAGCGACTTGTCCTGCGACTGCGCCCGTTCCAGATCCCGTTCGCGGTACTCGGGAATGCGCGTGTACAGCACGTGGTGGTGGCTGCGCGCGATCACGTGGATGGTGTCGATCTGCACATAGCCCAGGTGCGCGGTCGCCTGCCGCACCGCTTCGGCGCCGCGGCCGAACGGCGCCGGCGTGGTCAGGCGCTGCGCATGCAGCCACAGCGCACGTGCCCGGTCGGGCGCGATCGGGACGGAGCGACGTGAGTGCGCATCGGAACGACCTTCCTGGCAATGCGGTAGCGCCGATCAGAATAGCAACCCGGGACGCGCAACGCGGTTCTCAGGCACTCGCTGTGGGGCTCCGCTTCGCCGTCGCTCCGATTTCCAGCGCGGCAACGCCGCACCGGAACGCGTTTAGCACGCTACCGCCACACGTCACGGCGGACAGGACGTGCCCGCGTTGCGGTGATAGCAGGCATTGCCGACAGCTATTCAGCCAGGCTCAGATCAATCGGATGCCATGTCCCGCAGGCCTGCAACGTATCGCAATGTCGGCACGGAGCTCAGCCCGCGCACTTCGCGCACAGCCCGTGCACTTCCAGGGTCTGCGCCTGCGGCTGGAATCCCAGGGCCTTGGCGCGCTGCTCCAGCTGGCTGACCACGTCGCGGTCCTCCAGCTCCACCGCGCTGTGGCAGCGGTCGCAGATCAGGAACGGCACCGAATGCTGGGCACTGCTCGGATGGTGGCAGGCGACGAAGGCGTTGACCGACTCGAGCTTGTGCACGAAGCCGTTGGCCATCAGGAAGTCCAGCGCGCGGTACACGGTGGGCGGCGCGTCGGCGCCCACGCCCTTGCCTTCGCGCACCCATTCCAGCAGGTCGTAGGCCTTGACCGGGCGCCCGGCCTCGGCGATCAGCCGCAGCACGTTGGCGCGGATCGGGGTCAGGCGCAGACCGCGCTCGCGACTCACCCGCTCCACCACCTTGACGAAGTCGGCAGCGTCGTGGACGTGGTGGTGCGGCTCGGTACAGGCGGTCTTCTTGCTGGACATGGCGGTCTCCCGGGAATCAGCTTCCCGCTGGGATCTTGATGAGCGCGGCGTCGATGCGTTTCAAGGCCTCCTCGCGACCGGCCAGGTACACGGTCTGCGAGATGTCCGGACTGACCTGGGTGCCGGTGATGGCCACGCGCAGCGGCTGCGCCACCTTGCCCATGCCGATCTCCAGGGCGGCGGCGGTGTCGTGCAGCGCGGCGGCGACGCCGTCCAGGTTCCACTGCGGCAGCGCGGCCAGCAGTTCGCGGGCCTTGCCCAGCGCCAGTTCGGCGCCCGGCTTGAAATGCTTGGCCACCGCCGCGTCGTCGTAGCGGGTCAGCGGGCGATACCAGACCTCGGCCTTCTCGGCCATTTCCTTGAGCGTCTGCACGCGCTCGCGCAGCGCCACCACCACCTCGGCCGCAGCCGGGCCGGCGGCCGGGTCGATGCCGAGCTTGCGCAACTGGAACTCCAGCTGCGGCGCGATCGTCGCCGGGTCGTCGCTCTTGAGGTAGTGCTGGTTGACCCAGCCGAGCTTGGCCATGTCCAGGCGCGCGGCCTTGGAGTTGACGTCCTTGACGTCGAACAGGTCGATCAGCTCCTGGCGCCCGAACAGTTCCTGGTCGCCGTGCGACCAGCCCAGCCGCGCCAGGTAGTTGATCAGCGCGTGCGGCAGGTAGCCGGCGTCCTTGTACTGCATCACGTCGGCCGCGCCGGTGCGCTTGGACAGCTTGGCGCCCTGCTCGTCCAGGATCATCGGCATGTGCGCGAACTTCGGCACCGGCGCGCCCAGCGCCTGGTAGATGTTGATCTGCCGCGGGGTGTTGTTGATGTGGTCGTCGCCGCGGATCACCTCGGTGATGCCCATGTCCCAGTCGTCCACCACCACCGCGAAGTTATAGGTGGGATAGCCGTCGGGACGGAAGATCACCATGTCGTCCAGTTCGCTGTTGGCGATCTCGATGCGGCCCTTGATCAGGTCGTCGAACGCCACCACGCCCTCGGTCGGGTTCTTGAAGCGGATCACCCGGTTGGGATCGTCGCGGTGCGGCAGGTTCAGTTCGCGCGCGGCGCCGTTGTAGCGCGGCTTTTCCTGCCGCGCCATCGCCGCTTCGCGCATGGCATCCAGTTCCTCGCGGGTCTCGTAGGCGTAGTAGGCCTGACCCTGCGCCAGCAACTGCTCGGCGACCTCGCGGTAGCGATCCAGGCGCCGGGTCTGGTAGATCGGGCCTTCGTCGTAATCCAGGCCCAGCCACTCCATCGCCTCCAGGATCGCGTCGATCGCCGCCTGGGTGCTGCGCTCGCGGTCGGTGTCCTCGATCCGCAGCACGAATTCGCCGCCGCGGTGGCGCGCCTCCAGCCAGCAATACAGCGCGGTGCGCGCGCCGCCGATGTGCAGATAACCGGTGGGACTGGGGGCAAAACGGGTGCGGCAGGCCATGGAACGCTCGAAACGACGGGAATCGGGCGATTTTACCTTGCCGAGCAGGCGCCTGCCGGCGCGCGGGATTCGGGATTGGGGATTCGGGATTGGTACGAGCAGCATTTTGCCCAGGGACAGGACCTGCCACGCCAGGGCGGACTGCCGACGGCGCAAAATCCTGCCCTACGCGAACCCGCTCAGTTCCGCGCGTACCACGGCCGGTGCCAGTTGCCCGCGCCAGTCGCGGTCGTTGGCCACTTGCGCATTAGCGCGGCTGGCCTCGAACGCGGCGAAGTCCAGCTCGGCGATCGCCCAGACCTGCTCGCCATGGGTCTGCGCGACGATGCCGTCGGCCGGGAAGCCGGCGTCCATCGGCGCGTACAGCGTGGCCTCGCCGGTGTTCACGTCCAGCGCCGGGCTCCACTCGGCGACGCCGGCGGTCACCGACTGAGCGACGAAGATGCGGTTCTCCAGCGCCCGCGCCAGGCAGCCCACGCGCACGCGGGTGGCGCCGGCCTCGGTGTCGGTGCAACTGGGCACCACCAGCAGCCGCGCCCCGGCCTCGTACTGGGCACGCACCGGCAGCGGGAACTCGCTGTCGTAGCAGACCGCCACGCCGGCGCGCACGCCCTCGGCCTCGAACACCTTCAGCGCCTCGCCGCCGTCGATCAGGCCGGTGGCTTTTTCGAAGCCGGTCAGTTGCAGTTTGTCCTGCCAGCCGTGGCCGCCGTCCGGGGGGAACCAGTAGGCGCGGTTGCGGTAGCGCCCCTGGCCCATGTCGAGCAGGAAGCTGCCGGCGACCACGTGCAGGCGATGGCGCCGTGCCAGGTCGGCGAACAAGGCCAGGTACGGCGCATGCAGTGCCTGGATCGCCGCCAGCGAAGCCGGCAGCCGCGCCGACACATCGGCGCCGAAGGTCGCGGCCAGTTCCAGCGAGAGGTACTCCGGCAGCACCGCCAGCTGCGCGCCGGCCTGCGCGGCCTCGCCCAGCAGCGCGGCCTGCTTGTCGGCGAAGGCGGCGAAATCGGCGGGCGCGCCGATCGGATACTTGGCGACGGCGACTTTCATGCGGCAGGCTCCAGCGCGCGGGTCCAGAAACCCAGGGTATGCGGCGTTTCGCCGCGGTCGACCTCGTTCCACGGCAGATGCATGCGCAACGCCGGCTGTGGCAGGTAGCCGCGCTTGCGCCAGAACACGTCGTTGCCGCGATACTCCGGCGGCCGCCGCGGGTCGTCGGGCGCCCGCTCCACCGAACAGAACGCGGTTAGGCGGAAGCGACCGAGCGCGCGCGCATGCGCCTCGCGCTCGTCGAAGAAGGCATGGCCGGCGCCGCGCCCGCGATACTGCGGCAACAGCACCGACTCGCCGAAATAGAACACCTCGGCCGGGTCGATGCCGCTGCCGGCGAAGGCCGCGGCGAACGCCTCGGTGTCGTCGACCAGCGGCAGCCCGGTGGAGGCGCCGACCACCTGCTCGCCGTCGCGCGCCAGCACGAACACGCTGTCGGGCGACGCCGCATAGGCGGCCAGGTACTCGCGTTCGTAGCCGAGGTCGCCGTCGTAGAGGTAGGGCCAGTCGCGGAACACCGCGATGCGCAGCTGAGCGACCGCGTCCAGGAACGGCACGATCCCGGCGCCGCGCAGGCGCTGAATGGAGAGCGGAGAGTGCATCCGTGCACTCTACCGCAAGCGTTTCCCTGGCGCTGCCTGCCTGGCGATGCCCTTGCATGTGCCTCCTTGCCGCCTCCCTGCGTGGGCGTCCCTGCCCGTCCTGTGACCCGTGGCGGCATCCGTGCCGCCACCGTCGGTGTTTCTGCCGTCAATGGCCGATGACCATCCGACCGATCCGCCCGTAGTGGTGGCGATCGATGCGGGTGCCCTGCCTCAGCGCCACCAGCGGCACAGCAGCGCGGCCTGTGCCGGCAGCACCAGCAAGCGCGCGCGGCCTTCCGCTTCCCAGGTCACGAACCCCGGCGCAGGCGTGTCCCCGCACCGCTCCACGTCCATCGCCCAGGCAGGATCGCGGCGCACCGCGCGCCAGGGGCAGTAGCGCCACGGCGCGGCTTCGCCCGGCAAGGCCGCACGCGCCTGCAGCGCGCCGGCCAGGAACGCCACCGCGTCGCCGGCCAGGGCGGCGCGGCTGCGTTCGCTCAAGCGCAGCCACAGGGCCCCGCCGCGGTCGGCGGCGGTGACCAGCGCGGCCTGCGCGCTGCGCGCGAGCGCCCCCGGCAGGTTGCCGGGATGCAGGCCATGGGTCTCCAGGGCGGGCGGCAGCAGCGCCTGCAGACGCCGATGCAGATGACGATGCGCGACCATGTCCGGTTCTCCCCCGACGGCTCAGCGCAGCGACGCGCCGAGTTCGTACCAGTCGATCCGGCGGGTGATCCACATGATCGCGCCGAGGATGCCGAACAGCAGCAGCGAGCCCATCAGCAAGGCGTTGTCTTCCGAGGCCAGCAAGCCGTACAGCGCGCCGTACAGCACGGTGAGCATGCTGGCGAAGCCGGCCGCGCGCAGGCGGCTGCGCAAGACCCCCGACAGGTAGAAGAACTGCAGCCCGATGCAGGCCACCGCCGAGACCAGATACGCCTGCCAGAACGGGATGTGCTCGGACAGGCTGAGCAGCAGCAGGAAGAAGATCGCCAGCGCCAGGCCCACCAGCAGGTACTGCAGCGGATGGATCGGCAGGCGCTTGATCAGCTCGAACAGGCCGAAGGCGACGAAGGTCAGCACCACGAACAGCAGGCCGTACTTGCTGGCACGCTCGGCCTGGGTATACACGTCCACCGGGTCGACCAGGTCCACGCGCAAGGCGTCGAGATCCTGTCCGCCGGAGGCCAGCTGCGCCTGCGCGCCGGTCGCCAGCGACGACAGCGCCCAGCTCGCCTGGAACCCCTGCGCGGTGATGCGGCGCTCGTTGGGCAGGAAGCGGCCGCCGAACAGCGGATGCGGCCACGGCGAGTTCAGCGCGATCTGGTTGTCGTCGCCGACCGGCACGATCGACAGCGCCTGGGTGCCGTCGAGCACGAATTCCATCTGCACGTCGTGCAGGTCGGTCAGCCGGCCCTGCTGCGTATCGCGCAATGCCGGCAACACTGCGTGCACGCCCTTGGAGATGTTGGCCAGCCCTTCCGAGCCCGGCTGCAGCGGCAGCGCGCGGCCGTCGGCGCGCAGATTCGGCGTGCCGACCAGGCCGCGCACGTCCTGCAGGCCGATCGCCAGATACGGCGTGCCGTACTGGCGGCGATCGACAGCGGCATAGTCGAGATCGTCGAACTCGGCCTTCAGCCGCGCATGCCAGCTGTACACCTGCACCTTGAACAGGCCGATGTGGCGCTGCGCGGGCTTCAGTTCGCCTTCGACCTGCAGCCGCCGCGGCGCCTGCAGCACGTAGCCGGCCTGGGTCTCGCGCTTGGTCACCCGCTTGCCGTCGGCGTCGAGTACGGCGACCTCACGTTCCTGGGTCCACGGGATCACCCGCAGCGGGCCGAGCAGGCGCTGCTCGCCGGCCTTGCTCTGCGACACCCGTTCCACCGCCTCGTCGCGGTAATGCTGGCGGTCCTGCACGGTGCCGCGAATCATCAGCAGCGGGATCAGCAACAACAGGATCAATCCGCCGATGGTGGCGAATCGCAACAGCAGCTTCAGGGATTTCATGGCGACCTCTCGGTTGGGAGGGGGCCAGCATGCGACCGCTGCGTGGGTGGGGTTTGAGGCGAATTTGAAGTGGGTGTGAAGTGGGAGGAGCCGGGATTGGGGATTGGGGAATCGGGATTGGTGGCCGGCATCCGGTCGACGCGGCGCCCCACTGTGGGAGGGACTTCAGTCCCGACGCGGGAGCCCCGGCACCGCGCTTCACGCCCTCTCGCGCGAATCGATCCGGCTCAGGCCAGCGGCAACGCCAGGCAGGCCACCGCGCCGCCACCGTCGCGGTTGCGCAGGCTGGCGTCGCCGCCGTGCAGGCGCGCCACCTCGCGCACGAACGGCAGACCAAGGCCGGAGCTGCGCTGGCCGGTGGCCGGGCGCGCCAGCGAGTAGAAGCGCTCGAACACCCGCTCCAGCGCGTAGTCGGGAACGCCCGGGCCAGCGTCCTCCACCGTCAGCAGCACGCGCGCATCGGCGCCGCGTTCGGCGCGCAGCACGATGCTCGCGCCCTCCGGCGAAAAGGCGATGGCGTTGTCGAGCAGGTTGTGCAGCGCCTGCCGCAGCAGGTAGGGATCGCCCGACACAACCAGGGCCGGGTCCAGCACCTGGACCTGCAGTTGCAGACCGCGCGCCTGCAGTTGCGGCGCCAGCGCTTCGGCCAGGTCCGCGCACAGCGGCGCCAGCGCCACCGGTTCGCGCCGCTGCAACCAGCCGTGCTGTTCCACCTCGGCCAGCGCCAGCAGCTTGTCGATGGTCTCGGTGAGGCGCTGCTGCTGCTCGGCGATGTTGCGCACGAAGCGCTGCCGCTCCGGTTCCGGCAGCGGCTCCTGCAGCAGTTCCGCCGCGCCCCGGATCGCGGCCAGCGGGCTCTTCATCTCGTGGGTCAGCGACTGCACGTACTGCTCGACGTACTGCTTGCCCTCCAGCTTGCGGCGCATGGTCTCCAGCGCACGGCCGAGATCGCCGATCTCATCGCGGCGCGGCGGCGGCGGCGGCACCGGCGCACCGGCACTGACCGCCTGCGCATAGCGGTTGAGCCGGCCGATGCCGCGCAGCAGGCCCCAGGTCATCAGGATCCCGATCAGCGCCGAGATGCCGATCAGCCAGGCGCCGCGCAGCAGGATGCTGCGCTGGCTGGCGACAATGAACGGCTCGATGCTGCGGTTGGGCTGGGACAGGGTCAGCACGCCAATCAGCCGCTGCGGGTCGGCCGGATCGTAGACCGGCGCGGCCACGTGCATCACCGTGTGGTTGGGGTCGCCGTCGGCCTCGGGGCTGGAGCGGGCGCCGTACTCGCCGCGCAGGGTGCGGTACACGTCGTTCCAGCGCGAGTTGTCGCGGCCGATGTCCTGTCCGCGCGAATCGAACACCACGATGCCCGCCGCATCGGTGAGGGTGACGCGGTAGTCGACGCTGTGCTTGGGAAAACGCCAGACCATCGCGCGCGGATCGCGCCGCTGCGCCGCGGCCAGGTCGCGGGCGAAACGGCCGCTGGCGATGCGCCCGTCCTTGAGATCCTGCGCGGCCATCTGCGCCAGCACGTTGGCCGCGTCCACCAGGGTCGATTCCATCGCCTGGCGCACGCCCGGCTTGACCTCGTTGACGAACACCCGCATCACGAAGAAGGCGGCCACGCCGACGATCAGGAAGAAGCCCAGGAACAGCTTCAGCCCCAGCCGCACCTCAGGCCTCCAGCGCGTAGCCGAGGCCGCGGTGGGTGCGGATCGGATCGTCGGTGGCGCCGGCCGCGCGCAGCTTGGCGCGCAGGGTCTTGATATGGGTGTCGACGGTGCGGTCGGCGCTGTCGGCGCTGCTGTCCCAGCCGCGGTCCATCAGTTGCGCGCGACTGAGGATGGCGCCGGGCCGCTGCAGCAGCGCTGCCAGCAACGCGTACTCGTAGCGGGTCAGGTCCAGCACCGCAGCGCGCCAGCGGATGCGGCGGCCGTCGCGGTCGATGGCGAAATCGCCGTGCTGCTGCCAGCCGGCCTCGGCATCGCCGACGACCACCGCCGGGCGCCGCAACCGCGCCCGCACCCGCGCCACCAGCTCGCGCGGCGAGAACGGCTTGGCCATGTAGTCGTCGGCGCCCAGTTCCAGGCCGAGCACGCGGTCGATCTCCTCGTTGCGCGCGGTCAGGAACAGCACCGGCACCTGGCTGAAACCGCGCAGCGTGCGGCACACCTCGAACCCGCTCAGGTCCGGCAGGCCGACGTCCAGCACCACCACGTCGATGCCGCCCTCGCGCAGCTGCGCCAGGGCCTCGCGCCCGAGCTGGCAATGCCGCACCGCGTAGCCCTCGCTGCGCAGCGCGTACAGTACGGTGTCGGCGATGGCGGATTCGTCCTCGACCACGAGGACACTGGCGGCGGCAGGCGTGGACATGGCGCGCAGCATAGCCGTCGCGCGGGCGCCGCGGCAGTCCGTCCGGCCATTCCGCGGCACCGCTCGTGGATCGGCACGGAACCCGACGCGCACCTGCGGCGCGTCAGCTGTCGCTGCCGCCGCGCGCGTTGGCCGCGCCCGGCGCCGACGCCAGTTCCACCCGGTTGCGGCCGCCGTGCTTGGCCCGGTACAGCGCGGCATCGGCGCGCGCCAGCAGCGCCTGGCTGCTCTCGCCGGCGCCGGCCTCGGCGATGCCGATGCTGACGGTCAGGCGCAGGCCCGGCACGACCGCGTCGAACGACTGCCGCTCCAGTACCTCGCGCAGCAGCCCGGCCAGCTCCCGTGCCTCGGCACAGGTGGCGCCGGGCAGCAGCGCCAGGAATTCCTCGCCGCCGGTCCGGCCGAAGCTGTCGTTCCTGCGCAGGCTCTGCCGCAGGGTGGTGGCGACCAGCCGCAGCACCTGGTCGCCCGCCGCATGGCCGTGTTCGTCGTTGATCCGCTTGAAGTGGTCCACGTCCAGCGCCAGCACCGACAGCGGCATGCGCCCGCCGCGTGGCAGCGCCGCCAGCGCAGTGTCGAGTTCGGCCAGCACCTGGCGCCGCGAGGCGACGCCGGTAAGGCTGTCGACCCGCACTTCGCGGCGGGCGCCGCGCAGGCGCCCGAGGGTCAGGAACAACACCCCGACGAGCACCGCCAGCAACAGCAGCGCCGCGCCCAGCAACGCGCGCCGCAGGGTCGCCTCGCGCTCCATCGCCTGCAGCCGGTTACGCTGGGTTTCCGCCTTCTGCGCCAGTTGCAGCGCCGCCAGGTCGCGCTCGCGGCTTTCCGATTCGGCGATCAGGAACTGCGATTGCTCGCGCTGCATGCGCGTGTCCAGTTCCTGCTGCACGCGCATCTGCGCCTCGCGCGCATCCAGTGCCTGGCGCCAGGCGCCCAGCGCGCGCAAGGCGGTGGCCTTGAGGTCCAGCACGTCGCTGAGGCTGCGCAGGTCGCCGTTGGCGCGGTAGCCCTGCTCGGCCTGGTCGGCCAGCGCCAGCGCGGCCCGCGCATCGCCGCTGCGCTCGGCGATCAGCGCATCGACGTAATCGCGACGCGCGCGCATCAGCCGCGTGGCGCCCATTGCGACCAGTTGCGCTTCGGCCTGCTGCCGCTGCGCCCGCGCCTGCGGCAGGTTGCCCAGCAACGCGTTGATCCGGGCCGCGCGCAGCAACAGCGACGCCTGCGACCCCTCCAGCGGATGTCGGCCATGCAGCTCGGCCGCGCGCAGGTAGGCAGCCAGCGCCGCCGGCAGATCGCCGCGTTGCTCGGCGATGGCGCCTTCGCGCTCCACCGCCAGCGCCTGCATGTAGCCGCCATCGCCCTGCCTGGCCCGCTGCAGGACCTCGGCGACGACCTGCTGCGACAGATCCGGCAGGCCCATGTCCAGGTAGGCGTCGGCAATGCCGATCAGGGTCAGCAGCGCGACCCAGCCGCCATCGCGCCGTGCGTCCAGCGCGCGCAGTTCCTGCAAGGTACGCAGCGACTGCGCGTAGTGGCCGGCGTCGCGCTCGGCGAAGGCACGCATGCGCAGGGCCGCCGCGCGCAGTCGCGGGAACCGCTGCGCGTCGGTCAGCGCCAGGATCGTGGTGGCGGGCCGCAGATAGGCCGGGCGCTGGCCGTCGTTGTAGAGCGCATAGGTTTCGCACAGCAGGTACTCCAGGCGGACCTGCACATGGGTGCGCGCGATCGCGCCGCGCTCGCCGCGCCGCGCCTGCTCCACCGCCGCGGCCGGGCCCTGCGGAAAATGCTGGCAGTCGAAGGCGTCCAGGCGCGCCCGCCGCACCGGGTCGCCGGCGGGCAGCAGCGCCTGCAGGCGCGCATGCGCGACGCGGTAGGCCTGCTCGTCGGCGGCCATGTCCTTGCCGTGCGCACCGACATCCTCGATCAGCGCATCGAACGCCGCAGCTTGCGCTGCGCCCGAGGGCGCGGCTTCGGCACGGGAGGCACCGCAGGCGGCGAACGGCAGCGCCAACGCCAGGACACCGAGCAACAGGGGAGAAGACATGCGCATGCGAACCGTGGACCCGCCGGCCGCCCACGCGGTATCGGCACTGCGCACCCGAACGCTCCGACGACGCCTGCGCCCGGATGCACAGGCCCATCGTCCACACCTTCCGGCCTCATGCCCGTTAGGCGCCGTGCGGCCGCCAGCGGTCGCCCGGCTAGTGTACCGCGGCCGCGGACCCGCCCCGCCCGGCACCTCGGCAGGCGTGGCCGGCCGGCGTGGCGCCCCGTACACTGCGCGGATGAATTACCGCCACGCCTTCCACGCCGGCAACCATGCCGATGTCCTCAAGCACATCGTGCTGCTGGCGCTGCTCGATGCGTTCAAGCGCAAGGACAGCCCGTTCTTTGTGCTCGATACCCACGCCGGGCGCGGCCGCTATCTGTTCGCGGCCAACGAGGCGCGCAAGACCGGCGAGGCCGCCGCCGGCGTGCTGCGGTTGATGGGCCAGCCGACCCTGCCCGACGTGGTGGAGCGCTACCTGCGCGCGGTGCAGGCCGACAATCCGGTCGGTGCCCTGGTCGCCTACCCTGGTTCGCCGCTGCTGGTGGCGCAGGCGCTGCGCGCGCAGGACCGGCTGGCCGCCTGCGAACTGCAGCCCGAGGAAGCCGCCGAACTCAAGGCGTTGTTCGCCCACGACCGCCGTGTGCAGGTGCATGCCGGCGACGGCTATGCGGCGATCAAGGCATTCCTGCCGCCCAAGTCCGGGGCCAACCGGATCGGCCGCGGGCTGGTGCTGATCGATCCGCCCTACGAAGCGCAGGACGCCGAGTACCCGCTGATCGTGACCGCGCTGCGCGAAACGCTGAGCCGCTGGCCGCAGGCGGTGTGCGCGGTGTGGTATCCGATCAAGCAGCGCCGCAGCCTGCAGCCGTTCTTCCGCAAGGCCGCGGCCCTGCCGGTGGCGTCGGCACTGGTCGCCGAACTGCAGGTGCGCCCGGACGATTCGCCGTTGCGGCTCAACGGCAGCGGCATGTTGCTGCTCAATCCGCCCTGGCAGTTCGAGCAGGCGCTGGCGCAGGCGCTGCCGCCGCTGAAGGCGCACCTGGGCGAAGCCGGTGCCAGCACGCGCCTGGAATGGCTCAAGCGCGAAGCATGAGGTACGCGGGGCGGCGCACGCGCGCGCTCAGAAGCAATCCCAGTTGTAGGCGATGCGGCTGAAATCGCCGCGCCGCAGGTCGTCCGGATCGATGAAGAAGTTGGCGACGCCGCTGTCGCCCCACATCATCTCCTCGTCGCTGTCCAACTGCAGCAGCAGGACCTGCTTGTCCTGCAGGGTTCGCGGGTCTTGCTGGGTGAACTCCGGGTAGCCGCCGAGCTTGTTGCCGCCACGGCTCAGCGCATCGAACAGCGCGTCGTCCACCGTATCCTGCGACACCGCGTGGCGCTTGGCATAGGCCGCGGCCACCTCCTCCAGTGGTTTGCCCAGCACCTGCTCGAAGCGCACATCGCTGCTGCCGATGGTTTCCTCGCCGGCGTCGAACCGCATCGCCCGCGGCCGCGCCGGATCGAACGGCAACGTGTCGGCCGCTGGCAACGGCACCTCGGCCTGCCGCGCCGACGCCTTCGGCTGCGGCCAGTACACCACGCGGAAATTGCGTTGTTCGCTCAGCGCGGCCAGGTCGCTGCGCGCGCCACCGAAGTTGGCGCCATAGAAATCGTCGCCGCCGATGAAGAACTGCAGCATGCCCTGGCGCGGGTAGCCGGGCAGCGGCGGCATCCGCGCCAGATCGATCTGCGCCAGCAGCGCCAGCGGCTGGCCGTCGGCCGCGTGCGGATACGGCTTATCACCGGTCCAGTAGGGGCGCCCGCCGACCTTGCTGGCCAGGCGATCGTCCTGCGTCATCGGCTGCAGTTGCACCTGCAGCACCGGCCGGCGCGTGGCCTGCAGGCGCGCCTGGTACGGGGCCAATGCCTGCGTCGCCAGCTGCTCCGCATCGGCGACTGGAGCGGCGGTGGTGGCGGTCGGCGTGTCGTGGTGCTGCGCGCGCAGCAGCCACCTGCCACCGCCCACCAGCAGCCCCACCAGCAGCGTGGCCAGGCCCAGCCCGATCGCCGCGGAGACGGCCACGGCATGCGATGTCTTCATCGTCGCGCATTCCCTTGAACGAAGCGCCACTCTAGCAAGACCACCCGATCGGCACATCGGCAGGACGCTGCGTTCACGGGCGTAAGGTTTTGGCAATGCGAGAATCCAGGCTTCGTCGAGGATCATACGGCCATGGCTACCCGCAACCGCATGCCTCCGTGGCATGAAACCTTCACCCTGCCCAGCGGGCGCGAACTGCTGATCCGTCCGATCCGGCCGGAGGACAGCGCGCCGCTGCAAGGTGCCTTCGGCCTGCTCGGGCCGACCGAGATCCGCGAGCGCTTCCTGCATTCGACGCAGGAACTGACCGAGGACATGGCGCAACGCCTCACCCATCCCAATCCGAAGTCGGAACTGATCCTGGTCGCCGCCGAGCCGCTGCCGCCTGGCGAAGCCGTGGTCGGTGCGGTGGCGCGCGCCGCGATCAACCCGGGTACCCGCGAGGCGCAGTACGCGATCCTGGTCAGCAGTTTCGTTTCCGGCCAGGGCCTGGGCCGGCAATTGATGCGCAAGCTGGTCAAGTGGGCGCGCCGCAAGTATCTGGACCGGCTCTACGGCGATGTGCTCGAACGCAACGTGCCGATGCTGCAGCTGGCCGAGTCGCTGGGCTTCCAGCGCATGCCGCATCCGGACAATCCGGACCTGGTGCGGGTGGTGCTGGAACTGGGCAGCTGAAAACTCGGGACCCGGGTCCCGACCTTGCTAAACTAGTTGGTCCATGCCGCCCCTTCCCTTCCCCGTTCCGCCGCTGCCCAAGTCCGGCCAGTTCCGCGCGCACTGGCGCGCTCCCGCGTCCTCCACCGCCCTGGCCTGGCACATCGCCTGCGCCGCGTCCGCGCACCGCGGGCCGTTGCTGGTGGTCGCCCGCGACAACCAGAGCGCGCACCAGCTCGAAGCCGACCTGCACAGCCTGCTCGGCGACGATCCGAGCCTGCCGGTGGTGCCGTTCCCGGATTGGGAAACCCTGCCCTACGACCAGTTCAGTCCGCACCCGGACATCGTCAGCCAGCGTCTGGCCGCGCTGCACCGGCTGCCGACGCTGACCCAGGGCATCGTGGTGGTGCCGGTGCAGACGCTGATGCAGCGGGTAGCGCCGCTGCGCTACATCGTCGGCGGCAGTTTCGACCTGCGCGTGGGCCAGCGCCTGGACCTGGATGCGGAGAAGCGGCGACTGGAAAGCGCCGGCTACCGCAACGTGCCGCAGGTGATGGACCCGGGCGACTTCGCCGTGCGCGGCGGCCTGCTCGACGTGTATCCGATGGGCACCGACGCACCGCTGCGGATCGAACTGCTGGACGAGGACATCGATTCGATCCGCGCCTTCGACCCGGAATCGCAGCGCTCGCTGGACCATGTGCAGGCGGTGCGCATGCTGCCCGGGCGCGAAGTGCCGATGGACGACGTCAGCGTGGAGCGGGTATTGACCGCGCTGCGCGAACGCTTCGACGTCGACACCCGGCGCAGCGCGCTGTACCAGGACCTGAAGGCCGGGCTGGCGCCGTCGGGCATCGAGTACTACCTGCCGCTGTTCTTCCAGGACACCCGCAGCAGCGGCGCACGCGAGGCCACCGCCACCCTGTTCGATTATCTGGGCGAGCACGTGCTGCCGCTGATCGCACCGGGCGTGGGCGCCGCCGCCGACGCGTTCTGGGCGCAGACCCAGGCCCGCTACGAGCAACGCCGCCACGACGTGGAGCGCCCGCTGCTGGCGCCGGAGGAGCTGTACCAGGCGCCGGACGCGCTGCGCGAGCGCCTCAACGGGCTGCCGCGCATCGACGTGTGGGCCGCCGACCACCCGCGCATCGACGAGGCACAGGCGCTGGGCGACCAGCCGCTGCCGCCGCTGCCGGTGGCGGCCAAGGACGCCGCGCCCGGCGCGGCGCTGAAGAGCTTCCTCGATCACTACCCGGGCCGGGTGTTGATCGCCGCCGATTCGCCCGGCCGCCGCGAGGCGCTGCTGGAAGTGCTGGCGGCCGCGGAGTTGAAGCCGGAGGTGCTGCCGAATTTCGCGGCATTTGTTCCTTCTCCCACCGGGAGAAGGTGGCGCGAAGCGCCGGATGAGGGTGCGGCGTCTGCGCGGTCGGGAACGAAGAAGGCGGGTGCTTCGGCAAGTTCCACGGTTGCGCAGACGAACTCCACTAGCGGTCGGACCCTCACCCCAACCCCTCTCCCGGAGGGAGAGGGGCTTTCTGCTGCACGTTTCGCTATCGCGGTTGCGCCGCTCGACGACGGCTTCGCGCTGGAGGAGCCGCGGATCGCGGTGCTGACCGAGCGCCAGTTGTTCCCCGAGCGTGCCAGCCAGCCGCGGCGCAGCCGCCGTGTGGGGCGCGAGCCGGAAGCGATCATCCGCGACCTGGGCGAGCTGTCCGAGGGCGCGCCGATCGTGCACGAGGACCACGGCGTCGGCCGCTACCGCGGGCTGATCGTGCTCGATGCCGGCGGCATGCCCGGCGAGTTCCTGGAAATCGAATACGCCAAGGGCGACCGGTTGTACGTGCCGGTCGCGCAGTTGCATCTGATCAGCCGCTACTCCGGCGCCTCGGCCGAGACCGCGCCGCTGCATTCGCTGGGCGGCGAACAATGGACCAAGGCCAAGCGCAAGGCCGCCGAGAAGGTACGCGACGTGGCCGCGGAGCTGCTGGAGATCCAGGCGCGCCGCCAGGCCCGTGCCGGACTGGCGCTGCAGGTGGACCGGGCGATGTACGAGCCGTTCGCCGCCGGCTTCCCGTTCGAGGAGACCCCCGACCAGTTGGCCGCGATCGACGCCACCCTGCGCGACCTGGCCAGCAGCCAGCCGATGGACCGCGTGGTCTGCGGCGACGTCGGCTTCGGCAAGACCGAGGTCGCGGTGCGCGCGGCCTTCGCCGCGGCCAGCGCCGGCAAGCAGGTGGCGGTGCTGGTGCCGACCACGCTGCTGGCCGAACAGCACTACCGCAACTTCCGCGACCGCTTCGCCGACTACCCGCTCAAGGTCGAGGTGCTGTCGCGCTTCAAGAGCAGCAAGGAGATCAAGGCCGAGCTGGAGAAGGTCGCCGCCGGCAGCATCGACGTGATCGTCGGCACCCATCGCCTGCTGCAGCCGGACGTGAAGTTCAAGGACCTGGGCATGGTCATCGTCGATGAGGAGCAACGCTTCGGCGTGCGCCAGAAGGAAGCGCTGAAGGCGCTGCGCGCCAACGTGCACCTGCTGACCCTGACCGCCACGCCGATCCCGCGTACCTTGAACATGGCCATGGCCGGCCTGCGCGACCTGTCGATCATCGCCACGCCGCCGCCGAACCGGCTGGCGGTGCAGACCTTCGTCACCCAGTGGGACAACGCGCTGTTGCGCGAAGCCTTCCAGCGCGAACTGGCGCGCGGCGGCCAGCTGTACTTCCTGCACAACGACGTGGAGAGCATCGGCCGCATGCAGCGCGAGCTGAGCGAACTGGTGCCGGAGGCGCGCATCGGCATCGCCCACGGGCAGATGCCCGAGCGCGAGCTGGAAAAGGTGATGCTGGATTTCCAGAAGCAGCGCTTCAACGTGCTGCTGTCGACCACGATCATCGAATCGGGCATCGACATCCCCAACGCCAACACCATCGTCATCAACCGCGCCGACCGCTTCGGCCTGGCGCAGTTGCACCAGTTGCGCGGCCGCGTCGGCCGTTCGCACCATCGCGCCTACGCCTACCTGCTGGTACCGGACCGGCGCAGCATCACCCCCGATGCGCAGAAGCGGCTGGACGCGATCGCCTCGATGGACGAACTGGGCGCCGGCTTCACCCTGGCCACCCACGATCTGGAGATCCGCGGCGCCGGCGAACTGCTCGGCGAGGACCAGAGCGGGCAGATGGCCGAGGTCGGTTTCAGCCTGTACACCGAACTGCTGGAACGCGCGGTGCGCAGCATCCGCCAGGGCAAGCTGCCGGACCTGGATGCCGGCGAGGAAGCGCGCGGCGCCGAGGTGGAACTGCATGTGCCCGCGCTGATCCCGGACGACTACCTGCCCGACGTGCATACCCGCCTGACCCTGTACAAGCGCATTTCCAGCGCCCGCGACAGCGACGGCCTGCGCGAACTGCAGGTGGAGATGATCGACCGCTTCGGCCTGCTGCCGGATCCGGTGAAGCACCTGTTCGCGATCGCCGAACTGAAGCTGCAGGCCAACGTGCTGGGCATCCGCAAGCTGGAACTGGGCGAGCACGGCGGGCGCCTGGTGTTCGGGGCCAAGCCCAACGTGGATCCGCTGACCATCATCCAGATGATCCAGAAGCAGCCCAAGCTGTATGCGATGGATGGCCCGGACAAGCTGAAGCTCAAGCTGCCGCTGCCGGAGGCGGCCGACCGTTTCAATGCCGCGCGCGGGCTGCTGACCGCGCTGTCGCCACGCTGAGCGACGCGGGCGCGTCCGCCCGCGCCGGCTCCCGCACGCGGCCGGCTGCCGCGACCCCGCACCCTCTGCCCCGCCCCGGACCGCCACAACATTCGGTGGCGTATGGGCGCTCGCACCGCTGTGTTCCCTGGCCTGCAGCGGTCTTCACGTGAAGACCGCCGCCACGTCGCACGTATGGCGCGGCTTTTTGACGCCTTCCCCGTTGCCGCGACTGGCACGGCGCGTGCAGAGACGTAGGGACCGACCGCATCGGCGCGGTTATGGGATCCGCGTCCTGGCACCGGCCTGAACCACTCAGGCTCGCGTGCGGCCTGCGAGACAAATGCTTCACGCAGGCTAAATATTTCTAAATATTTCCCGTCCGCGCCGATATCGCTGGTATCCAGGCCTGCACACGCCCTTCACGGCGTGGCGCCGGCTTTCCACTCGCCACTGCCGGAGACCCGCCATGCGCTCGACGCCCCCCGACGAACAGGATCCGCCGCTGCAGTTGATCGTGGACGGCGACATGACCATCCGCCATGCGGCCGAATTGAAGCCGCTGCTGCTGCCCGCGCTGGAGCATCCCGGCGGCCTGCGCCTGCAGTTGCAGGCGGTGAACGACATCGACGCCACCGGCGTGCAACTGCTGCTGGCCACCCAGGCCGCGCTGCGCGCGCTGGGACGGCCATTCCAGCTCGAGGGCTGCACCACAGCGGTCGGCGACGCGCTGGACCTGCTCGGCCTGGGCGACGCGTTCGAGCGCGTCGGCGACGACACTCTTCACTAATCGGCAGCACGACATGAACATGGATCAATTGCTGCAGACCTTCATCGCCGAGAGCCGCGACCTGCTCGAGGACATGGAACGCAACCTGCTGGAAGCCGAGCGCGGCGAAGCCGGTCCCGACGCGGTCAACGCGATCTTCCGCGCCGCCCATACCATCAAGGGCTCCGGCGGCCTGTTCGATCTGGCGCAACTGGTCGGCTTCACCCATGTGGTGGAGAGCGTGCTGGACCTGGTGCGCGAGCAGGCCGTCGCGCTGGATTCGGAGCTGATCCAACTGATGCTGGCCTGCTGCGACCATATCCGCACCCTGGTGGAAGCGGCCGCCGGCGCCGAGGCGGACGAAGCCACGCTGGCCACCGAGGGTGCGCCGCTGCTGGAACGCCTGCAGACCTACCTGCACCCTGCTGCCGCGCCGGCCGCCAAGGCCAGCGCCACCGCAACGCCCGCGGCGCCGGCGCAGACCGGCTACTGGCGGATCTCGCTGCAGTTGTTCACCGATGCGCTGCGCTTCGGCAACTCGCCGCTGCACCTGATCCGCTGCCTGCGCAGCCTCGGCAGCCTGGAAGCGGTGCGCACCCGTCACGAGCGCGTGCCGGCATTGCCGGAACTGGATCCGGAGGCCTGCTACCTGGGCTTCGACATCCTGCTGCGCAGCGACGCGCAGCAGGCCGCGATCGAGGACATCTTCGAATTCGTGCGCGACGACTGCGACCTGCAGGTGCTGGCGGTGGACCCGCACGGCGACGCCGCCAACCTGGATCTGCCGCTGCTGGTGGCCGAGGCCGGCAGCCAGGCCAGCGCCGACGACTTCGCCGGTTTCGAGAGTGCCGCCACACCGGAGGCCGCGCCGGCTGCAGCCGCTCCGTCCGTGCCGAGTGCGCCGGCCGCGGCAGCGGCCCCCGCCGCCAATGCCGGCCCCGCCAAGGCCGCCGGCGCGCGCGGCGAAGGCGGCTCGATCCGCGTCGACGCCGACAAGCTCGACCGCATGATCGACCTGGTCGGCGAGCTGATCATCGCGGTCGCCAGCACCGGCGCCAACGCGCAGCGCACCGGCGATGCGCAGTTGCTGGAATCCACCTCGATCCTCGCCGGCCTGGTCGAGGAGGTGCGCGAAAGCGCGCTGCAGCTGCGCATGGTCAAGATCGGCGGCACCTTCAGCCGCTTCCACCGCGTGGTCCACGACGTGGCCCGCGAACTGGGCAAGGACATCGCGCTGGTGGTCAATGGCGAGGACACCGAGCTGGACAAGTCGGTGGTGGAGAAGATCGCCGATCCGCTGACCCACCTGGTGCGCAACGCCATGGATCACGGCATCGAACCGGCCGAGGTGCGCCAGGCGCGCGGCAAGCCGGTGCGCGGCACGGTACGCCTAAACGCCTTCCACGATTCCGGCAGCATCGTCATCCAGATCAGCGACGACGGCGGCGGCCTCAACCGCGACCGGATCCTGGCCAAGGCGCTGGAACGCGGCCTGATCGAACCCGGCCGCCAGCTCTCCGACCGCGAGGTGTTCGCGCTGATCTTCGAGCCGGGCTTCTCCACCGCCGAGAAGGTCACCAACCTGTCCGGCCGCGGCGTCGGCATGGACGTGGTCAAGCGCAACATCGCCGCGCTGCGTGGCAGCGTCGACATCAGCAGCCAGCAGGACGTCGGCACCACCATCTCGGTGCGGCTGCCGCTGACCCTGGCGATCATCAACGGCTTCCAGGTCGGGGTCGGCAAGTCGGTGTTCGTGGTGCCGCTGGACGTGGTCGAGGAATGCGTGGAGTTCGCGCCGAACTACCAGAGCGAGTACATCGACCTGCGCGGCAACGTGCTGCCCTACGTGCGCCTGCGCTCGCTGTTCGCCATCGCCGGCGCGCCGCCGGCGCGCGAGAGCATCGTGGTGATCCGCCAGGGCGCGCAGCGGTTCGGCCTGGTGGTCGACACCCTGCTGGGCGAGTGGCAGACCGTGATCAAGCCGCTCTCCAAGGTCTTCGCCCAGGTCAAGGGCATCAGCGGCTCCAGCATCCTCGGCAGCGGCGGGGTCGCCCTGATCCTGGACGTGCCGTCGCTCATCGGCCAGTTGCAACCCGGCACCGAATCGCTGGCGGCCTGAACCGTCGCATCGCCTGCCGTCATTCCTACGTCACGCCATCAACCAGGAATCGCCGTCATGTCCCAGAACCGGACGCCCCTTACCACCCTGCCGACGGCCGCGGTCGTCGCCGTCGCCCTGCCCGCCGCCGCGGCCGTCGCGGCGCTGGCGCTGCCGCTGGCCGGCGGCCTCGCCTGGGCTGCGGTCGCCGTGGCCACGCTGGTCGCTGGCCTGGTGCTGGGCGGCAGCGTGCGTTCGGCGCAGCAAACGTCCGCTGCCGCGCAGCGCGAACTGGATCTGGCCCGCACCGGTCTGCAGGCGCTGGCGCAGGGCGAACTGGACCGCGTGGACGCGACCGCCGGCGGCAGCGAGATCGGCCAGGCCCTGCTCGCCGCGCAGCGACCGCTGCGGCAGTTGCAGGCCGACGTCGCGCACATGACCCGCGCGCACGCCGCCGGCGACTGCGACGTGATGCTGGATGCCGCGCAGTCCAGCGGCGCCTATCGGGCCGTGGCCGGCGACATCAACCAACTGGTCGGCGCCCACATCGGCGTCTGCAAGCAGGCGATCGATTGCGTGGGCGAGTTCGGCCGCGGCAACTTCACCGCGCCGCTGGCCGCGTTCCCGGACAAGAAGGCCTACATCAACGACACCATCGAGCAGGTGCGGCGCAACATGCTCGGCCTGATCGCCGAAATGCGCCGCGTCTCCGAGCAGCACGAGGCCGGCGAGATCGACGCCAGCATCGACAGCGCGCACTTCCAGGGCGACTTCCGCAGCATGGCCGACGGCATCAACCGCATGGTCGGCAGCCACATCGCGGTCAAGAAGCAGGCGATGGGCGTGGTCGCCGAGTTCGGCCGCGGCAACTTCGACGCGGGCATGCCGCAGCTACCCGGCAAGAAGGCCTTCATCAACGACACCATCGAGCAGGTGCGCGGCAACTTCAAGCGCCTGATCGGCGAGATCGCGCGCATGTCCGACGAGCACGACAAGGGCGACATCGACGTGCAGATCGACTGCACCCATCTGGACGGGGAATTCTGCGCGATCGGCAAGGCCATCAACCGCATGGTCGCGGCGCATATCGCGGTCAAGAAGCAGGCGCTGGGCGTGGTCGCCGAGTTCGGCCGCGGCAACTTCGACGCGCCGATGCCGCAGCTGCCGGGCAAGAAGGCCTTCATCAACGAGATCATCGAACAGACCCGCGGCAATCTGCGCAGTGTCGGCGACGTGATCAAGGTGATGGGCGCGATGGCCGAGGGCGACCTCAGCCGCCAGGTGCAGGGTCACTACGAAGGCGCCTTCGCCGACATGCAGCGCTACGTCAACGCCACCATCGACAAGCTCACCAGCATCGTCAACGAGGTCAACGGCAACGCCGTGACCCTGGCCAGCGCCGCCGAGGAACTGTCCTCCACCGCGCAGTCGCTGAGCCAGGCGGCCAGCGAGCAAGCCGCCGGCGTGGAGGAGACCAGCGCCTCGCTGGAGCAGATGACCGGCTCCATCGCGCAGAACGCGGAGAACGCCAAGATCACCGACGGCATGGCCGCCAAGGCCTCGCGCGAGGCCGCCGAAAGCGGCGAGGCGGTCCGCGCCACCGTCTCGGCGATGAAGGAGATCGCACGCAAGATCGGCATCATCGACGACATCGCCTACCAGACCAACCTGTTGGCGCTGAACGCGGCGATCGAGGCCGCGCGCGCCGGCGAGCACGGCAAGGGCTTCGCGGTGGTCGCCGCCGAGGTACGCAAGCTGGCCGAGCGCAGCCAGGTCGCCGCGCACGAGATCGGCGACGTCGCCAGCACCAGCGTGAACCTGGCCGAGACCGCCGGGCGCCTGCTCGGCGAGATGGAACCGTCGATCCGCCGCACCTCCGACCTGGTGCAGGAGATCACCGCCGCCTCCGAAGAGCAGAGCTCCGGCGTCGGCCAGATCAACACCGCCGTGGTGCAGCTCAGCCAGACAACACAGCAATCCGCTGCCAACGCTGAAGAATTGGCCGCCACGGCCGAAGAAGTAAGCAGCCAGGCCGAACAGTTGCAAACGCTCATGAGCTTCTTCACCACCGGCGCCACACCCACCCCGGCACCGGCCCCGCAGCCGCGGCGGCTGCCGACGCCGATGCAACGCGGGCCACGCGCGCGCAGCTTCGGCGGGCCTGCCGCCACGGCGCAGGCCGCACGCCTGGAAGAAGCCGCGTTCGTCTCGTTCTGATCCATCTCCGCACCGGCCCGGCAGGCCGGTGCCTCTCTATCCCGCACAGGTACCACGGCATGTCCAACTCCCTTTCGCTGTCATCCAAGCTGTGGAGCGGCTCGGCCATCGCCATCGTGCTGCCATTGGCCGCCGCCGTGTGCGGGTTCGCCCTCGGCCTGCCCGCCGGGCAGACCCTGGCGCTGGGCATCGGCGCCACCGTGCTCGCCGCCGCGGTACTGGCCTTTACCGTCCACGCCATCACCCGCTCGCTGCGGATCGCCACCACCACCCTGGCGCGCTTCGCCACCGGCAACTTCGAGGTGGTGATGCCGACGGTGCGCAACGACCAAGCCTGCGAGGTGCTGCTGGCACTGCGCCAGGTGCAGACCGGCATGCGTCAGATCAACGACGAGATCGTGCGCATGTCGCGCGAGCACGATGCCGGCGACATCGACGTGGTGATCGAGAGCCATCGCTTCGAGGGCGAGTTCAAGGTCATCGCCGAAGGCGTCAACCGCATGGTCGGCGATCACATCGCCACCAAGAAGAAAGCGTTGGCCTGCGTCGCCGAGTTCGGTCGCGGCAATTTCGATGCGCCGCTGGAGACGCTGCCGGGCAAGAAGGTCTTCATCAACGAGATCATCGAGCAGGTGCGGCGCAACATGCAGGGGCTGATCGCGCAGATGAAGCACATGTCCGCGCAGCACGACGCCGGCGACATCGACGTGCTGATCGAGAGCCACCGTTTCGAAGGCGATTTCCGCAGCATGGCCGACGGCATCAACCGCATGGTCGGCGACCACATCGCCACCAAGAAGAAGGCGATGGCCTGCATCGCCGAATTCGGCCGCGGCAACTTCGACGCGCCGTTGGAAGCCCTCCCGGGCAAGAAGGCGTTCATCAACGACACGATCGAGCAGGTGCGTTCCAACCTGCGCGCGCTGATCCGAGACACCAGCCTGCTGGTCGACGCCGCCGCGGCCGGCCGTCTGGACGTGCGTGCCGACGGCAGCCTGCACCATGGCGACTTCCGCCGCATCGTCGACGGCGTCAACCTGACCCTGGACACGGTGATCGGCCCGCTGAACGAAGCCCGCGCCGTGCTCAAGGCGATCGAGGCCGGCGACCTGACCCGGCTGGCGGACGTGCAGTGCCAGGGCCAGCTGAAGGAACTGTGCGACAGCATCAATGCCACCGTCGCGCGCCTCGCGCAGGTGGTCGGCGAGGTCAACATCAACGCCGACGCCCTGGCCAGCGCCTCCGAGCAGGTCAGCGCCACGGCGCAGTCGCTGAGCCAGGCGGCCAGCGAACAGGCCGCCGGCGTCGAAGAGACCAGCGCCTCGCTGGAGCAGATGACCGCGTCGATCTCGCAGAACACCGAAAACGCCAAGATCACCGACGGCATGGCCGCCAAGGCCGCACGCGAAGCCAACGAAGGCGGCGATGCGGTGCGCTCGACGGTGGCGGCGATGAAACAGATCGCGCAGAAGATCGGCATCATCGACGACATCGCCTACCAGACCAACCTGCTGGCGCTGAACGCGGCGATCGAGGCCGCGCGCGCCGGCGAGCACGGCAAGGGCTTCGCCGTGGTCGCCGCGGAAGTGCGCAAGCTGGCCGAGCGCAGCCAGGTGGCCGCGCAGGAAATCGGCCAGGTCGCCGAGTCCAGCGTGGAGCTGGCCGAGAACGCCGGCAAGCTGCTGGAGCAGATGGTGCCGTCGATCCGCCGCACCTCCGACCTGGTGCAGGAGATCACCGCCGCCTCCGAGGAACAGACCTCCGGCGTCGGCCAGATCAACGCCGCGGTCGGCCAGCTCAACCAGACCACCCAGCAGGCCGCGGCCAACTCCGAGGAGCTGGCCGCCACGGCCGAGGAAATGAGCGGGCAGGCCGAGCAGTTGCAGCAGTTGATGAGTTTCTTCCGTACCAACCAGGTCGTGGCGCCGCGGCGTCCGAAGGCAGTCACCGCCGGTCCGTCCCGCAGGGCGGCGCCGGCGCGCAAGCGTGGGTTCGGCGAGGTCGGCCTGGCACTGGTGTCGGGGCCGGACGAAGCCCATTTCGATACGTTCTGACATCCACTTTCACGACATCACATCCAGGGGGATAACGATGTTCCAGCACATGAAGATCGGCACGCGCATCGGCATCGGCTTCGGCCTAGTGTTGCTGCTGCTGTTGGGGACCGGCATTTTCGCCACGATGCAGATGGCCAGGATCAACGGCTCGTCCACGGAGCTCGCCACCAACTGGATGCCCAGCGTGCGCAACGTCGAGGAGATGAGCGCGAACTTCAACAAGCTGCGTCTGCTCGAGTTGCAGCGGGTCGTCGCCACCAGTCCAGCCGAGATGCAGGATTACGACACGCGCATGCTCAAGACACTGGAGGCGTTCGAGAACAACAGGAAGACCTATGTCCCGCTGATCTCCTCGCCCGAGGAGCAGGCGCTGTACGCGGATTTCGCCAAGAACTTCGATCGCTACACGGAGCTGCACAAGCAGTTGCTGGCGCTGGCGGCGCAGGGAAAAACGCAGGAGGCGATGACCGCACTGAACGGCGAGCAGCGGCAGATCTTCCGCAGCACCGCCGACGCGATCGACAAGCTGGTGGACCTGAACGTCAAGGGCGGCCAGGATGCCAGCGACCGCGGCGACGAACTCTATGCGTCCGCGCGCTCGCTGATCATCGCGACCATCGTGGCGGCGGTGCTGCTGGGCGCGGTCGTGGCGTTCTTCATCGTGCGCATCCTCACCCGCCTGCTGGGCGGCGAGCCGGCCTATGTGGCCGAGATCGCCAACAAGGTGGCGCAGGGCGACCTCAACCTGGAGGTGGCGGTGCGCGCCAACGACAGCGGCAGCGCGCTGTATGCGATGCGAACCATGGTCGAGCGGCTGAAGCTGGTGATCGACGGCCAGCGCCGTGTGGTCGCGGCCGCCAACCGCGGCGACTTCTCCGAGCGGATCGCGTTGGATGGCCTGGCCGGGTTCCAGCGTGAGATGGGCCAGGGCCTGAACGATCTGGCGACCACGACCGGCGGCAGCATCCAGGACGTGGTGCGGGTGATGGGCGGCCTGGCCGAGGGCGACCTGACCCAGAGCATCGACAAGCACTACGACGGCGCCTACGCCGAAATGAAGAACTACATCAACGACACCATCGCGCGCCTGTCGCAGGTGGTCAGCGAGGTCAACGGCAATGCCGAATCGCTGGCCAGCGCGTCGGAAGAGGTCAGCGCCACCGCGCAGTCGCTGAGCCAGGCGGCCAGCGAACAGGCCGCCGGCGTGGAAGAGACCAGCGCCTCGCTGGAGCAGATGACCGCCTCGATCTCGCAGAACACCGAGAACGCCAAGATCACCGACGGCATGGCCAGCAAGGCCTCCAGCCAGGCGCTGGACGGCGGCGAATCGGTGCGGGCGACCGTGCAGGCGATGAAGCAGATCGCGCAGAAGATCGGCATCATCGACGACATCGCCTACCAGACCAACCTGCTGGCGCTGAACGCGGCGATCGAGGCCGCGCGCGCCGGCGAGCACGGCAAGGGCTTTGCGGTGGTCGCCGCGGAAGTGCGCAAGCTGGCCGAACGCAGCCAGATCGCGGCGCAGGAGATCGGCGACGTCGCCAGCTCCAGCGTGGAACTGGCCGAGAACGCCGGCAAGCTGCTGGACGAGATGGTGCCGTCGATCAAGCGCACCTCCGACCTGGTGCAAGAGATCACCGCCGCCTCCGAGGAGCAGACCTCCGGCGTCGGTCAGATCAATGCCGCGGTCGGCCAACTCAACCAGACCACCCAGCAGGCCGCCTCCAACTCCGAGGAGCTGGCCGCCACGGCCGAGGAGATGAGCGCGCAGGCCGAACAGCTGCAGCAGCTGATGAGCTTCTTCAAGGTGCAGGGCGCCCCGCCGGCCAGGACCGCGGCGCGACGTCCCGGCGCCGGGCGCGGCCGCAACGGGCAGGCCGGTCCCAAGCCGATCGCGCGCGTCGCCAACGGCCAGCTGGTCCTGGCGGATTCGCTCGACGAAGCCCACTTCGAAACCTTCTGAGACATGGCCATGAACGCTCCCGCTTCGCTCTCACCCTCCGACGCCGGCGACCTGGCCACGGACCAGTTCCTGACCTTCCTGCTCGGCAAGGAAATGTTCGGCGTCGGCATCCTCGGCATCAAGGAGATCATCGAGTACCGCACGCCGACCGACGTGCCGATGATGCCGCCCGCGTTGCGCGGGGTGATCAACCTGCGTGGCGCCGTGGTGCCGGTGGTGGACCTGCAGCAACGCTTCGGCCGCGCGCCCAGCGAGATCAGCAAGCGCACCTGCATCGTCATCATCGAGGTGGCCAGCGGCGAGGAACGCCAGGTGCTGGGCCTGCTGGTGGACGCGGTCAGCGAGGTGCTGGAGATCGCCACCGCCGACATCGCGCCGCCGCCGGCCTTCGGGACCGGCATCCGCCGCGATTTCATCCACGGCATGGGCAAGGTCGGCGAGCGCTTCGTGATCCTGCTCGCCGCCGATGCGGTGCTGGCGCCCCAGGAGTTCGCCAGCATGACCGCGCTCGACGCCCACCTGGAAGAAGGCATCGCCGCCTGAGCGGCCGTTGCCACTTAGCGCCCCGCCCTTTCCTCGAGACGGATTTCGCATGCCCACGTCCCCCGACACCGCCGCCCTGCACCACTTCGGCACGGTCCTGGTGGTCGACGACAGCCAGGTCCAGCGCGAACATGCGCTGGCCCTGTGCCAGCGCATGGGGGCGGTGGCGGTGGAAGGCGCGGCCGACGGCCATGCCGCGCTGGCACGGGTAACCCAGGGGCCGCCGCTGGGGCTGTTGATCGTGGATCTGGAAATGCCCGGCATGGACGGCGTGCAATTGCTCGACGCACTGGCCCGCTGCAGCGTGCGCGTGCCGATCGTGGTCGCCTCGCAGCGCGGCGCGGCCCTGATCGACTCGGTGCTGCAGGTCGGGCGCAGCAACGGCCTGCAGGTGCTGGCGGGACTGGAGAAGCCGCTGCGCGCCGCCCAGCTCGCGGCCGCGGTGCGCGCCCACGCGCCGAGCGCACCGGCACCACGTGACGACGCCGAGGCGCCCGGCGAGGCGACCATGGCGGCGATGCTGCGCGAGGCACTGCAACGCGGCGAGATCGAGGTGGCCTATCAGCCCAAGGTGGACATGCGCAGCGGCCGGGTCGGCGGCGTGGAAGCGCTGGCGCGCTGGCGCCATCCCAGCGCCGGGCCGATCGCGCCGGACCGCTTCATCGCCGTGGCCGAGCGCGAAGGCCTGATCCATGCGCTCACCGCCTGCGTCGCCGACCAGGCGATGGCACGGCTGGCGGCGTGGAAACAGGACGGGTTCCAGCTGACCCTGGCGTTGAACCTGTCGCCGAGCATGCTGCAGGACCCGAACCTGCTCGACGAACTACTCGGGCTGCTGCGCCAGCATGGGCTGGCGCCGTCGGACCTGGTGCTGGAAATCACCGAAAGCTCGCTGGTCTGCGGCAGCGCACTGGGCATGCTGGCACGGCTGCGGCTGCAGGGCTTCGGCCTGTCGCTGGACGACTACGGCACCGGCTTCTCCTCGCTGCAGCAGCTCACCCGCATCCCCTTCACCGAACTGAAGATCGACCGCATCTTCGTCCACGACGCGCACCGCAGCCGCAACCTGCGCACGGTCCTCGAATCGGCGCTGGGCATGGCCCAGCGGCTGGGCCTGAGCACCGTCGCCGAGGGCATCGAAACGGTGGAGGACTGGACCCTGCTGCAGGAGCTGGGCTGCGACTTCGGCCAGGGCTACCTGCTGGCGCGCCCGTTGGGGGGCGGCGCGCTGCACGCCTGGCTGCTGGAGCACCAGCGCCTGCTGCGGGAACACGGCCCCACCGGCAACGCCAGCGTCCCCGCTCCCGCCCCTCCCCACTGACCGACCGGCCATGACCATGACCAGCCACGACACCATCACCGAGCAGGAATTCGGCCGGTTCCAGCGCTTCATCTTCGACGCCGCCGGCATCACCATCTCGCCGGCCAAGAAGGCCATGCTGTGCGGACGCTTGGGCAAGCGCCTGAAGGCGCATTCGCTGCAGACCTACACCCAGTACCTCAAGCTGCTGGAAAGCCGCGAGGGCAGCGGCGAGGTGCAGACCGCGATCGACCTGCTGACCACCAACGAAACCTATTTCTTCCGCGAACCCAAGCACTTCGACCTGCTGCGCAGCATCGCCGCCGCGCACACCGGCGGTACGCCGTTCCGTTGCTGGAGCGCGGCCAGTTCCAGCGGCGAGGAGGCCTACAGCATGGCCATGGTGCTGGACGATACCCTGCAGGGCCGCCCCTACGAGGTGGTCGGCACCGACATCAGCACGCGCGTGCTGGCCAAGGCGCGGACCGGCCATTATCCGCTGCTGCGCATCGAGCACATGCCGCCGGCCATGCTCAAGCGCTACTGCCTCAAGGGCCGCGGCGAGTACGAGGGCAGCATGCTGATCGACCGCAAGATCCGCGACCATGTGCGCTTCCTGCACGCCAACCTCAACGCGACGCTACCCAACCTGGGCCAGTTCGACGTGGTGTTCCTGCGCAACGTGATGATCTACTTCAACGGCCAGACCAAGCGCGAAGTGGTGGCGCGGGTGCTCGGCACGCTCAAGCGCGGCGGCATCTTCTGCATCGGCCACTCCGAAAGCCTCAACGACGTCAACGGCGACGTGGTGCAGATCGCGCCGTCGGTGTACCGCAAGCCATGAACCACGACGTCCCAGGAGGGAACCCCGCATGACCACGATCAAGGCCATGGTGATCGACGATTCGGCGGTGGTGCGCCAGGTGCTGGTCGCCGTGCTCAACGACGCGCCCGGCATCGAGGTCATCGCCGCCGCGGCCGACCCGCTGCTGGCGATGGACAAGATGCGCCAGCAGTGGCCGGACGTGATCGTGCTGGACGTGGAGATGCCGAAGATGGACGGCATCACCTTCCTGCGCAAGATCATGAGCGAACGCCCCACTCCGGTGGTGATCTGCTCCACGCTCACCGAGAAGGGCGCGCGGGTGACCATGGACGCGCTGGCCGCCGGCGCGGTGGCGGTGGTGACCAAGCCCAAGCTCGGCCTGAAGCAATTCCTCACCGACTCGGCCGAGGAAATGATCGCCACGGTGAAGAGCGCGGCGCGCGCCAACGTCAAGCGCCTGTCGGCGCGGCCGGCCGTGGCGCCGGCGGAGCCGGAGATCAAGCACACCGCCGACGTGATCCTGCCCGCACAGGGCGGCCGCGCGCTGTCGCAGACCACCGAACGGGTGGTGGCGATCGGCACCTCCACCGGCGGCACCCAGGCGCTGGAGGAAGTGCTGACCGCGCTGCCGCGGGTCAGCCCCGGCATCGTCATCGTCCAGCACATGCCGGAAAAGTTCACCGCCGCCTTCGCCGCACGCCTGGATACGCTGTGCCAGATCTCGGTGAAGGAAGCGGCCAACAACGACCGCGTGGTGCCGGGACGCGCGCTGATCGCGCCGGGCGGCAAGCACATGCTGCTGCGGCGCAGCGGCGCGCAGTACTTCGTCGAAGTGCTGGACGGGCCGCCGGTGAACCGGCACCGGCCGTCGGTGGACGTGCTGTTCCGCTCCGCCGCGCGCGCCGCCGGCGGCAACGCGCTGGGCATCATCATGACCGGCATGGGCGACGACGGCGCGGTCGGCCTGCTGGAAATGCGCCAGGCAGGCGCACGCACCGTGGCCCAGGACGAACAGAGCAGCGTGGTGTTCGGCATGCCCAAGGAAGCGATCAAGCGCGGCGGCGCGGAGAAGATCCTGCCGCTCAACGCGATGGCGCGCGAGATCGGCCAGCAGCTGAGCTAGCCCAGCCGGCCGCCGCACCACCCTGCCGCAGGAGCCGCTTCAGCTGCGACGAAGCATTCCCATGAATGTCGGTCGCGGCTGAAGCCGCTCCTGCAAACGCGGGCAGCCAAGCCCTGTCCCTGCCACACACCTTGCAGCGCGCAGCGGCGCAAGCAGGTTCGCGGCAAGCGGCGACGCACATGCGCCCGCAAGCCCCACTCAACCCGAATTGATGTGCTCCTTGCAGTACAGCCGCCGATACGCACTGGGGGTCATGCCCAGGCGCTGGCGGAACACGCGGCGGAAGTAGCCGCTGTCGCTGAAGCCGGCGCGCTGCGCCACGTCGTCCACCGCGCAGGTGTTCACCAGCAGCAGCTTCTCGGCGAAGGCGATGCGCTGGCGGTGGATCGCCTCGGTCAGCGTGGTGCCGAAGCTGCGCCGGTAGATGCGGCCCAGATAATCCGGATTGCAGTGCAGTTGCGCGGCCAGCGACGAGGCGGTGAGCGCGGTGTGGAACTGGGTGCCGATCAGTTGCTTGGCACGGTACGCCAGCGCCACCCCGGCGCGTTCGGAATCGTGCGGATCCGGCCAGGCGCCGGCCACGCATTGCAGCATCGACAGCACGATCGGTTCCAGCATCGGCAGCGTGCGCCGTTCCTCCTGCTCGGCCAGGAACCAGCGGAACAGGCCGACGAAGCGATCCGGATCGCGGATCGCAGTGCGCTGCGGCATCGACAGCGCCACCGCGTTGTCCGCCTGCGCCGCGCCCGGTTCCAGTTCGAAATGCACCCAATAGAACCGCAGGTCGTCCGGGAACTGGCCCAGGCCGGCGTGCGCGCGGCCGGGCCACAGCAACAGCGTCTCGCCGGGGCCGACGTGGAAGTCGTTGTCCTGTTCGCGAATCGAGAGGATGCCGCGCTCGACGAAGATCAGCTCGTAGGACTGGATCACCCGCGCCGGATGCGCACCCACGCCGCGGGAAATGAACAGTCCTCCGTTCTGGACCCGGATCGGATAGGCGACGGCGAATTCGAGCATGTCGGAAACGTCTCCCCTTGCCTGCGCGACGCTGCACTGCAGCATTCGAATGAACGATGCCGCGCAAGGACGCCGCGGCCGCCGTGGTCGGAATCGTACCGGTTTTATACCGCACAGACTCTTGTCGCGGGTGCGCCGCCATGCCACTTTGCGCTGGCGCCGGACCGGGCGCGCCAGGAGCCGTTACGTTGACCGCGACCGCCATCGGCCACGCCACCGCAGACGCCGCACCGGCCGCGACCACGCCGCGTCTGTCGCGTCTGGAGAAGTTCGGCTACGGCCTCGGCGATGCCGGCGGCACGGTGGTCACCTGCCTGATCGCCAACTTCCTCACCTTCTTCTACACCGACGTGTTCGGCCTGACCCCGGCGCTGGTCGGCACCCTGTTCACCGTGCTGCGCGTGGCCGACGCGGTGTCCGATCCGGTGATGGGCCTGATCGCAGATCGCACCCGCAGCCGCTGGGGCCGGTTCCGCGCCTGGCAACTGTGGGTCGCCGTGCCGATCGGCATCGCCTGCGTGCTGACCTTCAGCGCGCCGCAGCTGAGCGCCGGCGCCAAGATCGCCTACGCCTTCGCCAGCTACTTCCTGCTGTCGCTGTGCTACACCGCGATCAACGTGCCCTACTGCGCGCTGATCAACAGCATGACCGGCGACCACCGCGACGTGGTCTCGGCGCAATCCTGGCGCTTCGTGCTGTGCGGCATCGCCGGCTTCCTGGTGTCGGTCGGGCTGCCGTGGCTGGTGCGGGAACTGGGCAACGGCGACGCCGCGCGCGGCTACCAGCTCGGCGTGGGCGTGATGGCGGTGCTGGCGGTGGCGATGTTCCTGTGCTGCTTCTTCGCCGTGCGCGAACGCGTGCCGGTCAGCCTGCTCGGCGGCGCCGGCATCGGCGCACATCTGCGTGGCCTGCTGCAGAACGACCAGTTGCGGCTGGTGCTGCTGATGTCGTTCCTGCTGATCAACGTCTACAACATCCGCGGCGGCGCCTATCTGTACTTCATCACCTACGTGCTCGGCGGCAGCAGCGGCTACGCCTCGCTGTTCTTCGCGATGGTGGCGCTGGCCACGGTACTCGGCGCGATCGTGGTCAACGCGCTGTGCCGCCGCTTCGATCCGCTGGCGCTGTACCTGCACACCAACCTGGTGCTGGCCGTGTTCGGCGTGGCGCAGTGGTGGCTGCCGACCGGACCGGCGCAGCAGACGCTGTGGCTGGGGGTGATCTTCGTGCACTGCCTGGTGCTGGGCTTCGCGCTGCCGCTGCACTTCTCGCTGATGGCCTTCGCCGACGACTACGGCGCCTGGAAGAACCGGGTGCGTTCCTCGGGCATCAACTTCGCCTTCAACCTGTTCTGCATCAAGCTGGCCTGGGCCTCGAGCGCGGTGGTGATCAGCGCGCTGTTCGTCTACGCCGGCTACCGCGCCGGCGCCGCGCGGCAGAGTCCCGCCTCGCTGCAGGCCATCACCCTGCTGGAAACCCTGGTCCCCGCCGGCCTGCACCTGCTGCTGGCCGCGGTGATCCTGCGCTGCCGGCTGCGCCGGCCGCTGCTGGCGAATATCGCCGCCGATCTGGCCGCACGCCCGGTGCACTGACCTTCCCCACTCTCCAGGATCTCCGCTCCATGCCGCATTCGCCCGTGCCGTCCCCGGAACTGCCGCTCGCCCACCTGCGTATCGCCGATCCGTTCTGGCAGCGCTACCAGCGCCTGGTGCAGGAGGTGGTGCTGCCCTACCAGTGGGACGCGCTCAACGACAACGTCGCCGATGCCGAACCCAGCCATGCCATCGAGAACTTCCGCATCGCCGCCGGCCGCAGCGACGGCGCGTTCTACGGCATGGTGTTCCAGGACAGCGACGTGGCCAAATGGCTGGAAGCGGTGGCCTACCTGCTCGCACAGCATCCCGATCCGGCGCTGGAGCGCGATGCCGACGCCACCATCGAGCTGATCGGGGCTGCGCAGCAGGCCGACGGCTACCTCAACACCTACTTCACGGTGAAGGCGCCGCAGGAACGCTGGACCAACCTGGCCGAGTGCCACGAGCTGTACTGCGCCGGGCACATGATCGAGGCCGGCGTGGCCTACTTCCAGGCCACCGGCAAACGCACCCTGCTCGACATCGTGTGCCGGCTCGCCGACCACATCGACGCCACCTTCGGCCCCGGCCCCACGCAGTTGCACGGCTACCCCGGGCATCCGGAGATCGAACTGGCACTGATGCGCCTGTACGAGGCCACGGGCGAGGCGCGCTACCTGGCACTGGCGCGCTACTTCGTCGAACAACGCGGCACCGCGCCGCACTACTACGACGAGGAGTACGCCAAGCGCGGCCAGACTTTCTTCTGGGGCGGGCACGGCCCGGCCTGGATGATCCAGGACAAGGCCTACAGCCAGGCGCATCTGCCGGTGGCGCTGCAGGACACCGCGGTCGGCCATGCGGTGCGCTTCGTGTACCTGTACGCCGGCGTGGCGCACCTGGCCCGGCACAGCGGCGACGCCACCCTGCGCGCGGCCTGCGAGCGCCTGTGGGACAACGCCACCCAGCGACAGATGTACCTGACCGGCGCGATCGGTGCGCAGAGCTACGGCGAAGCCTTCAGCGTCGACTACGACCTGCCCAACGACACCGCCTACAACGAGAGCTGCGCCTCGATCGGGCTGATGATGTTCGCCAACCGCATGCTGCAGCTGGCGCCGGATGGCCGCTACGCCGACGTGATGGAGCGGGCGCTGTACAACACCGTGCTGGGGGGCATGGCCCTGGACGGGCGCCACTTCTTCTACGTCAACCCGCTGGAAGTGCACCCGCCCACGGTGCACGGCAACCACACCTTCGATCATGTGAAGCCCGTGCGCCAGCGCTGGTTCGGCTGCGCCTGCTGCCCGCCCAACATCGCCCGCGTGCTGACCTCGCTCGGCCACTACCTCTACACTCGCCGCGACGACACGCTGTACGTGAACCTCTACGTCGGCAGCGATGCGCGGCTCGAGGTCGGCGGGCAAACCCTGACCCTGCGCCAGCGCGGCGAATATCCGTGGCAGGACACGATCGCCTTCGAGGTGGAGTGCAGCGCCCCGGTGGAGGCGGCGCTGGCGCTGCGCCTGCCGGACTGGTGCCAGGCGCCGCAGTTGCGGCTCAACGGCGAGCCGGTGGCGATCGACGCGCACCGCCAGCACGGCTACTGCGTGCTGCACCGGCGCTGGCAGTCCGGCGACACCTTGCAGCTGCGCCTGCCGATGCCGCCGATGCGGGTCAGCGGGCACCCGCGCGTGCGCCACCTGGCCGGCAAAGTCGCGGTGCAACGCGGGCCGCTGGTGTACTGCCTGGAGCAGGCCGACAACGGCGCCGACCTGCATCAGCTGCGCCTGCCGGCCAACGCCACGCTGCAGGCCGTACCCGGCACCGGCGCGCTCGCCGGCCAGGTGCTGCTGCAAGCCACCGGCGAACGCCTGCATGGCGACGTCGACGCCGCGGCCGCACCGCTGTACCGCTACGATGCGCCGCCGCCGACGCGGCAGCCGCAGCCCCTGACCTTCGTGCCCTACTTCGCCTGGGCCAATCGCGGCGAGGGCGAAATGCGGGTGTGGGTGGACGCCAGCGACGGCTGAAGGCAACGCTGCGGAACGTCTGCTGTAAGAGCGGCTTCAGCCGCGACCGGCGTTACCGGGAACGCCGGTCGCGGCTGATCCCGCAGAAGGGGACAAGCGCCGTTCCTGCCGGACAAGCTGCATTCGGATGAATCCTTGCGGAAACAGGTCACCACAGCGATGCCTGCCTGCGCCCCACACGCGCCGCACGGCCAGCGCACGCTCTAAGCTAGGGCCATGAATGCCCTGGCCCTCGCCGCCCCGCCGTTCGCCCGCCTCGCTCTCGGCGCGCATCGCATCGCCGTGCCGGACGCCTGGCTGCTGCCGTTCGAGGTCGATGCCTTCGACAGCGACGATTTCCAGCGCCACCGCGTGCAGCAGCCGCCGTCGATCGCGCGCAGCGTGCGCAAGCGCCAGGCCGAGTACCTGGCCGGACGGCGCGCGGCGCTCGCCGCGCTGCGGGCGGCCGGCAGCACGGCCACCGACCTTCCGATCGGCCCCGACCGCGCGCCGCTCTGGCCAGAGGGTTTCCTCGGCAGCCTCTCGCATACCGACGGCGTGGCGGTCGCCATCGCCATGCCGACGTCCGCCGGAGCCAACGGCATCGGCCTGGATATCGAACGTGTGGTGGCGGCGGACCAGCTCGAGGCGATCCGCAGCATGGCCCTGAACGCCAGCGACTGTGACGCATTGGCTGCGCTCGCCCGCGTCTGCGGCTGGCCGTATGCGCTGACCCTGGGCTTCTCGGCGAAAGAGAGTTTCTACAAGGCCACCGCGGCGACCGTCGGCCGCTTCTTCGATTTCGACGCCTTGCGCATCGAAGGCTGCGACCCGGCCAGCGGCAGCGTGGAGACGCGGATCGCCACGCCGCTGGCGCCGGCCTTGCCGGCCGGACAAGCGCACCGTCTGCGCTGGGTGGACGTGCAGCCCGGGCTGCTGCTCACCAGTTGCGTCTGGTAAGGGCAGTCCGGGGTTACGCCGTTGCCGCGCAGCTGCGGCAACGCGCGC
The DNA here is from genome assembly GCF_034105425.1 of Xanthomonas sp. LF06-19. Classification (NCBI taxonomy): domain Bacteria; kingdom Pseudomonadati; phylum Pseudomonadota; class Gammaproteobacteria; order Lysobacterales; family Lysobacteraceae; genus Xanthomonas; species Xanthomonas sp. LF06-19. The sequence goes on along the minus strand of NZ_JAXGGH010000005.1, from coordinate 204,791 downwards.
TGCATGCAACACGCGGCGCGGCGTCGACACCGCACTTTCGCTTGGCAGGCCGCAAGAACGCGGCGCCTGCCGAGGCGTCACACACTCACAACGCGGCCAGGATCTGCTCGCGCCGGCGCGTGTACTCCGCCGCATCGATCAATCCCTGCGCCTTCAGTTGCTCCAGCGCGCGCAGGCGCTGCTCGACCGAGTCGACGGGAGGCAACGGCGGCGCCGCCGCGGCCGGCCGGCGCCGCTGGGCGCGGATCGCCAGCCACACCACCATGCCGACCAGCAGCGGCAAGGCGAGCAAGACCAGCAGGATGAGCCAATGCCAGATACTGAATCCACCCATCGCGTTCTCCTGCCGGCCGCGTGCCGATCCTGGTGCTTACTTCGCCTTGCCCTGATTGGCCACCGCTTCGGCGGCCTTCTTGGCCGCTTCCGGGTCGCCCAGGTAGCGGTAGGACTGCACCTGCAGGCTGTCGTCCAGTTCGAACAGCAGCGGGATGCCGGTGGGAATGTTGAGTTCGAGAATTTCTTCGCGCGAGACGTCGTTCAAGTACTTGTACAGCGCGCGCAGCGAGTTGCCATGGGCGGTGACCAGCACGGTCTGCCCGGCCTTGAGCTGCGGCGCGATGGCGTCGTGCCAGTACGGCAGCACGCGCTCGAGCGTGGTCGCCAGCGATTCGGTGGCCGGCAGCGCGTTGCGGTCCAGGGTGGCATAGCGGCGGTCGTGCAGCGGATGGCCCGGATCCTCGGCGTCCATCGGCGGCGGCGGGATGTCGTAGGAGCGGCGCCAGATCTTGACCTGGTCCTCGCCGTGCTTGGCCGCGGTCTCGGCCTTGTCCAGGCCCTGCAGGCCGCCATAGTGGCGTTCGTTGAGACGCCAGCTCTTGTGCACCGGCAGCCAGTCCTGGTCGAGTTCCTTCAGCGCGCCCTGCAAAGTGTGGATGGCGCGCTTGAGCACCGAGGTATGGGCGACGTCGAACTGCAGCCCCTCCTCGCGCATCAGCCGGCCGGCGGCCACGGCTTCCTGGCGGCCCTGCTCGGTCAGGTCGACGTCGACCCAGCCGGTGAAGCGGTTATCCAGGTTCCACTGGCTCTGGCCATGGCGCAACAGTACGAGTTTGCGGGTCACTGCGACGGTCTCCGTTGGGGGATGCGTGGGTCGTGCGGCCCTGGATTGTAGCTCTTGGCTGGGAATGGGGAATCGGGAATGGGGAATCGTTGAAGCGGTTCCCGCGCGGCTCTGACCAGCAGGCGGCGCTTGGCTGTCCGGCTTGCTGGAGAACAAAGCCGTTGCGATTCCCCATTCCCCATTCCCGATTCCCAGCCCCTGCACACCCCAGCCAAGAAGGCGGCGCGATCATCGGCGCATGGACACTTCTTCGCACTCCGTATTCGGCGACTGGGACGGCAGCATCGTGCAGGCGCGCGCGCTGCAGGCGACGCTGGCGCGCCAGGTCAGCCTGCAGGACGAGGTGCCCGACCCGCCGCGCTGGCTGGCCGGCTTCGACGTCGGCTTCGAGGACGACGGCCAGGTCACCCGCGCCGCCGCGGTACTGCTCGACGCGCAGACCCTGCAGCCGCACCAGGCCGAGATCGCCCGCGTGCCCACCTCGATGGCCTACGTGCCCGGCCTGCTCAGCTTCCGCGAACTGCCGGCCTTGCTGGCTGCGCTGGGTCTGCTGCGGCAGCGCCCGGACCTGGTGTTCGTCGACGGCCAGGGCATCGCCCATCCGCGCCGGCTCGGCATCGCCGCGCACTTCGGCGTGGTCACCGGGCTGCCCAGCATCGGCGTGGCCAAGACCTTGCTGGCCGGCCGCTTCGAGGAGCCCGGCGCGCAGGCCGGCGACCACAGCCCCATCGTGCATCGCGGCGAGGTGGTGGGCTGGGCGCTGCGCAGCAAGCTGCGCTGCAATCCGCTGATCGTCTCGCCCGGCCATCGTGTGGCGGTGGACAGCGCGCTGCAGTGGACCCAGCGCTATCTGCGCGGCTACCGCCTGCCGGAACCGACCCGGCTGGCCGATCGGCTGGCATCGCGCCGCGGCGAGGTGGCGATCGCCCAGCCGGGCTTGCTGTAGCCTCGGCATCCGCTGGCGCGACTGCGAAGGCAGAATCGCCGCATCCGCACTGTCGTGTCGCGTCCGAAGCGGACGCGTTGGATTGAAACCACATGGCGTTGTCCCCACCGGCGTCGTCGATCGGTCGCCCCCGCCCGGGGGCGTGGATCCACGCAGTCGCCTGTCGCCTGCGTCGTGTCGCGATGCGCACCTGCGAACGCGCATCACCTGCGCAAGAGAGGCGCACACCAGGCGCCGCGGCACGCGGAACATTGCGTCTTGCGCCGCCGGCGTCCGTGCCACGCGTTCGCATGCGAAGCTTGCGCTCCGTTCCTGCCACCACGAGCGCCGGCATGCCCACCCTGATCGCCCCCCGCGTCCACGATATCGGCGGCTTCGAAGTGCGCCGCGCCGTCCCCAGCGTGCAGGCGCGCAGCGTCGGCCCCTTCGTCTTCATCGACCACATGGGCCCGGCGGTGTTCGAGCCGGGCCACGGCGTGGACGTGCGCCCGCATCCGCACATCGGCCTGGCCACGGTCACCTTCCTGTGGTCCGGCGAGATCGGCCACCGCGATTCGCTCGGCTCCGACCAGGTGATCCGCGCCGGCGACGTCAACTGGATGACCGCCGGCCGCGGCATCTCCCACTCCGAACGCACACCGACCACGCTGCGTGAGCATGCACATCCGCTGCACGGCATGCAGACCTGGGTGGCGCTGCCGAAATCGGCGGAAGAAACCGCACCGGCGTTCTACCACCATGCCGCGGCCAGCCTGCCGCAGCAGCGCCGCGACGGCGCGTGGCTGCGGGTGATCGCCGGCCGCGCCTACGGCGAGGAATCGCCGGTCAAGGTGTTCGCCGACACCCTCAACGTGGCCCTGGACCTGGAGGCGGACGCCGAAATCGACCTGGACGCGCGGCACGTCGAGCGCTCGCTGTACATCCTGGAAGGCGAGGCGCAACTGGACGGCGTGGACATTCCGGCGCGGCACCTGGTCCTGCCCGAGCCCGGCGCGCGCGGGCGGTTGCGCGCAAAAACCCCGCTGAAGGCCATGCTGATGGGCGGGGAACCGCTGGATGGCCCGCGCCACCTCTGGTGGAACTTCGTCTCCAGTTCGGTGGAACGCATCGAGCAGGCCAAGCAGGATTGGCGCGAGGGCCGCTTCGGGACGATTCCCGGCGACGACCAGGAATTCATCCCGTTGCCCGAACCCGGCCGCTGAGCCGGCGGCAGGCCTGCATCGGGCCACCGCCCCCCCACACGCGAAGCGCCACCGCCCTCGTCCCGCCGCGATCCGCGCCCGCAACCGCCTGATCGGCGCAGCCGGGCGGGTGCCGGCATGCCGTACCACGCGTACGGATGTTCCGGAATCCGCATCCCAATTGTCAGCGCGGCCATGCTGGGCTATGGTGCAGACGCGGCCGCGCACGCGTGACCGCACACGGGACACGCACTGCGTCGGGGGATGCACTGCCGGGATCCCGCACAGGATGGGCGCTCCCGCAGACGACGCCACAGGCGTGCGTATGGATCGAACGCGTCGCATCGCGGCGTATGGGGAACATCGCGAATGAAGACACTCTTGCGCAAGGCGCTGCTGACCGCTGCGGCGGCGTTGCCCGCCGCTGCCGCCACCGCGCAGCAGGCACAGAACTGCCCACCGCTGCCGCCGCAGAGCAAACTGCAATGGAGCGAACGCAGCGACAAGGGCTTCATCGTCTGCCGCGCCAGCGACGCCGACGGACGTCAGGTGCTGGGCATGATGCTCACCGCGCGCGACCCGAACATTCCGCTGCAGCGCACGCTGCGCGAGGAAAAGGGCGCCATCGCCGGCGAGCAGGTGTACTGGTACCGGCCGGACCTCGGCGGTGCCGACCTGCCGGGCCTGGCCTCGCGCCGGATCGCGGTCGCGGAGCTGAAAAAGGGCCAGTTCGCCCAGGTGTGGATCGACGCCGCCGACACCCAGGAACTGCAGACCCTGCAGTCGCTGGTGCAGGGGCTGGACATGCGCCAGTCGAGCCTGGCGCTGGAGCGCTGAGGCGGCGCACTGCGCCATGCACTGCGGTCTCTCGTAGCAGCGGCTTCAGCCGCGACGGCGTTATTGGGAATGCCTGTCGCGGCTGAAGCCACTCCTACGAGGAAACAAACCCTCGCACCACATGCGGCGCGAAACGCGCCCTCAGAAGCGCCCTTCCTGGAAATCCACGAAGGCCTGCATCAGTTCCTGGCGCGTGTTCATCACGAACGGCCCATGCCGCGCGACCGGCTCGCGCAACGGCCGTCCGGCAACCAGGATCAGCCGCGCGCCCTGCGTGCCGGCCTGCACCTGCAGCAGGTCGCCGCCGCCGAGCACCGCCAGCGTCTGCGCCGGCAGCACGCGCGCCGCCTCGCCCTCGCCCAGTGCCGCCTCGCCCTCGAACATGTAGGCGAAGGCGTTGTGTCCGGACGGCAGCTCGAACGCCCAGCGCGTGCCGGCGTCCAGCGCGATGTCCAGATACAGCGGGTCGGTGGCCGGCTGCGCGATCGGGCCGTGCACCTCGCCGACCTGGCCGGCGATCACCTTGACCGTCACCCCCGGCGCCGGCTGCGCCACCGGGATGCGCTCGGGCGCGAATTCCTGGTAGCGCGGCGCGGTCATCTTGTCGCGCGCCGGCAGGTTCACCCACAGCTGGAAGCCGCGCATGCGCCCGTGCTCCTGCTCCGGCATCTCCGAATGCACCAGGCCGCGGCCGGCGGTCATCCACTGCACGCTGCCCGGGGTCAGCAGGCCCTCGTTGCCATGGTTGTCCTTGTGCCGCATGCGCCCGTCGAGCATGTAGGTGACGGTCTCGAAGCCACGGTGCGGATGGCTCGGGAAGCCCCCGATGTAGTCCTCGGCCCGGTCGGTGCCGAACTCGTCGAGCAGCAGGAACGGATCCAGTTCGGGCAGCGCACCGCCGCCGATGACGCGGGTCAGCTTGACCCCATCGCCGTCGGCGGTGGCGTGGCCGCGAATGGCACGCAGGATGCGCGCGGGGGCGACGGTAGTGGAAGCGGTCATGGCGGACGATCTCCTGATGAGCTCCCTACTGTGGGTGCCGCCGCCACCGCGGCCAACCGCGACCGGCGCAACCCATCGTTCCATCGTCTGCGGCGACTGGTTCCCTTCCCCCCCCGGGAGAAGGTGCCCCGAAGGGGCGGATGAGGGTACCGGCGCAGCCTCGTGCGCAGGCTGGCTTCGCGAGGGCTTCGCCCCGTACCCTCACCCCAACCCCTCTCCCGGGGGGAGAGGGGCTCGCGCCTCTCCCTTCTCCCACCGGGAGAAGGTGCCCCGTAGGGGCGGATGAGGGTACGGGCGCAGCCTCGTGCGCAGGCTGGCTTCGCGAGGGCTTCGCACCCGTACCCTCATCCCAACCCCTCTCCCGGGGGGAGAGGGGCTCGCGCGCTGCGCCGTCCGTCCCCGCCACACCGTTCGTCACAAGGACTGTCTACGACCAAAGTACTAGCCCCTCGGCCCTCCCCGCCATTGACCCCCCAGGCCATCGGGGCGACCCTTGCGGCAATCTCCGGGGGAGCGTTCTGCATGAAAGGGTTTTCCAAGCTGGCCTGGGCCGCACTCGCCATCCTGGCGGCGTTCTGCCTCGGCACCATCGCGCTGCGCCGCGGCGAACACATCAATGCGCTGTGGATCGTGGTGGCCGCGGTGTCGATCTACCTGATCGCCTACCGCTTCTACAGCCTGTTCATCGCCGACAAGGTGATGCAGCTCGATCCCACCCGGGCCACGCCGGCGGTGCTCAACAACGACGGCCTGGACTACGTGCCGACCAACAAGCACGTGCTGTTCGGCCACCACTTCGCCGCCATCGCCGGCGCCGGACCGCTGGTCGGGCCGGTGCTGGCCGCGCAGATGGGCTACCTGCCCGGCCTGCTGTGGCTGGTGGTCGGCGTGGTGGTGGCCGGCGCGGTGCAGGACTTCATGGTGCTGTTCCTCTCCAGCCGCCGCAACGGCCGCTCGCTCGGCGACCTGGTACGCGAGGAAATGGGTCAGGTGCCCGGCACCATCGCCCTGTTCGGCGCCTTCCTGATCATGATCATCATCCTGGCGGTGCTGGCGATGGTGGTGGTCAAGGCGCTGGCGGAAAGCCCCTGGGGCATGTTCACGGTGATCGCGACCATGCCCATCGCGATCCTGATGGGCGTGTACATGCGCTACATCCGCCCCGGCAAGATCGGCGAGATCTCGGTGGTCGGGCTGATCCTGCTGCTGGCGGCGATCTGGTTCGGCGGCAAGGTCGCCGCCGATCCCACCTGGGGCCCGGCCTTCACCTTCACCGGAACGCAGATCACTTGGATGCTGATCGGCTACGGCTTCGTCGCCTCGGTGCTGCCGGTGTGGCTGCTGCTGGCACCGCGCGACTACCTGTCCACCTTCCTCAAGATCGGCACCATCATCGCCCTGGCGATCGGCATCCTGGTGGTGATGCCGGAGCTGAAGATGCCGGCGCTCACGCAGTTCGCCGCCAGCGGCGACGGCCCGGTGTGGAAGGGCGGCCTGTTCCCGTTCCTGTTCATCACCATCGCCTGCGGCGCGGTCTCCGGCTTCCACGCGCTGATCTCCTCGGGCACCACGCCCAAGCTGCTCGCCAACGAGTCGCACATGCGCTACATCGGCTACGGCGGCATGCTGATGGAATCGTTCGTGGCAGTGATGGCGCTGGTGGCGGCCTCGATCATCGACCCGGGCGTGTACTTCGCGATGAACAGCCCGGCGGCGGTGATCGGCGCCGACGTCGCCGCCGCCGCGCACCACATCAGCACCACTTGGGGCTTCGCCATCACCCCGGAGCAACTGACCGCCACCGCGGCGGCGATCGGCGAACCCACCATCCTGCATCGCGCCGGCGGCGCGCCGACGCTGGCGGTGGGCATCGCGCAGATCCTGCACCAGGCCATTCCCAACAGCAGCGATGCGATGATGGCCTTCTGGTACCACTTCGCGATCCTGTTCGAGGCGCTGTTCATCCTCACCGCGGTGGACGCCGGAACCCGCGCCGGCCGCTTCATGCTGCAGGACCTGCTCGGCAACTTCATCCCGGCGTTGAAGAAGACCGAGTCGTGGACCGCCAACATCATCGGCACCGCCGGCTGCGTGGCGCTGTGGGGCTACCTGCTGTACACCGGCGTGGTCGATCCGTTCGGCGGCATCCAGACGCTGTGGCCGCTGTTCGGCATCTCCAACCAGATGCTGGCCGGCATCGCGCTGATGCTGGGCACGGTGGTGCTGTTCAAGATGAAGCGCGACCGCTACGCCTGGGTGACCGCAGTGCCGGCGGTATGGCTGCTGATCTGCACCACCTACGCCGGCCTGATCAAGATCTTCGACCGCAACCCGTCGCAGGGTTTCATGGCGCAGGCGCACAAGTTCCAGGACGCCATCGCCAGCGGCACCATCACCGCACCGGCCAAGTCGGTGGCGCAGATGCAGCAGATCGTCACCAATGCCTACGTCAACACCGGGCTGACCGTGCTGTTCCTGTGCGTGGTGTTCGCGGTGCTGATCTATGCGGTGAAGACCATTCTTGCCGCGCGCCGCAACCCGCAGCGCAGCGACCGCGAGACCGCGTACGTGGCCCTGCAGCCGCACCAGATGGCGGACCTGTAATGGCCGGCGCCCTGGTTCCGGTCGGGCAGTACCAGGCGCACCGCCGGCTATGGCGGCGCCTGGTGCAGACCGCGCGGCTGTGCTGCGGCATTCCCGACTACGACAACTACGTGCGGCACATGCTGGAAAAGCATCCGGACCGCGAGCCGATGGACTACAAGACCTTCTTCCGCGAGCGCCAGGAGGCGCGGTACGGCGGCAAGAGCGGGTTTCGCTGTTGTTGAAAGGCGGGGATTGGGGAGTCGGGATTGGGGATTGGTGGTGGGCGCCTGAAGGCATTCGGCGAACGCGGCGGTGATCGTGATGAAAGTGCGGCGATGCTTGCAATGAGCATCGCCGCTTGGCTGTTGTAGGAACGGCTTCAGCCGCGACGCATTACCGACAAGGCATCGCGGCTAAAGCCGCTTTTACGGAGAAGCACGCGGATGCCATGCACTCGCGGCGCCGCTCCCATTCCCGAATCCCGATTCCCCAATCCCAGCTCTTCATGCCGCCGCGGCGCGCACCAGTTCCGCATAGGTCTGCGGCAGTTCGCGCATGTGTTCCATCACCGCGGCCACGCCGAGCTGGCGCAGGGTCGCGGCGTGCCCGGCGGGAATGTGCGCGGCGCCGGTAAAGCCGATCACGGTCATGCCCGCGGCCAGCGCGGCGCTGGCACCGGTGGCGCTGTCCTCGATCACCAGGCAGCGTTCCGGCGCCACCTCCAGCGTGCGCGCCGCCAGCAGATACACGTCCGGCGCGGGCTTGGGCCGCGCCACCATGTCGGCGCTGAAGATGCGTTCGCCGACACGCTCATGCAGGCCGGCGCGCGCCACCGAGGCGACCACGCTCTCGCGCATGCTGTTGGAGGCGACCGCCAGCGGCAGCGGCAACGCCAGCAAGGCCTCGCGCACGCCGTCGATCGGCTGCACCTCGGCGGCAATCAGCGCCTCCGAGCGTGTGCGGATCTCCTCGCACAGACCCGGCGGCAGCGCCAGCGCGTACTGCCGTTGCACGCGCTGCACGATTTCCTGTGCGGTGAGGCCGAAGCTGCCCGCGAGAAAGCGTTCCAGTTCGGCCCGCGGCACATAGGCGCCCAGCGCGTCGAGCATCACCCGGTCGGCCAGCACTTCGCTGTCGACGAGCACGCCGTCGCAATCGCTGATCAACAGGTCGAAGGGGGTCGCCGTCATCGCGCGCTCCTTTGGGAAAACGTCCATTATGCCGCTGCGCACATGTCCCTCGCCTGTGCGGCGCCTGCAGTCGCGGCAGCGCGGCCGATCCCATGCGCACGCGCTGCATGCGCCTGCGGCGCTGCCTGTCCGCCCTGCCCGCTCGCGGCAGCAATTGCATCTCGGCGATATCCCCGGCCGCCAAGCGTTTGTTTCCGGTTAAACGATGGACCGCCTGGCGGGACGCCACCAGAGATTCGCAGACCGCGTCACAAAACTGGCACAACACCACTGCGATCCGCTGCTAGCATCGGCAACGGCGCCAGGACGTGCGCCGTCATCCCAGGACCGCGAACAGGAAAGGAGCCTTGCATGCGTACGCCCGTCCCCGCCCTGATCGCACTCGCGACCTCGCTGTTCTTCTCGGTCAGTTGCGCCGCACAGTCCGGCGCCAAGGAGCATTCCGCCATGTCAGCCTCGCTGCAGGATCATTCGGTCGCGTTCCGCGACCCCGCACTCGCCGACATCGCCGCCGCCATCGCGCGCGGCGACGTCGCCCGCATCGCCGCCCTGGCGCCCAGCACGGACCTGTCCGCGCACGGCGACCAGAACGTCACCCTGCTCGAATGGGCCATCTGGAACGAACAGCCGCGCGCGCTGGCGGCGCTGCTCGACGCCGGTGCCGACCCGTCGCTGCCGGGCATGGATCAGGAAACCGTAGTGCACATGGCCGCCATGGCCAAGGATCCGCAATACCTGGAGATCCTGCTGCAGCACGGCGCCCCGGTCGACCCGGTGAGCGCGCGTGCGAACTGGACGCCGCTGTTCCGCGCCGTGCAGAGCAAGCGCGACGCGCAGATCGAACTTCTGCTCAAGGCCGGCGCCGACCCGAAGCGGGTCGACGCCACAGGCAACTCGTTGCTGCACCTGGCCGCGCAGAGCAGCGCCGGCAACCCGTGGGTGCCCAAGCTGCTGCAGGCCGGGGTCGATCCGAGCCTGCGCAACGCCCAGGGCAAGACCTTCCAGGCGTACTTCTTCAACACGCCCGAGCGGCTGCTCAACGCCAACGCGCAGCAGGTCCGCAACGACGTGCGCGCCTGGCTGAGCGCCCACGCAATCCCGTTGGAAGCGAGCCGCTGACGCGGTCGGTCGCCACATTCGCACGGAGCCGCGCATGAACCAGAACGAGCTTTCCCCGTCCGATCCGTCCACCTCCTTCTCCGACGCCGTCCGCGGCCAGCAGCCACAGGCCGTGGACCGGCAACTGCCGCCACTGTTGCAGGACCTCTACCACACCGCGGCCGAACGCCGCGCCGGCGGCGCCGAGACCTTCGCCGCGCTGCCCGATGGCTGGTCGCGCATGGACGACGCCGCGCTGCAGCGCGCCGGCATCGATCCCAGCCTGCAGCACGACGCCAAGAGCGGCTTCGATGCCGCGTTCTACCGCAACCCGCAGGGCAACGTGGTGCTGGGCTTCTGCGGCACCGACGAACTGAAGGACTGGAAACACAACCTTGGCCAGGGCCTGGGCTTTTCCGACGCGCAGTACGCCTCGGCGATCCAGCTCGGCAGCCAGGCCAAGCAGGCCTTCGGCGACAACCTGCTGATCTCCGGGCACTCGCTGGGCGGCGGCCTGGCCGCGGCCTCGTCGATGGTCAACGACGTGCCGGCGGTGACCTTCAACGCCGCCGGGGTCAACAACAAGACGCTCGAGCGCGAAGGGCTGGATGCCGACGCGGCCAAGGCCTATGCCGCCGACGGGCTGATCCGCGGCTATCACGTCAAGAACGAACTGCTGACCTACCTGCAGGAAGACAACCTGCTGACCCGCGGCCTGATGCCCGACGCCGCCGGCCACCAAATCCAGCTGCCGGAACCGGACCCGCTGTCGTTCGGCCAGCGCCTGATCCCCGGGATGATGCTCAAGCATCGCCTGGACCTGCACGGCATCGATTCGGTGATGAAGGCCGAGGACCTGGCGCAGAACCAGAGCCAGGGTCAGGTCCAGAGCCAGGGGCAATCCGGTTCGCTGTCGACCGGCAGCCGCCTGTTCAACGACGCGGTGGTGCAGTTGGACGGCCAGCGCGACCGGCTCGGCCTGCACGACGACGCAGCCTTCCTCAACACCGCCGCCAGCGTCGCCGCGCGCGCCGGCCAGGACGGCCTGCAGCGCATCGACCAAGTGCTGCCCAGCCGCGATGGCGACCGACTGTTCGCGGTCCAGGGGCAACCGGAGAACCCGGCGCACCTGCGCAGCCAGGTCCAGACCGCGGCTGCGGCCCACGAGCCGTCGCAGGCCAACGTCGGCCAGTTGCAGCAACAGAACCTGCAGGCGCCGCCGCAGCAGCAGGAAGAACGGCAGCGCAGCGTGGCGATGCAGTAGTCGCCGCCTGCGACTGCATCACGGCAGGCGTCCACGCCGACGCCTGCCGTGGCGTCCACCACCCAGACCAGCAGTTTCGCAGGCACACCGCCGGACGCAGCGCCCCAGATCCACGCCCGCGATGTACGGCGGCAGTCCCAGCGCCGGCTCCCACATCGCACTGCCGCACGCGAACAGGCTGCGGCGGTCACGCCGCCGCGGCTCAGCCAGCGCCGGCCATCGCGCGCAGGGTGATCCCAACCAGATAGGCCAGGTACGTGCCGGTGGCGTAGCCCATCGTGCCCAGCAGCACGCCGACCGGGGCCAGCGCCGGATGGAACGCGGCCGCCACCACCGGCGCCGAGGCCGGGCCGCCGACGTTGCTCTGCGAGCCGATCGCGAAGTAGAAGAACGGCACCCGCAGCAGCTTGCCCAGCGCCAGCAGCAGCAGAACGTGCACGATGAGCCAGATCAGGCCGAGCGCGAAGATCCAGGGCCGGTCGAACAGCGCCAGCAGATCCATCTGCATGCCGATGCAGGCGATCAGGAAATACAGCAGCAGCGTGCCGATGCGCGAGGCGCCGGCGCCCTCGAGGGTGCGCGCGCGGGTAAAGCTGAGCAGCAGGCCGAAGGTGGTCGCCAGCACCACCACCCACACGAACGGCGAGCCGAGGCTGAACTGCTTGGCCCAACTCACGTTCGCGTCGAACCACGCCGCCGTGGGAGTGGCGATCGCATGCGCCAGGCCGACCGCGCCGAAGGCCACGCCGACGATCAGCATCAGGTCGGTGAGGCTGGCCACGCGTTCGTGCTGAGCCTGGAAGTGGGCGATGCGCTGCTTGAGGTCGTCGATGCCGCGGGTGTCGGCGCCAGTGCGCGCATCGATCGCCGGCGCACGTTGCGCAAAGAAGATCAGCAGCGCCATCCACACGTAGCCGACGCCGACGTCGACCACCGCGAACTGGCCGAAGGTGGTGGCATCGACCTGGAACACTTCGCGCATCGCCAGCATGTTGGCGCCGCCGCCGATCCAACTGCCGGCCAACGCGGCCATGCCGGCCCAGGTGTCGCCGGCCACGGTCACCGGATGCAGCCACTTCATCACCTGGAACGCGACCACCGCGCCGAGCATGATGCTGAAGGACGCGCCCAGGTACATCGCCACCAGCTTCGGCCCCAGCCGCAGGATGCCCTTGAGATCGATGGTGAGGGTGAGCAGCACCAGCGCCGCCGGCAGCAGCACGTCGCGCGCGACCGGGTTGTAGAGCGAATTGTGCTGGCCGTCGATCAGCCCGACGGTGTTGTAGATGCCGGGAATCAGGTAGCACAACAGCAGCGCCGGCACGAAGCCGTAGAAGCGCTTCCAGACTCCCGACGGCCGCGCCGCGGTCCAGAACACCGCGCCCAGGGTGGCGGCGATCAGGCCGAAGATGACGATGTCGTTGGTGATCAGGGGCGTCGAGGGCATCGGGCTTTAGGGCGGGGATTCGGGAGTGGGGATTCGGGATTCGTGCGCCGCGATTGGAGGTTTGGAGGTGTCAACAAAGATCGAAAGAGAGCAACAGGCCGCGGGTGAATTCGCAGGAGCGATGCGCTGCAAGCGCCCTGTTGTTTTTGTGGGAGAGGCTTCAGCCCCGACGCTTTAGCGGTAAGGCGTCGGGGCTGAAGCCCCTCCCACAAGGGCCATCGGATTACCGGGATCGCGGGAAAATCCCGAATCCCGAATCCCGAATCCCGGGACCTGGGCCGTATTCCCAGAAGGGGCCCGGGAAACCCAGGCCCCAGGTCCCCTCACTGCCCGATATGCTGCTTCAGCCAGCCGTTGACCGTGTCGTGCCAGAGGATGCTGTTCTGCGGCTTCAGCACCCAATGGTTCTCGTCCGGGAAGTACAGGAACTTGGACTCGATGCCCTTGCGCTGCAGCGCGCCGAACGCGGCCAGGCCCTGCTCCATCGGGATGCGGAAATCCTGCTGGCCATGGATCACCAGCATCGGCACCTTCCACTTGTCCACGTGCAGGATCGGGTTGAACTTTTCGTAGCCGGCCGGGTTCTGCCACGGCGTACCGCCGTTCTCCCACTCGCTGAACCACAGCTCCTCGGTGGCGTAGCCCATCATGCGGTTGTCGAACACGCCGTCGTGGTCGACCAGGCACTTCCACGGCTTGTTCCAGTTGCCGGCCATCCAGTAGACCATGTAGCCGCCGTAGCTGGCGCCGAGCGCGCAGGCCTTGTCGCCATTGAGGAAGCCGTACTGCTTCTGCGCCGCGTCCCAGCCCTTCTGCAGGTCTTCCAGCGGGCGGTCGCCCCAGTGCTGGCTGATCGCATCGGTGAAGGCCTGGCCGTAGCCGGTGGAACCGTGGAAGTCGATCATCACCACCGCGTAGCCCTGCCCCGCATAGGTCTGCGGGTTCCAGCGATAGCTCCAGCCGTTGCCGAAGCTGCCCTGCGGGCCGCCGTGGATCAGGAACGCCACCGGATAGGTCTTGCCTTCCTGGTAGTTGTACGGCTTGACCACATAGCCGTGCACGGTGTCGTTGTTCCAGCCCTTGAACGAGAACTGCTCGTAGTCGCCGAACTTCACGTCCGGCAGCAGTTCGCCGGCGCTGGGGGTGATGGCGCGCGGCTGCTGGCCATCGGCGTCGGCGACCACGATCTGGTCGCCGCTCTTGAGGCTGTTGCGGGTGAAGGCCAGGGTGGTGCCGGCCAGGACCGGTGAGCCGACGCTGCCGTCGGCGGCCACGGTGCGGACCTTGCCATCGGCCACGTCGACCGCGAACAGCGGGTGCTGGCCCATGTCGTCGGCGGTGGTGTAGACGGTCTTGCCGTCGGCCGACAGCACGATCTCGCCGGCGGAACGGTCCCACTGCGGAGCGATCTCGCGGGTCTTGCCGCTGCCCACGTCCATGGCCATCAGGCCGAAGCGGTCGGCCTCGAAGCCGGGGCGCTTCATCGCACGGTAGAACAGGGTCTTGCCGTCGGCGGAGAACACCGGGCCGGCGTCCCAGGCCGGGTTGGACGCGGTCAGGTTGACCGGCGCAGCCTTGCCGGCGGCGTCCAGCCGGTACAGGTCGAAGTTGGTCGACCACGGTTCCTCGCGGCCGGCCACGCGCACGCTGGCGACCAGCGACTGCCCGTCCGGCGCCCAGGTGTAGTCCTCGCTGCCGCCGAACGGCTTGGAGGGGATGTCGCCGGCCAGGGTCACGCTGACCGCCGAGGCGCCGGCGACCGGCTTGGCCTTGGCGCCGGCCGGCAGCGGCGCGACGAACAGGCTGTTGCGGCGGCCATCGTTCCACGTATCCCAGTGGCGCACGAACAACTGGTCGAACACCACGCCGGTGGCCTTGGCCTGCTTCTTGGCGTCCAGGCGCTTCTGCGTGCAGGCCAGGTCCGAGCCGCAGTCCTGGAACACGCCGGCGCTGAAGGCCACGCGGTCGCCCTGCGGGGCGATGCGGTAGCTGTCCACGTCCAGCGCGAAATCGGTGAGCTGGCGCGGCGCGCCGCCGGCCAGCGGCAGCGCGTACAGCTGCTGGCGGCCGGACTTGGCGCTGAGGAAGTACACGGTCTTGCCGTCGGCCGACAGTTCCGGCGAGTTGACGTTCCAGCCTTCCGGGGTCAGCCGCTTCGGCGGCGCCGCATCGCGGGTGCGCAGGTCGCGCAGCCACAGGCTGGTGCTGGACTTCTCCAGCGCCTTGTCCATCTGCCGCTTGGCGAAGATCACCGTGCCGCCATCGGGCGTCAGCAGCGGCGAGGACACCCGGTCCAGCGCGACCATGTCGCGAACTTCGAAACCGCGGGTGGCGGCCAGCGCGGGCAGCGCGGTCAGCAGGGCCAGGGGCAGCAAGGCGTAGCGCAGGGTCATCGGGCGTCTCCGGAACACGGCAAAACGTCGATGGTAGGGGCCGCGGTGGGCGTGGCGCAAAGGACTGAAGTCATGGAAGAGCTGGGAATGGGGAATCGGGATTGGGGATTGGGAAGCGCGGGGCGCTGGCCCGGCTGTGATTACGAAGACCCGCACTGACCCGGTTTCGGATAGCAAGCGGACCGTGGCCATACCGCGGCCAGATGAGCGTGGTGGATCGGGAGTGACCGCGAAGCACTGATACGGCGAAGTGCAGCAGGCCGGTGCCGAAGCTGGCCTTGGTGGTGAGGCGGACCGCGGGAGGCGCACGCGGCCGGGGCAAGATTCGGTCTTTGCGACCCACGCGGCGCGGAGCAGCCAGCGAGAAGCTGATGTGATCGGCAAGTGCGGCGCGCGGGCCCGGTCGGAAAAAGCGAAGCCCGGCGCGGGGCCGGGCTTCGGATGTTGCGTTGCAGGAGGCGATTGCGCCGGTTACGTGCGCGGCGCGGCCGCGGCTTCGCCCTTGCGGCCGGTGCGGTACAGCAGCCAGCCGACGAAGGCCAGCAGCGCCAGGCCGTACCACTGGTTGAGGTGGAATGCTTCCGGCAGCGCCAGCACGTCGGCGCGGCCCGAGGCCACGATCGGCACCGCGATCGCAATGCCCATCAACGCCTCACCGGTGATCAGGCCCGCGGCGAACAGCGTGCCCGGGCGGTGCACGCGATCGCGGCCCTCCTCGTCATCAGCGCGGATCTTGTGGAAGCGCTCGACCAGGTGGGTCAGCAGGCCGCCGAGGAAGATCGGCACCATCAGCTCCAGCGGCAGGTAAATGCCGATCGCCGCGGCCAGCACCGGCACGCGGAAGCGCTTGCCGGTCTTCTTCAGCCACTCGTCCAGCGCGATGATCGCCGCACCGACGCCAGCACCGATGCCGATCATGGTCCACGGCAACTCGCCGCCGAACAGGCCCTTGGCCACCGACGCCATCAGCGTGGCTTGCGGCGCCGCCAGCGCATTGGGATGCTGCGGCGTGGCTGCGCCGATGCCATAGGCCTGGGCCAGCAGATTCAGCACCGGCGCCATGATCAACGCGCAAGAGAACGCGCCGATCGCGAGCATCAGCTGCTGCTTCCACGGCGTGGCGCCGACCAGGTAGCCGGCCTTCAGATCCTGCAGGTTGTCGCCGCCCACCGCGGCGGCGCAGCACACCACCGCGCCGATCATGATCGCGGCGACCGCGCCGATCGGCGAATCGCGCCCGAGCAGCAGCACCAGCACCGCCGAGGCGAACAGGATGGTGGAGATGGTGATGCCGGAGACCGGGTTGTTCGACGAGCCGATCAGGCCGGCCAGGTAGCCGGACACCGAGACGAACAGGAAACCGGCGACGATCATGATGAGGGTCATCGGCACGCTGACGTGCCACTGGCCGACGATGGCCTGGTACAGGCCCAGCAGCGGCAGCGTGCACAGCAGCAGCGCGACCAGCATCCACTTCATCGGCAGGTCGCGATCGGTCTCGGCCACCGCGGCGCCGCCGGTGCTCTTGCGCGCCGCGGCGAAGCCGCTCTTGACGCCCGACAGCAGCGACTTGCGCAGCGAGAACAGCGTCCACACGCCGCCGATCAGCATCGCGCCCACGCCCAGATAGCGCACCTTGGCCGCCCAGATGCCGAACGCCGCTTCGGCCGCCGGCGCATTGACCAGGCTCTGCGCCAGCGCCGGGTCGGAGCCCATGAAGAACTGCTGGTACAGCGGGATGGCCAGATGCCAGGACAGGATCGAGCCGGACAGCACCACGATGCCGACGTTGAGCCCGACGATGTAGCCCACGCCCAGCAACGCCGGCGACAGATTGGTGCCGACGTAGCCGACCATCTTGCTGCTGCCGATGTATGCGGCCTGCGCCCAGGTATCCGGAATCACCTTCAGGCCGCTGGCAGCGCCGAGCTTGACCAGCCCGCCGATCGCTGCCGACAGGCCCAGGATCTTCAGCCCCGGCCCGGGATTCTCACCGGCCTTGAGCACTTCCGCGGCGGCCTTGCCCTCCGGGAACGGCAGCGGATCCTCGACGATCATCGAGCGCCGCAGCGGCACCGAGAACAGTACCCCGAGCAGGCCGCCCATGCCGGCGATGCCGAGCACCCACCAGTACTTGAAGTCCGGCCAGTAGCCCATGATCACCAGCGCCGGGATGGTGAAGATCACCCCGGCCGCGATCGAGGAACCGGCCGAGGCGCCGGTCTGCACGATGTTGTTCTCGAGGATGGAACCGCCGCCGAGCAGGCGCAGCACCCCCATCGACACCACCGCCGCCGGAATCGCGGTGGCGATGGTCAGGCCGGCGAACAGACCGAGGTAGGCATTGGCGGCGGACAGCA
This sequence comes from Xanthomonas sp. LF06-19, assembly GCF_034105425.1. Lineage (NCBI taxonomy): Bacteria > Pseudomonadati > Pseudomonadota > Gammaproteobacteria > Lysobacterales > Lysobacteraceae > Xanthomonas > Xanthomonas sp. LF06-19. Next base: position 187,367 of record NZ_JAXGGH010000005.1, on the reverse strand, counting down.
CCACGGCCAGCACGATCGCCAGCACCACGGCACGGAACGTGAGCTGGCGCGGCGCGGCAGCGTTGTTCATGGTTACCCCTGAAACGACAAAAACGCTTTGCACGCTAGCGTCTGGGGCCGGGCAAGTCCAGCATCGCGGTGCCCAGCTTGTGGCACATGCCTGGGGGCGGGGATTGGGGATTCGGGATTGGGGATTTGCAGAGGCTGAGGCAGCTGGTAGCCCCTCTCCCACCGGGAGAGGGGTTGGGGTGAGGGTACGGCGGCGCGCAGCACACCCCAGCCATGCAGGCGCTGCCCAACCCTCATCCGCCCCTGCGGGGCACCTTCCCCCCGAGAAGGGGGCCGTGGTCCCGAGGGGAGAAGGAATGGCGCTAGCCCCTCTCCCACCGGGAGAGGGGTTGGGGTGAGGGTGCGGCGTCACGCAGCACACCCCAGCCACCCAGGCGCTGCCCGATCCTCATCCGCCCCTGCGGGGCACCTTCCCCCCGAGAATGGGGCCGTGGTCCCGACGGGAGAAGGAACGGCGTTAGCCCCTCTCCGACCGGGAGAGGGGTTGGGGTGAGGGTACGACCGCCGCCGAACCACCCATGCCGCGCGCCGCCATTCGAGCGGGCGTCCGCGCGCCTATACTCCGCCGCTGCCTTCCTGCGCCGAGAATCGCCGTGTCCGTGTCCTCCCTGCCGCTGCGCGACGCGCGCGACGATTTCCTCGGCCATCCCAAGGGCGTCTACGTCTGTTTCTTCACCGAGATGTGGGAGCGCTTCTCCTTCTACGGCATGAAGGCGCTGCTGCTGCTGTACCTCACCAAGTACCACCTGTTCGGCGACGACGCCGGGCTCGACCTGCTCGGCGCCTACGGCGGCCTGGTGTACTGCGTGCCGGTGCTTGGCGGGCTGCTCGCCGACCGCTGGCTGGGCATGCGCAAGGCGGTGGTGTTCGGCGGCCTGCTGCTGGTGCTCGGCCACATCGGCATGGCCTTCGAGGGCCACGCCGCCGCCCGCATCAACGGCGAGGTGGTCCGCGACACCGCATCGCTGAGCGTGACCTATCTGTCGCTGGCGCTGATCATCATGGGCGTGGGCTTCCTCAAGCCCAACATCTCCACCATCGTCGGCAAGCTGTATCCGGCCGACGACCCGCGCCGCGACGCCGGCTTCTCGCTGTTCTACGCTGGCATCAACCTCGGCGCGCTGTTCGCCTCGCTGGTCTGCGGCTTCCTGGGCGAGGCCTACGGCTGGCGCTACGGCTTCGGCGCGGCAGGCATCGGCATGCTGCTCGGCCTGGGCATGTTCCTGTGGGGCCAGAAATACCTGCACGGCCACGCCGAACCGGCGCAGCCGGCGCTGCTGCGCGAGCGCGTGCTCGGCGTGCCGCGCGAATGGGCGATCTACCTGTGCGCCGTGCTGGGCGTGCTGCCGGTGGCCGCGCTGATGTGGGCCGCGGCCAACGGCGCCTTCAGCCTGGGTGGGGAAATTTCCCTGGCCCTGCTGCTGATGCTGCTGGTGCTCGGCGCGGTACTGCTGTGGTTCGCCTGGTTCACCGGCACCCAGTGCACGCCGGTGCAGCGCCAGCAGATGATCGCGCTGATGGTGCTGATCGCGATGGCGCTGGTGTATTTCACCCTGTACGAGCAGACCTACGGCTCGTGGGTCACCTTCACCGACCGGCTGATGACCAAGGACATCGTGCCGTCGCTGGTGATCCGCGACGGCACCCCCCTGCCCTGGTCGATCGCTTCGCTGCTGCTGGCGCCGCTGGGCTTCGTGCTGGCGGCCTCGCTGTCCGACCGCCGCCCCGGCTCGTCGGCGCCGCGGCGGCTGTTCGTCGCGGTCAGCGCGTTGATGCTGCTGTTCCTGATCCGCGACTGCCTGGTGCTGCCGCAGACCGCCGGCTCCCTGACCTATCTGGGCGCGCTGTTCCTGGTGTTGCTGGCGCCGCTGTTCGCCGCTCTGTGGGCGTGGTTGGCGCGGCGCGGACGCGAGCCGTCCAAGCCGGCCAAGTCGGCGATGGGGCTGTTGCTGGCCGGCCTATCCTTCGTGCCACTGGCACTGGCCGCGCAACAGGTCGGCGCGACCGGCCAGATGGCGAGCGTGTGGTGGTTGGTGCTGGCCTACTTCGTGCTGGAGGCCGGCGAAATGTGCCTGTCGCCGGTCGGCCTGTCGGCGGTGACCCAACTCGCGGTGCCGCGCGTGGTCAGCCTGATGATGGGCACCTGGTTCCTGGCCACGGCGTTCTCCGAGGCGCTGGCGGCGCTGTTCGGCAAGCTGGCCGCGATCGAGGTGCCGGATGGCCAGACCCTCAACGTCGCCGACGCCGCGGCCAAGTACGCGCATCTGTTCTGGCTGCTGCTGTGGATCGGCGTGGGCTGCGCGGTACTGGCCTTCCTCGCCGCGCCGCTGCTGCGGCGGATGATGCATGGGGTGCGTTGAGGAACTGCGTCGCCCGATCGGAGACGCAACCGTTTCACATCGACACAGCGCATTTCGCATGGTCAAGGACGACCTCGGCGATAAGTCCTGCTAGTTGTGCTGCGCCACAGATCCAACCAGAGCCAGCGCAACAGCGATGCGGCCGCCTGGAGCGCACATGGTCAGGTGCAAGCGCTCACGGTTTGGCCGATGCCGGCACCGCCTACGTGCTGCACAGCGAGCACTCAGCAGTTCCAGCGCGCGAGTGTAGAACGCCCAGCGATGCGCTTCGGCATGGAATCCATGGCCCCCGCCGGGGCATCCTCCCCACCGGCACACAGCCCCCCCCCCCCCAAGCGTCGCCTCAATGCGCATTAGTGGTGCATGGGCAACGCAGATCGGCATTTGAACCTCTCAATACAATATTTTCATATGAAACTATTGAAATCTTAAAGATCTTGTCTTGCTACAGGCGCGGTGCTAGGTTCTGCTCGTCGCCGCATGACGACATCTAGAAAAGGAGCTTTGTGATGAAAATCCAAGATGGCAAGCTTGAGAAACAAGATTCTCCATCCAATCCTTTCGCTATCCAGCTCGACGAACCCATGCAAAATATCGCAGCGCCTGGCGTCTGCGAGATGAAGCCTTATCTTGGTGAGGATTCTCGCGGGTACTCCACGCAACCTGGCGGCTAAAACGACGGCGATTGCACCAAAGGCATCGCGATAAAGAGCGCCGCCATCAGGCGGCGCTCTTCTGTTCTAAAGCGCGATAACCATCCGACGCCGATCGCAGGCAGCCGCGTCGCCATGATCAAGGCCAACGTCGCTTTTTCCGACCTCGAACATTCCCCGGTTTGGCAGGACAGTATCCTGTGTCTCGGGAACAGCCAGATCGCGCCCTACCGTCACCCTGCGCTGGAAACCGTCGTGGTTCGCACGCAGGGACAGTGGTTCGCGACGGTACGCGAGCGCTGCACGGACGTCGAATGGAAAAAAGACGATACGGGCGTGCTGGTCGATGCCGATCAATTCAACCGGCTATACAAAGAGGCTCTGCTATGGCCGCTTGATTATCTCATGATCGAAGTGGCCCAGGCCGGATCCCGACTGAAATTGCGCGCGGGCCTTCTCGCATCGGCGCCGGTCTATTGCCGGGTCACCGATGACGCAGTAGAAATCTCCTACGATCTGGCCGACTTTTTTTCCCGACCCACCACCATCGACCTGGAGATGGCCAGTCGGCGTCTCGCACTTAACGCGGACTACTCCGCCAGACAGCTGTGTTCGGGTGTCGTAATGCTGACAGAACGCGCCACGCTTTACGCCGAGCCGGGCAAGACGCGTTACGTCTATCCTTCGCCTGCTGAAATCGGATCACCTTCCCAAGAAGCACTGATCGACTACGGCGCAGGGCGATTCGAGCAGTTGTTGCATCGTGCCATTTCGATTCGTCCCGCGTCGAAGCGGGTGGCCACGGAGTTGAGTGGGGGCATGGATTCGGCGACCGTTGCATGCGCTCTGACGCGATCGCATGACAACATCCTGAGCTTTGGAATCTTGCTCGACGAGGGAGACAATCAAAACCAGGCACAACGCCGTCGCATGCTTGTTGAAAAGCTCGGCCTTCGCGACACGAGCGTCCCTATCGTTTCATTTCCACCAACGCTCGATCTGCAACCGAGTGCGGCTCGACCGGACTATCCCCTTGTCGAGTTCTATCTCGAAGCGTTCGAACATTTATGGGACTGCGCTCAAGCACAGGAAAGCGAATGGCTTTTCACCGGCATTGGCGGAGACCAGTTGTTCCCAATGTACCGGAACGAGGAACATCCCGCCGCAGGCCCCGGCAGCGGGGTGGCTGCAGAAGCCAAACGTCGCGCGAATCTGTTGTTGACGCCCCGAGCGCTCACTGCATCGCGTTCGATCAGTGGATTTGATGCTCCCACCGGCCTGTTGTCTGCATCCGTATTGGCGTCGAACGCGTGCCAGGCTCCCCATCTGCTTCGGCGAGGCCTCTGGCCGGTCAATCCCTTAAGCGATCCACATCTGGTGGCTTTCTGTCGGGGCCTTCCCCTCGAGTGCCGTAAAGAGCGAGAAACGATGTGGCGCTATTTACGGGCCAACGTAGGCGACATATTTCCGCGAGATTATTGCAAGGAAACGTTCGCGCATGTGCTCCCGGAGTTGATCGCACATCACGCCAAGACGATCGCCATGCAGTTGAGCGAATGCGCCCTCGCCGACTTGGGCTTGGTCGACCGAGACGCCGCACTGCAATTGCTGGACGAGTTGGTGGCGACGCGCGCGCGTCCGCTGACGGCACCGTTGATCTCGTTCCTTTGGCTGGAGCGCTTCGTTCGGCAGTTTGCCTGACAGTCGCACTCAGCAGGTCTCGAAGCGGCCGTCCCGGCAGACCCGGATGTGGCTGCACGACGGTGTCGAAGCGGTGGTCGGCACTTGATGCTGCGCCAGTTTTCACCTCGCAGATCAGCCCGCGGCACACGCTGAGCAGGGGCAGACTCAGCCCCGCGCCATCCACGACGATGACGGCGGCAAGACCTCCAAGTGCCACTTGCTCACACTGAGCTAGGGCATTCACCCCGCATCAGTGCGATCCGGAAGCACCGGACCGCACTGATGCCGCACAGCTTTGGCGCATGGAACCTCGGCGCGCCTGGTCAGGCGCCGGCCACTTACTGCTTCGCTGCCACCGGTGCCGCCTGCGCACCGCCCAGCGACTTGCTCAGGAACGCCAGCAGGCGGGTGTAGAACTCGCGACGATGCGCTTCGGTGTAGAAGCCATGGCCCTCGGTCGGGACGTACAGCGTCTCCACCGGTACGCCCACCTTCTTCAGGGCGGCTTCCATCTTTTTGGAGTGCTGGATGGGCGCGCGCTCGTCCTCGCCGCCAGCGGCCAGGAACACCGGCACCTTGATCTTGTCGGCCAGATTGACCGGCGAAATCGCGGCCAATCCATCGCCCGTCCCCATCCATTCGCGCAAGAAATTCTGGCTGGCATCGCGCAGCTGGGCATCGCCCCTGACATACATCATCGGCAGGTCGTAGACGCCGACATAGCCTGCCGCGCAGCGATACAGCGTCGGCTCCTTGGCCACGCCCATCAACGACGCATAGGCGCCATAGCTGGCACCGTACATGCAGATGCGCTGCGGGTCGGCGATGCCCTGGTCGATCGCCCAGCGCGTGGCATCGGTGACGTCGTCCTGCATCTTGCCGCCCCATTGGCCGGCGCCGGCCTGCTGGAAAGCGCGCCCGTAGTTGCCGGAACCCCGATAATTGACCTGCAGCACCGCGTAACCGGCGCTGGCCAGGATCTGCGCATCCTCATCGAACATGCCGTTGTCGAAGATCCCGAACGGTCCGCCATGCGGCATCACCACCATCGGCACCTTGCCGGACTTGGCCGCCGCCGGCAGGGTCACGAACCCATGCAGTGGCAGGCCATCTCGCGCCTGCAACGCGATCGGCCGCACCTCGGCCAGCTTCGGCGGCTGCAGTGCCGCACGGCGTGCGAACACGAAATCGGCCTTCTTGGCGACGGTGTCGAACAGGTAGAACTCGCCCGGATTGCGACCGGACTGCACGTTGACCAGGTTGAGCCGGCCGTCGCGCGTGCTGGAGGTGACATAGACTGCCTGCCCCGGGAAGGCCGCTTCCAGCGAGCGCTGGGTCTTGGCTTCGGGCGAGGCGTCATCGAAAAACAGGCTCCGCGGCTTGTCGCCCAGCACTTCGATCCCGACCGGGACATGGGTGCCATGGCGATACATGATCCGATAGGGATCGGCCAGCACATCGCGTGCCACCACCTTGCGCTCGCCGCTGTCGGTATTCCACGACTCGATGACGTCACTCCCCTTCGCCTGCTGTACCTGCAGATACGCGACATGCCCGTCTTCGGAAAAACCGATCGGCGTCTCCACGTGATGGCTGACGTTTTCGTCATTGATCAGCTTCCAGTCGCTGCCCTGCGCATCGCGATAGAACAGCTTCTTGGCATTGTCGGCATCCGCGCCCAAGGCGAAGCGCACCTTACCTTGCTCATCGCTGTAGAAATCCGCGCCGCGCACCTTGGGCGAACCGGTCAGCAACCGCCGGCGGCCGCTATAGACGTCCATGATTTCGGTGCGGCTATAAGGATCCTGGCTGGTGCTGAACGGCTGCGCCTGGATGATGACGTTGCGGTCGTCGCCGGGCAGCGAACCAACGAAATACGCGGCAACCTTCTCCACCTTCTTGGTCTGGATCAGCGTCCCCGGCCCGTTGCCGGTCACGCGCTGGCCCACCAACAGCTCCGCCGCCCCGCCGTCGGCGTTGATCGCGAACAGTTCTCCGGTCCCCCAGGGCTGGTCCCGCTGCCCGATCTTCTGAACCATGTTGAACAGCACGCGCGTGTCGTTGACCCACACGAAATCGGAGACGTGGGTGTTCTTCTCCATCGAGAAGCTGCCGACGATCTTGTTGTCGGAACGGCGCATGATCGCCAGCGCGGTCCGATCCTCCAGCGGCACCGTCGCCGCGTAGTACTCGCCGGTCGGCGACAACTTCAGCGTTTCGACCTGCTCCTTGACCAGATACGGCGCCAGATCCACCTGCGCCCATGCATTCCCCGCTCCCAGCAGACACAACAACGCGACTGCGTGCAGTCCCCTCTTCATTCCCTGTTCCCCTGTTCCTGTTGGCGTGACGTACATGTGAAGTCTAATCCAGGCGTTTGTCCGATGGCGCACCGGAAGCTGGGCGCCAACCTCCGGCGACGTCGGGGCTGGAAACTGAAAAAGCGCGCTGCCCGGAGGCCGCACGCCCGTCATCTGCCGCGGAAACGGCGGCGCGCACCGATCAGGCACATCGCCGCCGCCCTGGCGTCACCTACTGTCTCGGCGCGCCGGTCGACCCGCGCACCATCAAGCTGAAGTCCAGCGTCTGCTGCAGCGGCACGTCCACACGTTCGATGATGGCAAGCAGCAGGTTGACCGCGCGGACACCGATCTCCCGCATCGGCTGCCTGATGGTCGTCAATGGCGGCGTGAGGTAGCTGGACGAGGCCAGATCATCGAAGCCGACGATGGACAGGTCGTCCGGCACGCGGATTCCCAGGTCCCGGCAGGCCGCCAGGGCACCCAGTGCCATTTGATCGCTGAAGCAGAAGATCGCGGTCGGCGCGGGTGTACGACCCAACAGCGCCATCGCCGCCGCATGGCCGGATTCCACGGAGAAGTCGCCCGGCACGACGGTCAGGTTGCGCAGGCGGCCGCGCGCCTTGGCGCAGGCGCGAACTCCTTCCAGTCGCTGCTGATGCAGGGGATTGTCGGGCGGACCGCCCACCACGGCGATCCGCACGTGCCCCAGTCCATACAGGTGTTCCATCACGGCGCGCGCGGCGGCCGCGTTGTCGATGTGGACGCTGGGAATCCCCAGCGCCGGGTCGAACTCGCAGCCGTTAACCACCGGCGCGGCGTCGCCCTGCTGCTTGACGATCTCACGCGCCGTCGGCGGCAAGCGGTGCCCCAGCACGATCAGGCCGTCCGCCTCGTTGCGTGGGAGCATCTGCGCGTAGCGCTCCTCGCGGTCGGGCTGGTGCTGGGTATCGCCCAGCAGCACGGCGTAGCCGACCGCCTGCGCGGCGTCTTCCGCCCCCTGCAGGATCTGGGCGAAGAAGGGATTGGCGATGTCCGGGACGGTGACCAGGAGCTTGCCGCTGCGCTGGGTCTTGAGCGTCCTGGCCACCGCGTTGGGGACATAGCCCAGCGCGGCGGCGGCCTGCTCGATGCGCGCGCGCGTGGCGGGCAGGACTTTTTCCGGCCGGGAAAGCGCCCGCGACACCGTGCCCGCGGTGACGCCGACGTGCTTTGCGATGTCGTAGATGGTTGTCGCCATGAACTGAGCTCTTGTGTCTGCTGTGCAGTGCACAACGGGTCTTGCGGGAGGCCCATGCTAGGATGATTCAATCGATTGCATGAGGGCGAATCACGTTGAAGACGCTCAAGGGTCCAGCGCTGTTCCTGGCACAGTTCATCGCCGACACACCTCCCTTCAATCGCTTGGACACGCTGGCCGAATGGGCCGCGGGCCTGGGCTATTCTGGCCTACAAATACCGACCAGCGCGCCCCACCTGTTCGATCTGGCCCAGGCCGCGCACAGCCAGGCGTACTGCGACGACCTCGCCGGCATGCTGGCCGGGCATGGCCTGCAGATCACCGAGCTGTCCACCCACCTGCAGGGACAGCTGGTCGCCGTCCACCCCGCCTACGACGGCCTGTTCGACGGCTTCGCACCGCCGGACAAGCGCGGCAACCCCGCCGCCCGCCAGGCCTGGGCGGTGGAGCAGCTGCAGTTGGCCGCCAAGGCCAGCCAGCGCCTGGGACTGACGGCGCATGCCACGTTTTCCGGCGCGCTGGCCTGGCCCTACTTCTATCCCTGGCCGCAACGCCCGCCCGGACTGGTGGAAGAAGCCTTCGCCGAGCTCGGCCGGCGCTGGCGTCCGATCCTGGATGCCTTCGACGCCTGCGGCGTGGACCTGTGCTTCGAGATCCACCCGGGCGAGGACCTGCACGACGGCGCCACCTTCGAGCGCTTCCTCGACGTGGTCGACCAGCACCCCCGCGCCAAGATCCTGTACGACCCCAGCCACCTGCTGCTGCAGCAGATGGACTACCTGGGTTTCATCGATCGCTACCACGCGCGCATCGGCATCTTCCACGTCAAGGACGCGGAGTATCGCGCCAGCGCGCGCAGCGGCGTCTATGGCGGCTACCAGGACTGGATCGATCGTCCGGGGCGGTTCCGCTCGCTCGGGGACGGCCAGGTCGACTTCAAGGCCATCTTCTCCAAGTTCGCGCAATACGATTTCCCCGGCTGGGCGGTGCTGGAGTGGGAGTGCTGCCTGAAGCATCCGGAAGACGGGGCGCGGGAAGGGGCCGCGTTCATTCGCGACCACATCATCCGCGTGACCGAACGCGCCTTCGACGATTTCGCCGATAGCGGCGCCGATCCGGCATCGCTGCGCCGCATGCTGGGAACCTGAGTCATTACCGCCCTGGGAGGGGACGCCATGACGCACACCATGTCGCGCTTGGGCGCGATGATGTTTCTGCAGTTCTTCATCTGGGGCGCCTGGTTCGTGACCCTGGGAACCTACCTGGTGCAGGGGCCGCTGCACGCCAGCGCGAGCCAGGTGGCGACGGCGTTCCTCAGCCAGTCCATCGGCGCCATCGTCGCGCCGTTCCTGGTCGGCCTGATCGCCGATCGCTACTTCGCGGCGCAGCGCATCCTGGGAGTGCTGCATCTCGCCGGTGTGGTACTCATGTGGCTGGCATCCACGGCGACGAGCTTCGGCGTGTTCTTTGCCTGCGTGATGGGCTACATGCTGCTGTTCATGCCGACGCTGGCGCTGGCCAACAGCGTGGCGATGCGGCACATGCAAGCGCCGGAAAAGCAGTTCCCGCCGGTGCGCGTGGCCGGCAGCGTCGGCTGGATCGTGGCCGGCGTGCTGATCGGCTGGCTGGGCTGGGAACAGGCGCATCGGCTCGAGCTGACCTTCCGGATGGCGGCGCTGGCCTCGCTGGCCCTGGGCCTGTATGCCTTCACCCTGCCGCACACGCCGCCGCTGGCGCGCCAGCGCGATGCCGGTCTGGGGCAGATCCTGGGGCTGGACGCGCTGCGGCTGCTGAAGTCGCGCTCCTATCTGGTGTTCTTCCTGGCGTCCATCGCCATCTGCATCCCGCTGGCGTTCTACTACAACTTCACCAACCCCTACCTCAACGATCTGGGCGTGCGCGGCGCGGCCGGCCTGCAGTCGCTGGGCCAGGTGTCCGAAGTCCTGCTGATGCTGGCCATGCCGTTCCTATTCGTGCGGCTGGGAGTCAAGACGATGCTGGCGGTTGGCATGGCGGCGTGGGTGGTGCGCTACGCGATGTTCGCCTTCGGCGATGCCGGCGGCGGCTTTTCCCTGCTGGTGATCGGCATCGTGCTGCATGGCATCTGCTACGACTTCTTCTTCGTCACCGGCCAGATCTACACCGATGCGCACGCCGGCCCGGCCGCTCGCAGCAGCGCGCAGGGCTTCATCACCCTGGCCACGTACGGCGTGGGCATGCTGATCGGCACCTTCCTGTCCGGCGCCGTGGTTGAGCACTACACCACCGCGGCGGGCCCGGACTGGCGGCAGATCTGGCTGTTCCCGGCCGGCGTGGCACTGGTGGTGCTGGTCGCCTTCCTGCTGCTGTTCCGCGACCGGCCCGCCGTCGCGGCCGCCCCCTCCGCGCCTTGAGGATCCCCCCGATGCCCAAGCTTGGAATCGCCATCGTCGGCACCGGCATGATCGGCGCCGTGCACCGTCGCGCGGCACTACTGGCGGGCGCCTCGGTCCGCGGCGTCGCCGCCTCGTCCCCGCAGCGCGCACGCGAGGTGGCGCAATCGTGGGATGTCCCGCATGCGTATCGCGACATCGAGGAGGTGGTCGCCGATCCGCAGGTGCAGGTCGTGCACGTCTGCACGCCCAACCATCTGCACCGCGCCATGGCGCAGGCGGCGCTGGACGCCGGCAAGCACGTGATCTGCGAGAAGCCGCTGGCCACCACGCTGGAGGATGCGCGGGCGCTGGCGACCCTGGCCCGCGCGACCGGGCTGGTCGCCACGGTGCCCTTCGTCTACCGCTACCACCCGGTGGTCCGCGAGGCGCGCGCCCGCATCGCCCAGGGCGAACTGGGGCCGCTGCGCCTGATCCACGGCAGCTATCTACAGGACTGGCTGCTGGATCCGGCCAGCAACAACTGGCGCGTGGACCCGTCGCTGGGCGGCACGTCGCGCGTATTCGCCGACATCGGCTCGCACTGGTGCGACCTGGTGGAATGGGTGAGCGGCGAGCGCTTCGCCGAGGTCAGCGCGGCGTTCGCGACGGTGATCGCCGAACGCGGCACCAACACCGGGCAGAGCTTCACCACGCCGGCGGCGGGCGGCGCGATGCAGGCGGTCTCCAGCGAGGACGTGGCCATGGCGATGCTCCGAACCGGCGCGGGCACGCTGGCTTCGTTGACGGTCAGCCAGGTCTCGGCGGGGCGCCGCAATCGGCTCTGGTTCGAGATCGATGGCGCCCAGGCCAGCGTGGCGTTCGACCAGGAGGACGCCGAACGCCTGTGGATCGGCCGGCCGGACCAGCGCGAGGAAATCTTCGTGCGCGGACCGGGTGCCGGCAGCGCCGAACAGCGCCGGCTGGCGACGCTGCCGGCCGGGCACGCGCAGGGCTACGGCGATTGCTTCGAGGCGTTCGTCGCCGACACCTACCGCGCCATCGACGGCGAGCGGCCGGACGGCCTGCCCACCTTCGACGACGGGCTGCGCTCGGCGCTGATCGTCGATCGCGTCATCGCATCGGCCAGGACACGCGGCTGGACATCCATCGACTGACTCCCGGGAGGACTTCTTGATGAACACAGCGACACGCAGAACCGCAACCCTCGCACTGCTGCTCTTCGCGGCCCTGCCCGCCTTCGCACGCGACGCCGCCGGCCAGGAGGCCCCCATCGCAGTGCAGATGTACTCGCTGCGCAACGCCGGCACGCTCGACCAACAGTTGAAGATCGTCCATGACGCCGGCGTGGGCGCGGTGGAAACGGTCGGCACGCAGAACATGAGCGCGGTGGAACTCAAGCAGTTGCTGGACAAGTATTCGATCAAGGCGATCTCCTCGCACGTGCAGCTGGCCGACCTGCGCAAGGACCTGGACGGCGCGGTGGCCTTCAACCGCTCGATCGGCAACACGACGCTGGTGGTGCCTTACCTGGACCAGAAGGAGCGGCCCACCGATGCCGCAGGCTGGACCGCACTGGGCAAGGAACTGGGCCAACTCGCGACGCGGGCACGCGCCAAGGGCATGCGCCTGGCCTATCACAACCACGATTTCGAGCTGGTCGATTTCGATGGCAAGACCGGCCTGGAACTGCTGTTCGCCGCGGCCGGCCCCGATCTCAAGACCGAGCTGGACCTGGCGTGGGTCGCGCGCGCGGGCTACGACCCGGCGACGATGCTGGGCAAGTTCAAGGGCCGCATGTTCGCGGTCCACGCCAAGGACAACGCACCGAAAGGCCAGGCCCAAGACGAAGGCGGCTTCGCCGCGGTCGGCAAGGGCGTGCTGAACTGGAACGCGATCCTGCCTGCCGCGGCGGCGAGCGGCGTGCAGTGGTACATCATCGAGCACGACCAGCCGCGCGACCCGGCCAGCGTCGTCCGGACCAGTGCGGAGTACCTGCGCGAACATCTGCCCGCCAGCACACAGCGCTAGCACGCAAAGGAGTTCCGCTTGAAAACGATCACGACGATGGCCGTGGTGCTGCTGGGGGCGACGCTTGCGCCCAAGGCCTGGTCCAAGGACGACCCGGCGGCCGGCGCGCAGCTCTACGCGAACCATTGCACGGCCTGCCATGGCGCGAATCGCGCGGGCGTCCCGCCCACCTTCCCCGCGCTGACCGACGTGGGCAAGCGCCTGCAGCCCGCGCAGATCAAGGAGAAGATCCGCAACGGCGGCGGGCTGATGCCGCCGTTTTCGCAGCTGTCGCAACAGGAGGTCGACGACCTCGCCAGCTTTCTGGCGCAGTAGGGCGCGCCCTCCATTCCCGGGTATGCCGCGTTGAGCACGGCATACCCGGGATCGCCGACACACCCCAGGCGATCGGCGCCGACGGCGCCGGCGCTACAGCTCGCGCACCCAGATGTTGCGGTAGCTGACCTTGGAATCGTGCTCCTGCAGGAAGATCGGCGCGCATCCATGCGGCGCGTACGACGGCGCGCCGATGTATTCGGTCTTGCCCGCCAGCACGGTGTCGTTCTGCACCAGCACGCCGTTGTGCAGGACGGTGATGCGGGCGGGTGACGTGAGCCCGCCGCCCTGCGAGAAACGCGGCGCCTTCCAGATGATGTCGTACACCTGCCACTGGCCCGGCGCACGCGAGGCATTCACCAGCGGAATGGCCTGCTTGTAGATCGCACCGGCCTGGCCATTGGCATAGGTCGGGTTGTTGTAGCTGTCGAGCACCTGCAACTCATACAGCTCCTGCAGGAAGATGCCGCTGTTCCCGCGCTGCTGGCCGTCGAATCCGCGCGTCGCGGTGGGCGTACGCCACTCGACATGCAACTGGATGTCGCAGAAGCCTTGCTTGGTGCGGATGCCCTTGCTGCCCGGCACCACGGTCATTGCGCCGTCGGCGACGCTCCAGGGCACGCGTCCGCCCTGCTCCGACTCCCAGGCCGACAGATCCTTGCCATCGAACAGCACGATCGCGTCGGAGGGCGCGCCGCCCGGGGGCGTGGCCACGGTCGCGGGCACGGGCTTCCACACTTCGGTCTTGGCAGGATCGCGTGCGGGGTCGCCGTCGGCCTGCGCGACCGCAGGCGCCACGGCCAGCAGGCAGGCCGCCATCAGCAGGGATCTGGTCATCGTGTTTCCAGGAAAAGGAGGAAGGGCGAAGCGTGGCGCTCCATCAGCCAGTGGCCCAGGCGGGCGTGCCGGGAACGTAGGCGATGTCTTCATAGCGGCCCGGTACCGCGACGTAGCGCAGCACTTCGGTCGCGCCGACCTCGGAGGTGAAGAAGCCGAAGATGGTCAGCTGCTTGATCATGGTGAAGGGATGCGGCATCGCGTCCGCCGTGTCGGCGGTGCCGGTGTCGGTCACGTCGACGGCCTTTGCCTTGGCCTCCGCATCCAGGGCGCGCAGCAGTTCGGCGCGCGCCTGCGGGGTGAGCGACACGAATCGGCCGCCGGCACGTTTGTCGATCTCGGCCAGGCCGGCGCGGAACGTCGCCTGCTGCCGCGGGGTGTAGCAGTCGGTGACGAATTTCGCCATGAACGCGCCGGCACCGGCGTCCTTCGCCCCCGGCGTCTTGGTCCGCGGCAGGATGGTCTCGGCGATCTCGTCCAGCGTGCCGATCTCGGCGGCGGAGAACAGCACCTTCGTCCCCGCGGCCGACGCCTGTGCCGGGGCGAGCGCGGGCAGGCCGACCATCGCCGCGCCGGTGGCGGCAAAGATCATCTTCAGCAGTTCGCGACGTTCCATCACAGGTTCCCCGCTTTCAGTTCGCGCACGGCATGATCGGCGGCACGTGCGGTCAGCGCCATGTAGGTCAGCGAAGGATTCACGCAGCCGCTGGAGGTCATGCAGGCGCCATCGGTCACGTAGACGTTCGGTGCGTCCCACACCTGGTTGTACTGATTCAGCACGGAGTTCTTGCGATCCCGGCCCATGCGTGCGGTGCCCATCTCATGGATGCCCTTGCCCGGCGCGTAGTCGCCATCGTGCATCTTCACGTCCTTGACGCCGGCCGCCTCCAGCATCTCGGCGGCATCGGCGGCCATGTCCTTGCGCATGGCCTTTTCGTTCTCGCGCATGGCAACGTCCATCGCCAGCACCGGCAGCCCCCATTTGTCCTTGCGCTGCGGATCCAGGCGAATCGTGTTGTCGTGGTGCGGCAGCATTTCGCCGAATCCGGTCATGCCGATGCTCCAGTCGCCTGGCACGGTCAGCGCCTCCTTCAGGTCGGCGCCGATGTTCAGCTCGGCGATCTCGCGCGACCAGCCGGTGCGGCTCGCACCGCCCTGGTAGCCGAAGCCGCGCAGGTAACCGCGCTTGTCCATGGCGACATTGCGGAACCGGGGGATGTAGAAGCCGCAGGGACGGCGGCCGAAGTAGTACTTGTCCTCGTAGCCCTCGACCCGGCCGGAGGCACCGGCGCCGAAATGATGGTCCATCACGTTGTGCCCGAGCTCGCCCGACGACGACCCCAGGCCGCCGTCCCAGACATCGGTGGCCGAGTTCATCAGCAGCCAGGTCGAATTGAACGAGGACGCGTTGAGGAAGATGACATTGGCCGTGTACTGGTAGGTCTGTCCGCTCTCGGCGTCGATGATCTCCACGCCGCGCGCACGCTTGCGGTCCTTGTCGTAGAGCACCTCCTTGACGATCGAGAACGGCCGCAGGGTCAGGTTGCCCGTCTTCATGGCCGCCGGCAGCGTGGCCGCCTGGGTCGAGAAATAGGCGCCGAAGGGACAGCCCAGGATGCACTTGTTGCGATACTGGCAGTTGACGCGGCCCTGCTCGACCTTGGGCTGGGTGATGTTGGCGGTGCGCGAGTGGATCAGGTGCCGGGTGCCGCCAAAGGCCTTCTTGATCCGCGCGGCGACGTCCTTCTCGACGATGTTCAACGGGATCGGCGGCAGGAACTCGCCGTCCGGCAACACGTCCAGTCCCTCGCGCGTGCCGGCGATGCCGGCGAACTTCTCCACGTGGTCGTACCAGGGTGCGAGGTCGGCGTAACGGATCGGCCAATCGGTGGCGATGCCGTCCTTCAGGTTCGCCTCGAAATCCAGGTCCGACAGGCGATAGCTCTGCCGTCCCCACATCAGCGAGCGGCCGCCCACGTGATAGCCGCGGAACCAGTCGAATCGCTTGATCTCGGTGTAGGGCGATTCCTTTTCGTTGGCCCACATCCCCTGCAGGTTCTCGACCAGGGCGTAGTCGCGCATCAGCACCGGATAATCGGCCTTCATCGCCTGGGTCGGGCGGTTGCGGTGCGGGAAATCCCACGCCTCCTTCATCGCGTTGACGTAGTCCTTGACGTGCTCGATGTTGCGTCCGCGTTCCAGCATCAGGACCTTGAGTCCCTTCTCGGTCAGCTCCTTCGCCGCCCAACCGCCACTGATGCCCGAGCCAACGACGATGGCGTCGTAATGATTGTCTGCCATGGGTTCTACTTCACCTCGGTGGATAGCGTTTCAGACATCGCAGAGGCGGATCGCCTCGCGCAGCGAGCCGACGGGATCCGGCGCGGTAGGAACGAATTCCTGCGCCAGATAGCCATCGAAACCGGTATCGCGGATCGCGCGACAGATGGCGGGATAGTGGAGCTCCTGATCGTCCCCGATCTCGTGCCGGCCCGGGACGCCGGCGGTGTGGTAATGCTTGAAGCACGCGTGATGCTTGCCGATGGTGGCGATGATGTCGCCCTCCATGATCTGCATGTGGTAGATGTCGTACAGCAGGCCGAAATGGTCCGAGCCGATCCGCTGGCACAGCTCCACGCCCCAGGCGGAGTGGTCGCACAGATAGTCGTGATGATCGACCTTGGAGTTCAGCAGCTCCATCACCAGCACGACCCCGCGCTTCTCGGCATGCCCGAGGATGCGCTTGAGTCCGACTTCGGCGTGGGCCATGCCCTCCTGGGGATCCATGCCATTCCGGTTGCCGGAAAAACAGATGAGGTTGCGATAGCCGGCGTCGGCCACCAGGTCGATGTGCCGCGTGTAGCGCTCGACCAGCGCATCGTGGAACTGGCTGCCGGCAAAGCCCTTGTCCAGGCCGAGTTCCGCGCCATTGCACATCGCGCTGCACACGCCATGCGCCTTCAGCGTGGGCCAATCCGCCGGGCCCACCAGATCGATGGCGGCGAACCCCAGGCCCTTCACCACCTGGCAAAGCTGTGCGGTCGACAGCTGCGGAAACGTCCAGCGGGCGACAGACTGCTTCAGGTTGCCCTTGAGCGGCGTAGCCGCCGCAAGCGCTGGCAGCATGCCCATCGCACCAAGGCCAAGGCTCCCGGCGACCGCCATGCGCAGCGCGTCGCGCCTCGTGAAGCCCGAGGCCGGCGCCGGTCCGATCGAATGGATAGACATCCACCTTCCGGCCTCCCAACCGGTCTCAAACGCTGACGATTCGCCGCGATTCAATCGATTGAACCATAGAGCAGTGAATTGCGCTTTTGCAAGACGCACTGCACGAAACCACATGCTGCAGGGCACAACGCCTGTGGCGTCAGTCGTCATGACGGCGATGGAATTTCGGGTGACGTACGGAGTTGTGCAGCGAGACGTAGAGCGACAAACAAACGGGTATTTGGTGAACCTGCTCGAGCAGGCGACGCATGGCGAGATACCGACGGACCCGTGGTTCCTCCCTGGGACTAAGGCGCTAAATCGCCTGCAAGGCGGCGGGGATGGGAGGTCGGACCTGGAGCTTCAGGACACCTCCGCCGCGTTGCCATGCGCATTCATGTGGTGAGGATCGTGGTGTAGCGGCGAGCGACGCCAATGTGCTTTTCGCAGAAGCGGCTTTAGCCGCGATGGCTTTCATCGGAAAGCCTGTCGCCGCTAAAGCAGCCCCTACGACACCTTCCCCGTTGCAGCCGGGTCGGCCGGCGTTGAGCGATAGCATGGACTCGGCACGAAAGCCGCGCCAAGGCGTTGCTGAGGCGACTGGGCACGACGCGACGCTGGCAACCGACCCCGTTTTGAAGGCAAGAACAGCAGGGCACTCGCCGCTTGCACGCACGCTCCGCCCCCAATCGCCAGCGGTGAAAAGCACGGTACGTGTGACCACTCCAGTCGACCGATACCGTCTGGCTTCATATCGCCTGCCTTGGAGGACCGGACAGACTCGCGCTAGAAAGGAAAACACCTCGCCAAAACAGAAAAAACCCCGCCAAGCACAATGGCTTGCCGGGGTCTGTTTGCATCGCAGGAACGACGAAAGATCAGAACGGAATATCGTCGTCCGCGAAGTCGTCCATCGGTGCGGACTGCTGCGGGGCCGGCTGCTGCCGGCGCGGCGCGTAATCCTGCCCGCCGCCACCACCGCCACCACCGCCCATGCCGGAGCGTTCCTGGCGCGGCGGCGCCGAGCGCTGCGGACGGTCGCCGCCGCCCATGCCGCCGCCACCGCCCTCGCCGCGGCCGCCGAGCATCTGCATCTCGTCGGCGACGATGTCGGTGGAGTACTTCTCCACGCCGTCCTGGCCGGTGTACTTGTCGTAGCGGATCGAGCCTTCGACGTAGACCGAGCTGCCCTTGCGCAGGTACTCGCCGGCGATCTCACCGAGCTTTCCGAAAAACACCACGCGATGCCACTCGGTGCGTTCCTGCTGGTTGCCGTCGCGGTCCTTGCGCACGCTGGTGGTGGCCAGGCTGATGCGGGTGATGGCCATGCCGGCCTGGGTGTACTTGATGTCGGGATCGTTGCCGAGGTTGCCGACGAGGATGACTTTGTTGATGCCGCGGGCCATGAGCTGCTTCCGTCTGGGGTCTCCGCGGCCAGGGGGCACGCAGAGCGGTAAAGAAGATTTCGGGGAGCAATCCTAACATCGCCGGGCCGGACCGGCCTGCGCCAGGCGCCCGCGGGCGCCCCGGAAAACGCCGCATTGGGCTGTCGGAATCCTGCCGGCACGCCTCCCGCCGGGCGCTGCAAACCCAGGCACGGCAAGCTCTCCGCCCCCTGCCCCGGCCCACAACGGGACGGATGTGGCCGCGCAGCCTATACTTTGCGCACGTTTCCAGTCCTGTCCGCATGAGCATCGCCGAATCCCCCAGCTCCGCCCTGGGCCTGCCCCAGATCCAGATGCTCGCCGCGCCGGACATGGCCGAGGTGGACGCCCTGATCCGCCGCCGCCTGTCCTCGGACGTCGTGCTGATCAACCAGATCGCCGACCACATCGTCTCCGCCGGCGGCAAGCGCCTGCGGCCGATGCTGGTGGTGCTGGCCGGCCGCGCCTGCGGCGCCGGCGGGCCGATGCAGCACCAGTTGGCGGCGATCATCGAATTCATCCACACCTCGACCCTGCTGCACGACGATGTGGTGGACGAATCGGACCTGCGCCGCGGCCGCAGCACCGCCAACGCGCTGTGGGGCAATGCGCCCAGCGTGCTGGTTGGCGACTTCCTGTACTCGCGCAGCTTCCAGCTGATGGTGGAGCTGGACAGCATGGCGGTGATGCGCCTGCTGGCCGACACCACCAACCGCATCGCCGAGGGCGAGGTGCTGCAGCTGCTGCACGTGCACAACCCCGACACCGACGAAGCCGCCTACCTGCGCGTGATCGAGCGCAAGACCGCGGTGCTGTTCGCCG
The DNA here is from genome assembly GCF_034105425.1 of Xanthomonas sp. LF06-19. Lineage (NCBI taxonomy): Bacteria > Pseudomonadati > Pseudomonadota > Gammaproteobacteria > Lysobacterales > Lysobacteraceae > Xanthomonas > Xanthomonas sp. LF06-19. The sequence goes on along the minus strand of NZ_JAXGGH010000005.1, from coordinate 168,054 downwards.
CCGGCACCCGGCTTGGCGCGCTGGCCTCCGGTGCCAGCGAGGCGGTGCAGGAGCGCCTGTACGACTACGGCATGCAGCTGGGCTATGCGTTCCAGATCGCCGACGACGTGCTCGACTACACCGCCGACGCCGCCGACCTGGGTAAGAACCTGGGCGACGACCTGGCCGAGGGCAAGGCCACGCTGCCGCTGATCCACGCCATGGCGCATGCCGACGACGCCACCCGCGCGCGCCTGCGCCAGATCGTCGAACAGGGCGACGCCAGCGCGATGCCCGAGGTGCTGGCGGCGATCGAGGCCAGCGGCGGCATCGACTACAGCCGCCGCCGCGCGGCCGACTACGCCGCCGCCGCCGAACGCGCCCTGGACGGCCTGCCCGAGAACGAGGCCGTGGCCGCCCTGCGCGGCCTGGCGCGCTACGCGGTCGAGCGCAGTCACTGAGCGCTGCCCGGGCATGATCGCCTTTGACGCCGAGGACCGCGCCGTACTGCTGGCGGTGAAAGGCGTCGGTCCCACCGTGGTCGCGCGCCTGGAACAATTGGGCGTGCACTCGCTGCAGGCGCTAGCCGCCTGCGATGCACGGCAACTCACCGAACAGGCCGCGGCGCTGCTCGGCTCCACCTGCTGGCGCAACAGCCCGCAAGCGCGCGCGGCCATGAGCGGCGCCATCGCCGCGGCGCAGGCGCACTTGCTCAAGCACTCCACCAAGACACCTTAAGGGCCTATTGGGCCCATTTAGCCGCCATCGGCGCGCAGCCGCGCGCCGGAGGGGATTGGTGATTCGGGATTGGGGATTCGCAACGGCGGCTTGGTTGACGCCTGAAGCGCTACGGGCTCGCCACACCAACCGATCAGTTGGGCGGCACCGACGGTCCGCTTTTACCAATCCCCAATCCCGCCAAGCGCGCAGCGCGAGGCACCTCCCTACTCCCGCCCGAACCGCTCCTCGAAGAAGTCCTCGAGCATCCGGTAGGCACGCTTGGCCGCACGCGGGTTGTACTGGCAGCCCGGCGGGCTGTTGGCGTCGGCTTCGGCGAAGCAATGCACGGCACCGCTGAAGTTGACGAACTGCCAGTCGGCGCCGGCGCCGTTCATTTCCTGCTCGAAGGCGGCGATATCGTCGCGACTCACACTCTTGTCGTCGGCACCATTGAGCACCAGCACCGGTGCCTTGGCGCTGCCTGCGGCTGCCGGTGCCGCCGTGGCCAGGCCACCGTGCAGGCTGACCACGCCGGCGAGCGGCGCACCGGCACGGACCAGTTCCAGCACCGTGGTGCCGCCGAAGCAGAAGCCGACCGCACCGATCCGGGCCGGATCCAGCGGTGCCTTGCCGGCCTGCGCCTTCAGCGCCGCCACCGCCGCCAACGCCCGCGCGCGCAGCGTGGCCGGATCCTTCTTCAACGCGCCGGCGAACTGCCCGGCCTCGGTATCGTTGGCGGGTCGCTTGCCCTTGCCGTAGACGTCGGCCACCAGCACCACGTAGTCGTCGCCGGCCAGGCGCTTGGCCTTCTCCACCGCGGAGTCGTTGACGCCGCGCCAGTTCGGCACCATCACCAGGCCGGGGCGCGTGTCGTGGTCGGCATCGTCGTAGACCAGCACGCCGCTGAAGGTGTCCTTGCCGACCTGCCACTCCACCGGCTTGGCCTGCATCGCCGCCCAGGCCGGCAGCGGCAGCACCAAGGCCAGCCCGAGCAGACCGGTCCACCGCAGCATCGATCGTATGCGCATCGCCCTTCTCCCGTGGGAACCAGGCGGCAGTCTAGAACGTGCCATGCACGTCGAGGTGAGGGCGACGGCGGCCGGCGATGGCGATGGGACAAGGCGCACAGCGCCGTCGCATGGCGGCCCGGCGAATGCTTCCGGGCATGCTCTTTCCGCCGCCCCCATGACGGACAGCGACATCAGCGACCGCGTGCGCCGACGCCGCGCCGAGGCTCAGGCGATGCCCAGCCCCGGAATGGCGCTGATCGCATCCGGGTCGAACCCGGCCAGCGCGGCGAAATGGCGGCCGCGCGCCACGTAGTCGCGGTAGGCGCCGAAGCTGGGCGCACCGGGCGACAGCAGCACCACGCCGCCCTGCTCGCCCAGCGCCGCGCGCGCCAGCGCCACCGCCTCCGCCAGGTCGGCCGCGGCATGCAGGCCGAAGCCGGCGTCGGCGGCCAGCGGCGCCAGCAGCGCGTGGATGCGCGGGCCGTTGGCGCCCAGGGTGACGATCTCCAGCGGTGCCCCGCCATCGCGCATGTGGTCGGCGAAGTCCTGCCAGTCCAGGCCGCGGTCGTGGCCGCCCACCAGCAGCGCGATGCGCCGCCCGCGGAAGCACTCCAGCGCCGCGAGGCTGGCATGCGGCGTGGTGCTGATCGAGTCGTTCACATAGGTCACGCCATCGCGCGTGCCCAGGGTCTGCAGCCGGTTCGGCAGCGGCCGGAAACGATCGGCCGCCGGCGCCAGCGCCGCCGCATCCAGGCCCAGCGCCTCCACCGCGGCCAGCACCGCGCACAGGTTGCCGCGGTTGTGCCGGCCCGGCAGCGGCGCCTGCGCGCTGTCGTACACCGCGCTGTCGCCGCGGTAGACCACCTCGCCGCGCATGTGCCAGCCGTCCTCGCGGTTGAACCAGCGCACCTCGCTGTCGGGCAACTGCAGGGCGGCCAGTTGCGGATCGGCGGCGTTGAGCAGGGCGAGGCGCGGCCGCGCATGGGTGACCAGCTCGAGCTTGTCGGCGATGTAGCGCGCCTGGCTGCCGTGCCAGTCCAGATGCTCGGGAAACAGGTTCAGCACCAGCGCCAGCTGCGGCCGCGCGCCGCTGCGGGCGACATCGCCGGTCTGGTAACTGGACAGTTCGACCGCCCAGTACTGCGGCGGCGGCATCGGCGCCAGCACTTCCAGCAGCGGCACGCCGATGTTGCCGACCAGGCCGGTGCGATGGCCGCCGGCGCGCAGCAGGTGCGCCAGCAGCGCGGTGGTGGTGCTCTTGCCCTTGGTGCCGGTGACGCAGACGCTGCCGGGCACCACGCCGTCAGCGCCGGCGTGTTCGGCGAACCACAGCGCGGTGCCGCCGATGAAGCGCGTGCCGCGCGCCGCGGCGGCCTGTGCCTCGGGCCGGTACGGACTGATCCCGGGCGACTTGATCACCACATCGAACGCGGCCAGGCACTCGGCGCTGGCCTCGGTCTCGACATGCAACGCAGGATCGTGCAGCGCGGCGATCTCCGCGGCCTCCTCAGCCGAACAGAACACCGTCAGCGGCAGCGCGCGTGGCGATTCCGCGTTCCCAATTCCTGCTTCCCAGCCACGCACGGCCGCATACGCTGCACGGCCCTCGCGACCCCAGCCCCACAGCGCGACGCGCTGCGACTCAAGCTGCGAAATTCGCACGCACGCGTTCCCACAGGTCGGCCGGGATGCGGTGCTGCGCGTCCAGTTCCAGCAGCGGCTCCACGCGCAGGTCGGCGGGGTCGAGCTGCGGCTGGATCTCGCGGATGAAACGCGCCACCAGCGCGTCCTCCTTCCATTCCGCACGCGCCGCCAGCGCCGCCATCGCCGCGCGCGACTCGCGGCCTTCGCCGACGCACTCGAACGGCTTGTGGTCCTGGAACTCCAGCAGCGCGTCGAAGCCGCCGGCCTGACCGGCGTCGTCGAGCAGGTTGCGGCCGAAGATGCGCACCAGCCGTGTCTTCGGCATGAACGGCGCCAGCGCCAGGAACACGAAGTGACACTTCGGGCAGACCCCGCACCAACGGTGCGCCGGGCGCTCGCCGAGGATGTGGAAATTGCGGTTGCAGCTGGAGAAATGCGCGTCGTAGTGATCGGTCTTGGCGAACTGCCGCGCCACCGCCAGTTCCGACAGCGGACGCAGCAGCGAGTAGTAGCGCAGGTCCGCGGCCACGTAGCGCTGCACCTGCGTAGCGAACGCCTGCTCGAAAGCCCAGCCCTTGGACCACTGGTGGTTGACCTCGCCGGTGCCGGCGATCTGGCTGCCGTAGCTGGCCGAATGTTCGTTGGAGAACACCACCTGGCCGGCGTCGTGCAGCACCGCGGCAAACACCAGGATCGCCGAGTTCACTGCGGTCACCGGGATGTGGCCGTTCCACGCGCCCTGACGGTTCAGCTCGAACAGCTCCGGCGCCAGCGTGCGGCCGATGTTCAAGGTCGGCAGCCCGGTGCGCTCGGCGCAGGCGCGGATCAGCTGCGAGCCGCCGATCCAGGTCACCGTCTGCGCCACGCCGGCCGCGCGCAACGCCTCGATGCTGACCAGCGAATCCTTGCCGCCGCCGATCGCCACCAGCGCCTGGTCGCGCAGCCCCAGCGCCGTGGCGTCGGCCGCCTCGGCGTCCGCGGCCGGGAAGCGGATGCGCCCGCGCAGGTCCAGGCCGTTGCGATAGGCGAACTCGCCCAGGCCATGCAGGTACACGCTGTCCAGCAGCGCGGCGGTCTCGGCATCGATGGCGTAGTCGTCGATGACGATGCGCGGCGGCACCGCCGCCTTGTAGTAGCTGACGCCGGCGATCAGGTGCAGCAGGCGCAGGGCGCGCTGTGCCGCCTGCGCGCGCGCCGGGTCGAGCGTGAACGGCGCGCCGGGCACGGTGATGGTCTCCACCAGCTCCGGGCCGTCGTCGAACGCATAGACCAGGCGCGCCACGCCGCTGTCGGCGTCGAAGCCGCAGCGCACGAAGCGGAAGGTGGCGATCTGCTGTTTGTCGAAAGCGGTCATGGACGTCCTGCAAGCACACGGGTGTGCCGCAAGTAGCGGCGGCACAGAAGAAATTCGAGCATCGAAAACGGCAAGGCGGCCCACAGCAGCGGCAGGCAGCCGAATACGAACGCCATCAGCAGCAGTTGCCAGTGCTGTCCGGCCGGCACCGACGCGGCGGAGGCCAGCACGGCCACCAGCACATACAGCGCCAGCGCCGGCACGTAGGCCAACGCGGCCAGGAGCGAGGTGCGCAGGGCCAGCGCGCCGGTGCTCGCCGCGGGCCCGCGGCGCTGCCAGCGCACCGCCAGCCATGCGCCGATGGCAGCGGCGGCCAACGCCGGCAACGCCCACTTCAGGCTGTCGGTCCACGGCAGCGACGTACCCGACTGATCCACCGCGGTGGCAGCCACCATCGCAAGCGCGCCGGCCGCGGCGCTGCCCGCGACGAATTCAGTCTGCGTGCCCATCGATCGCCTCCTCGCGGGGCAATTCGCGCTGGTTGTAGGTGCTGGCCATGCTGTAGCCGTAGGCGCCGGTATCGGCGATCAGCATCACGTCGTCTGGCGCGGTGCCCGCCGGCAGGCGCCGGCGCTTGCCGAACACGTCGCTGGATTCGCAGATCGGCCCGACCACGTCGAACACGGTCTCGGCCGGCTGTTCCAGGCGGCTCAGGTTCGCCACGTCGTGCCAGGCGTCGTACAGCGCCGGGCGGATCAAGGTGTTCATGCCGGCATCCAGACCGACCCGACGGATGCCGTCCTTGTCGATCACCTGGGTGGCGCGGGCCAGCAGCACGCCGCATTCGGCGACCAGATAGCGGCCCGGCTCGATCGCCAGGCGGAACGCCGGATGCACGGCCTTGGCCTCGGCCAGGCCCTGGGCGAAGGTCTCCAGGTCGAACGGTTCGTCGTCGGCGCTGTACGGGATCGGCAGGCCGCCGCCGATGTCGATGACCTCGACGCTGCCGATGCGCCGGGCGAAGCCGGCCAGCTCGTCGCACATGCGCCGCCAGTGCTGCACGGTCTCCACGCCGCTGCCCAGGTGCGCGTGCAGGCCGACGATGCGGATGTCCAGCGCGCGCGCGGCCTCCACGAACTCGTCGACGCGGGTCGCCGACAGGCCGAACTTGGAGGCCTTGCCGCCAGTGTTGACCTTCTCGTGGTGGCCGTCGCCATGGCCCAGGTCGATGCGCAGCCACAGGCTGCGGCCACGGAACAGCTCCGGCCAGCGCTGCAGCGCCTCGACGTTGTCCACGGTCACGGTCACGCCCAGCGCGAACGCGGCTTCGTACTCGGCGCGGGGCGCGAAGCTGGGGGTGAACAGCACGCGGCGCGGCGACAGCTCCGGCACGATCTCGAACACCCGGCGCAGCTCGCCGTGCGAAACGCACTCCAGGCCGAAGCCTTCCTCGACCAGGGTCTGCAGGATCGCCGGATGCGCGTTGGCCTTGATTGCGTAGTAGCGCTGGTCCACCGCGGCGATCGCCTTGAGCGCGCGCGCGCGTTCGCGCAAGGTCGGCAGGTGATAGATGTAGCGCGGCGTGCCGGCCTCGGCCAGACGCAGCAGATGCGCGCGCTCGCCCTGCCACCACGGCACCGGCCGCGGCCGCACCGTGCCGGCGATCTCGCGCCAGCGCGGGCCGAACACCTCGGTCTCTTCCACCGGCATCGCGCCGCTGTCGATCAGTTCGGCGTGCAGGATCGGCAGCAACCCGTCGGCGTCGGTCTCGTCGATGACGAAGGTCAGGTTCAGGTCGTTGGACGACTGCGAGATCATGTGCACGCGCTCCTTGCCGAACGTGGCCCACACGTCCGAGAGCTTGTGCAGCAGCGAGCGCATGCCGCGCCCGACCAGGGTGATCGCGGCGCACGGCACGATGATCTTGACCCGGCAGATCTCCGCCAGGTCGGCCGAAAGCGCGGCCAGCACGTCGGTGTTGACCAGGTTCTCGCTCGGGTCCAGCGACACGGTGACGTTGGTCTCGGCCGAGCCGATCAGGTCCACCGACAGCCCGTGCTTCTTGAACAGCGCGAACACGTCGGCCAGGAAGCCGACCTGCTGCCACATGCCGATGCCTTCCATCGACACCAGCACGATGCCGTTGCGGCGGCTGATCGCCTTGACCCCGGGCACGGTGCGGGCGTTGCCGTCGATGCTGGTGCCGGGCAGCTCCGGGCGCTCGGTGTCCAGGATCGCCATCGGCACGCCGCCGTCGCGGCACGGCTTGATCGAGCGCGGGTGCAGCACCTTGGCGCCGGTGGTGGCGATTTCCTGCGCTTCGTAATAGTCCAGGCGGGTCAGCAGGCGCGCATCCGGCACTTCGCGCGGATTGGCGCTGAACATGCCGGGCACGTCGGTCCAGATCTCGACCCGGCTGGCGCCGAGCAGCGCGCCGAAATACGCCGCCGAGGTATCCGAGCCGCCGCGGCCGAGGATGGCGGTGCCGCCGTCCTCGTGCCGGGCGATGAAGCCCTGGGTGATCAGCATGCGCGTGGGCTGGGCGACGAAGCGCGCGCGCCACTGCGGATCGGACTGCCACTGGCACGATACCGACAGGCGCCGCGACCAGGCGCTCTGGTTCGGCTGCGGCGGCAGCGCGTCCAGCCATTGCCGCGCGTCCATCCAGCCCATGTCCAGGCCGTTGGCACGCAGGTAGGCCGCGCCCAGGGTCGAGGACAGCAACTCGCCCTGCCCCAGCACCTCGGCCTGCCAGTCCAGCGTGCGCTCGGCGGCGCGCGGATCGGCGAGCAGGCCGCGCAGCGCCGCCAGGCGTTCGCCCAGCACCGCCTCGGCGTCCAGTTCCAGTTCGGCCAGGAACTCGCGGTGACGCTGCTCCAGCGCGGCGACGCGCTGCGCGCTGTCGGCGCTGCCGTCGGCGATCGCGGTCAGTTCGTTGGTGACCCCGGACAAGGCCGACACCACCACCAGCACCCGCGCACCGGTCTCCTCCGCGCGTTTTTTCGCCAGCCGTCCAATCGTGTCCCAGCGATGACGACGCGACACCGAAGTGCCGCCGAACTTGAGGACGATCCAGCGATCGACAGGAGAGGAAGCTGACATGGAGTGGGGGTGTCTGGAATGTGGGGAAAACGCCCGCATGCGCGGGCGGAACCCCCGATTCTACTGCCAACCGAGCGCCGATGAGCGAGCGCCGCTACCTGCAACTGGACGTCTTTTCCGCCAGCCCGGCGCCTGGCGTGGCGCTCGATGCCGCCGACCAGGACGCAGCGCGCATGCAGCGGCTGGCGGCGTGGCCGAACCTCCCGGAGACGGCGTGCTTCCTGCCGCCAGAGGCGGGCGCGGACTACCGTATTCGCATCTTCACCCAAGGGCGAACTGCGATTGGCCACCCCAGCGTCGGCGCCGCCTTGGCGGCGGGCGCGACGTCGCCAGCCAGGGACGCGAACTCGGGCGCGATAGCCGCGTCGAACTCCTGGTCGATGGCGAAGACGTGTGGAGCGGCGGTCTGGTGCAAGCGGTGATCGCTGGCAAGATCGCTTGGTAAGCTCCGGCCTCCCCCACCGCAGTCCGGAGTTCCCCCTCATGGCCGCACGCCGCTTCTTCCAGGTCGATGTCTTCTCCGCCCGCGCCGGCAACGGCAATCCGTTGGCCGTCGTGCTCGATGCCGATGGATTGGACGCCGCCACGATGCAGGCCATCGCGCGCTGGACGCGCCTGCCGGAAACCACCTTCGTGTTCGCGCCGACGCGGCCGGATGCCAGCTACGGCCTGCGCATGTTCAGCCCGCAGAAGGAAGTGCCGTTCGCCGGCCATCCCAGCGTCGGCACCGCGCACGTCGCGCTGGAAGCGGGCATCGCCAGCCCGCGCGACGGCGTCCTGACCCAGGACGGCATCGCCGGCCTGCTGCCGCTGCGGGTCGACGTGGATGCCGGAGTGCGCAGCATCGCCATCCGCACCCCGCGCGCGCAGGTGGCCGAGATCGCCGATGCCGCGGATCCACGCCTGCAGGCGGCGCTGCGCGGCTGGACGCTGGGCGCGCTGCCGCCGGTGCGCATGGACGGCGGCCGCTGCTGGTGGCTGGTCGAAGTGGCCGACGAAGCCGCGCTGCGCGCGCTGGCGCCGGACTGGGATGCGATCGCCGCCCTGGCCGAAAGCACCGCCAGCATGGGCGTGTTCGCCTACGCGCGCGCCAGCGGCCAGGCCTATGCAGTGGCCGTGCGCGCCTTCGTCGGCAACGGCCGGCGCTTCGAGGATGCGGCCTCCGGCGCGGCCAATGCGGTGCTGGCGGCATGGCTGGATCACAGCAAGGCCCTGCCCGGCCAGGGTGGCCGCTACGTCGCCAGCCAGGGCCGCGAGGTCGGCCACGATGCGCTGCTGACGCTGTGCGTCGACGAGGCCGGCGAGGTGTGGTCCGGCGGACAGGTGCAGACGGTGATCGAAGGCCACATCGACTGGCCCTGATCGCCGGCCGCCGCCCCGCACCGCGGGCGCGAACGCACGCGCAAAAACAAAGGGCGCCTCGCAAGGAGGCGCCCTTTGTTTTAGTCGGGCAATACGTCAGTCGGGCAGGACGTCGACACGGACGCGGATGCGATCGCCCGGAGGCGAGGCGGTGCGGGTGTGGTAGTAGCGGCCGCCGTATTCGTAGGTCACGTCGTAGCCGTCGACGCGGTCGTAGCGTTCGGTCCGATACGACACCGGGTCGCATTCGCGGACCACGCCGCCGCCGTAGCCGCCGCCGTAGCCGCGGGTATTGGAGTCGTAGATCGAGCGGCCTGCCAGGCTGCCGAGCATGGTGCCGACGGCGGTGCCGACGAAGCGGCCATTGCCGCCGCCGACGCGGCTGCCCAGCACGGCGCCGGCGATGCCGCCGACCACCGACGAGGCGGTGCGGCCGCCATCGGTACCGCGGTAGCCGTAATCGCTGGCGTAGCTGCCCGAGGCCGGGCGGTCGTAACAGCGCTCGGTGGTCTCGCGCGGGCCGTTGACCTGCACCATGATCGGATCGGCGCGCACCACGCGCGCATATTCGTAGGTGCCGGACGCGTAGCCACGGTCGCGGTAGTCGTCGTAGCGGGTATAACCGTAATCCTGCGCGGCGGCGGAGCCGATGACGCCTACAGCGAGCGCAGCGGTCAACAGACGGGTCGAGAGCTTGTTCATGGCGATGGTTCCAAGCGCGTGGATCGCGCGACTGCATGCTCGATCCGATGCGGTGAAACCAGACTGAATAGGGACGGCTGTGGCGCGCACATTTAGTGGCGCGACAGCTAGCAATCGATCACGCCACGCGGGACGGTGCAGAGGCGCAACGCGTCTGGCCTGCTATCGGTAGCGCCGCACGCGCGCGGCCCGGCATGCCGCCGGGCCGCGCCGGGGATTCCTCAGCCCAGTTCCGCTTCCAGGCTGATCGGCACCGCGCTCAGCGCCTTGGACACCGGGCAATTCTGCTTGGCGTCGTCGGCCACTTCGCGGAAGCGCGCGGCGTCGATGTTGGGCACCACGGCCTTGACCTTCAACCGGATCTGCGAGAGCTGGGGACCGCCTTCCATCGACAGGTCGACATCGGCGCGGGTGTCCAGCGCGGTCGGCGGGAAGCCGGCTTCGGTCAGCTTGGCCGACAGCGCCATGGTGAAACAGCCGGCGTGCGCGGCGGCGATCAGTTCTTCCGGATTGGTGCCCTTCTCGTCGCCGAAGCGGCTGTTGAACGCATAGCGGGTGTTCTCCAGCAGGCCGCTCTGCGGTGTGTTCAACCGGCCCTGGCCGGTCTTGAGATCGCCTTCCCAATGCGCGGTGGCGTGACGCGAAATGCCCATGCGAGGCTCCTGTCGGTGAGTGGAGCGCGGACCATAAGGGAGGCGGCGTTACGGGCTTGTGCTTCCGCGCGAAGGCGGCGGCGGCGGCGCGCGGCAGCGAAAATGCCCTGGCGCATCGCCGCGGATGTGCCGGCATCGGCGCCGTCCTCGGCAAAAAAGGCGTCGGTCGCGGCGAATATTCGCGTTTTTTGCTTCCGGCCTATTGGCGCGGCGTAGCACATGCCCTACATTTCGCCATGCCGACGGGGTCGGCGCGACCCAAACCACCAAATACGGAATCAGGACATCATGGCAAAGACCGCAAAAAAGGCTGCCCCGAAGAAGGCAGTGAAGAAGGTAGCGACCAAGGCTGCCGCCAAGCCGGCCGCTCCCAAGCCGATCAAGGACGTGCTGAGCAAGTCCGCGCTCGTCGCCCACATCGCCGAAACCAGCGGCGTGATCGCCAAGGACGTGCGCGCCGTGATGGCCTCGCTGGAGCACGCCGTGGCCGGTTCGGTCAGCAAGAAGGGCGCTGGCTCGTTCACCCTGCCGGGCCTGCTGAAGATCACCGCCGTCAGCGTGCCGGCCAAGCCGAAGCGCAAGGGCATCAACCCGTTCACCAAGGAAGAGCAGTGGTTCGCCGCCAAGCCGGCCACCACCAAGCTCAAGGTGCGCCCGCTGAAGAAGCTCAAGGACGCCGCGCTCTGAGCAGCGTCGCCTGATCCAGGCAAGCACACCGACGAGACGGCCCCGGCCGTCTCGTTTTTTTTGTGTCTGCTGCGCACCTGGGTTGACGGCCCGCTAAGGCGACGGCCGCTATACCGGTGATTCCCTTCGACAGGATCACCTGCATGAAACTACAGGGCTTTCTCGACCAACTGCTGCAATCGGCGCAGGGCGCCGCCGGCCAGGCCATGGCCAAGACCGGCACCGGTGCTCCTGCCGCACCGGCGCACGCCGGCGCCGGCGGCCTGGGCGGCCTGCTCAACGCCGACTTCGGCAAGGGAGCCCTCAGCGGCGGCGCACTCGGCCTGCTGCTCGGCAAACACCGCACCACCCGCAAGCTGGCGACCTACGGCGGCCTTGCCGCGTTGGGGCTGATGGCCTATCGCGCCTACGGCGACTACCGCCGCCAGCAACTGGGCGCCGCCGCACCCGAACCGCAGACGCTGGACCGGCTGCCGCCGCTGGACGTCGAGCAGCACAGCCAGGCGGTGCTGCGCGCGCTGGTCGGCGCAGCCAAGGCCGATGGCCATCTGGACGAGCACGAGCGCCGCCTGATCGAAGGCGAGTTCGCCCGCCTCCACGGCAACGATGCCGACGTGCAGCAGTGGCTGCATGCGGAACTGGAAAAGCCGCTGGATCCGGCCGAGGTGGCGCGCGCGTCGACCAGTCCCGAGATGGCCGCGGAAATGTACCTGGCCAGCTTGCTCGCCGCCGACGAACAGGGCTTCATGGAGCGCAGCTACCTGGACGAGCTGGCGCGGCAGCTCGGCATCGACGACGCTCTGAAGCAGCGCCTGCAGCAACAGGCGGCTGCCCTGCACGCGGACTGAGCGCATGGCCGCGACGCCCACGCTTTCGCCAGCGCAACGCCTGCGCCGCGACGTGCTGCGTGCGGCGTTGCTGGCTGCGCTGGCGCTCGCCGCCGCCTGGGCCTGGCGGCATCCGTGGGCGCAGCGCCTGCGCGTCGGCTGGGAGTTGGCGCGCGCGCCGGCGCCGACGGCCCTGCACATGCCGGTCGAAGGCGTGGATCCCCGTCGCATCGCGGCCACCTTTGGCGCGCCGCGTGGGCGCGACCGCCAGCACGCCGGCGTGGACATCTTCGCCAGACGCGGCACGCCGGTGGTGTCGGCGACGCGCGGCATCGTCGTGGCCATCGCCGACCGCGGCCTCGGCGGCCGCCAGGTCTGGGTGCTGGGCCCAGCCCGGCAGCGGCACTACTACGCGCACCTGCAGGCGTGGGCACCGGGGCTGCAGGTCGGCGACCTGGTGCAGCCCGGCGACCCGCTGGGCGCGGTGGGCGACAGCGGCAACGCGCGCGGCACGCCGCCGCACCTGCACTATGGCGTCTACGCCGAGGGCGGCGCCTACGATCCGCTGCCGCTGCTGCGCGCGGCACGCTGAACGGACGCACTGGAACAGAGCGTCGCGAGCGACAGGCTCGTGGTGCCGCTCGCGCGCGCCTATCTTGGAGGCACACCCCGCGTGCGCCACTGCCATGACTGCCTCCCAACGCTATCGCGTCACCGTCACCCCGATCCAGGACGACGGCCTGCCCTGCCAGGGCCGCTGCACCATCGAACTTGAGGCGCGCTGTCGGCAGGACTGGATGCGCCTGCTCGAGGCGGCACAGCGCCAGCCCGGACTGCGCGGCGACGAGCGCGCCGCGCTGATCGTCGGCACGCAGTTGCTGCGCGGCCTCGGCGAGCGCAGCGAGGGAGAGGCGCGTGAACTGCTGGCGCCGCTGCAGCCGGCGCTGGACGCGCTGCTGGCACGGCTGGCGCTGCCGGCCGCCTGAGCGATGACCCCGCGCCGCCGGTTCCGCTAATCGCGCATTCACCGGCCACCGTTATGGTGAATTCCTCTCGTTCGCCCAGGGCTTCCCGATGATCTTCCGCAAGTTCACCCTGCGCGCGGCGGCGCTGCTGGCGCTCGCCGTCGCCACCCAGGCCCAGGCCGAGCCGACCATCCAGGGCCATCAGGTCAGCGTCGGCGCCGCCGACGTGCAGCATTACCTGGACAGCAGCTTCCCGCAGACGCACAAGGCGTTGGGCGGGCTGCTCAAGATGACCGTCCGCGACCCGAAGCTGAGCCTGCCGCCGGGTGATCGCCTGAAGATGCAGTTCGACCTGAGCATGGCCACCGGCGGCGGCGCGCCGACGCCACTGGGCCAGGTCCTGCTGACCAGCGCGCTGCGTTACGACCAGCAGAGCCAGAGCTTCCACCTGCAGTCCCCGACCATCGATGATTTCCGCCCGGCTGCCAATGGCGGCAAGCTCGACGCCAATACGCGTGAGCTGCTCAATGCCTGGCTGGAGGACTACGCGCGCAAGGAGCCGATCTACAAGCTCGATCCGCGCCTGACCGCGATGCTGGGCGATGTGCAGATCCAGTCGGCCGGCGTGGAGAACGGTGCGCTGGTGGTGCGCTTCAACCAGGACATCGGCAAGCTGGTGCCGGCGGGCATGCTTCCCGCGCAGTAACCCGCGCGACGTCCGGGGTGCGGCGGCAGCCGCCACCAGCAGCGCATACAGCAACGGCGGCCTCGGCCGCCGTTGCTATTCCCAGGTGCTCCCACATCCGCCACCATCGCGGCGGCGCAGGCGAATCGCCAGGCCTCAGCCCAGCGCCTTGGCCACCGCCTGCGCGAACGCCGGGATGTCGTCCGGCTTGCGGCTGGTGATCAGGTTGCCGTCCACCACCACTTCCTGATCCTCCCAGCGCCCGCCGGCATTGGACAGGTCGGTCTTCAGCGACGGCCACGAGGTCACCTGGCGGTCGCGCACCAGCCCGCTCTCGGCCAGCAGCCACGGGCCATGGCAGATCGCCGCCACCGGCTTGCCGGCGCTGGCGAAGGACTGGATGAAGGCGATCGCGGTCGGCTCGGTGCGCAGGCTGTCCGGGTTGATGACGCCGCCCGGCAACACCAGCGCGTCGTAGTCGCCGGCCTGGGCCTGCTGCAGGCGCTTGTCCACCGGCACGCTGTCGCCCCAGTCCTTCTTGTTCCAGCCGCGAATGCTGCTGGCGTCGCCCGGCGCGATCACGTCGACCTGGGCGCCCCAGGATTCGAGCAGGCGCTTGGATTCCTGCAGTTCCGACTGTTCGAAACCGTCGGTGGCCAGGACAGCCACCTGCTTGCCGGCAAGGGAAGGCATTGCGCTCACGGGACACTCCTCGAGTAGGGGGAGTCCCACCGTAGAAACGCGCCGGTGGCAGTGCCGTGAACCGCGCGTCGGCGCGGCGTGCACGGCTGGACGCGACCTCAGCGCTTGGGCTGCAGCATGGTGCCGGTGCAGTTCTTGGCGCCGCAGCGGCATTCCCAAATCTTCTTCAGCCGTGGCGTGTGCCGCTCGGCCAGGGTGATGCCGTAGTTGTAGGTGAGTTCTTCGCCGGGCTTGATGTCGCGCAACGCCTCGATCACCACCTTGTCCTTGCGGCGGTCATCGCCCTCGGCCTCGACGATCACCGCTTCGCAGTTCGGCGCACAGCTGTGGTTGATCCAGCGCGCGTCGTTGCCCTCGTAGTTGGCGTCGATCACGTAGTCGTCGCTGAGGGTGAACAGGAAGGTGTGCCCGGTCTCGACGTCGCCGGCCTCGTCGCGGTCGACTTCGGCGTGGCTGCGGCGGCGGCCCTTGTATTCGATGACCCGCTCGCCTTTCTTGAGCGGCAGCACGGCGAACACGCCGTTGCCATGGATGCGGGACTTGCGGGCGGCGATCTTGCGGGGCATGCGGCGATCCGGACAGGAAAGCCTAGATTCTGGCGCACATCGCCCGCGATCCCAAGCCCGTGCGTGCCGGCCCGCCGACCGCGTCCCCGCTCCGGCCCGATCGTACCGATCGAAATAAGAGATGAATGGCCCGGTTGGACGCTGCGGCGCAAAAGAGTACAATTTCGGTCCGCATTGAAAAACCACCGTGTCGCCATGCTCCGCGTCACCAAGCTCACCGATTACGCCACCGTCGTGCTGACCGTGCTCGCCGCGCGTCCGAACGAAGTGTTGAGCGCGACCGAACTGGCCGAACAGGCCGGTCTGGAGCCGCCCACGGTCAGCAAGCTGCTCAAGCCGCTGGCCCAGGCCGGCCTGGTCGAGGGCCTGCGCGGCGTGCGCGGCGGCTACCGGCTGGCACGCCCGGCCGACGCCATCACCCTGATCCAGATCGTCGAGGCGATGGAAGGCCCGCTGGCGATCACCGAATGCAGCCACCACGGCAGCCAGTGCAGCATCGCCCAGACCTGTGGCGTGCGCTCCAACTGGCGGCTGATCAACGACGTGGTCGCCGACGCGCTGCGCGGCGTGACCCTGGCGCAGATGCTCCACCCCCTCCCCCCCTCCGGCGATCCGAAACGGCGTCCCATCGCCGTGCGGTTCGCGACCACCTGACCTGTAGGCAGCCCCATGGCCACCGAAAACGCTGAAATCCTGGAACGGCTGGGACGTCGCTACGACGCCGGCTTCATCACCGACATCGAATCCGATTCGTTCCTGCCCGGCCTGAACGAGGACGTCGTGCGCGCCCTGTCCGTAAAGAAGGACGAGCCGGAATGGATGACCGAATGGCGCCTGGCCGCCTACCGGCACTGGCTGAAGATGCCGATGCCGCACTGGGCCAAGCTGGACATCGCGCCGATCGACTTCCAGGCGCTGAGCTACTACTCCGCACCCAAGGGCCCGAAGTACGCCTCGCTGGACGAGGTGCCGAAGGAGCTGCTGGACACCTACGACAAGCTCGGCGTGCCGCTGCACGAGCGCGCCAAGCTGGCCGGCGTGGCGGTGGACGCGGTGTTCGACTCGGTCTCGGTCGGCACCACCTTCCGCAAGGAACTGGCCGAGAAGGGCGTGATCTTCTGCTCGATGTCCGAGGCGATCAAGGAACACCCGGAGCTGGTCAGGCAGTACCTGGGCAGTGTGGTGCCGGTCGGCGACAACTTCTTCGCCGCGCTCAACTCGGCGGTGTTCTCCGACGGCAGCTTCGTGTTCATCCCCAAGGGCGTGCGCTGCCCGATGGAGCTGAGCACCTATTTCCGCATCAACGCCGGCCACACCGGCCAGTTCGAGCGCACCCTGATCGTGTGCGAGGACAAGGCCTACGTGTCCTACCTGGAAGGCTGCACCGCGCCGATGCGCGACGAGAACCAGTTGCACGCGGCGGTGGTCGAGCTGGTGGTGCTGGAAGACGCGGAGATCAAGTACTCCACCGTGCAGAACTGGTACCCGGGCGACGAGGAAGGCCGCGGCGGCATCTACAACTTCGTGACCAAGCGCGGCGAGTGCCGCGGCGCGCGCAGCAAGATCACCTGGACCCAGGTCGAGACCGGTTCGGCGATCACCTGGAAGTACCCCTCGTGCGTGCTGCTGGGCGACGACTCGGTGGGCGAGTTCCACTCGGTGGCGCTGACCCATCACCGCCAGCAGGCCGACACCGGCACCAAGATGATCCACGTCGGCAAGCGCACCAAGAGTAAGATCGTCAGCAAGGGCATCAGCGCCGGCCGCGGGCAGAACACCTACCGCGGTCTGGTCAAGGTGGAGCGCAGCGCCGAGGGCGCGCGCAACTACACCCAGTGCGACTCGCTGCTGATCGGCAAGCAGTGCGGCGCGCACACCTTCCCGTACATCGAGGTGCGCCACCCCACCGCCACCGTCGAACACGAGGCCACCACCTCCAAGATCAGCGACGACCAACTGTTTTACTGTCGTGCCCGCGGCATCGACCAGGAGAACGCGGTATCGATGATCGTCGACGGCTTCTGCAAGCAGGTGTTCCGCGAACTGCCGATGGAGTTTGCGGTGGAAGCCAAGAAGCTGCTGGAAGTCTCGCTCGAAGGCTCGGTCGGCTGACGCCTTTCCTTCTCCCTCTGGGAGAAGGTGGCGCGAAGCGCCGGATGAGGGTACGTGCGCAGCCTCGCACACCCAAACCCGCGAGATGCTTCGCACCGCTCCCTCACCCCAACCCCTCTCCCGGTGGGAGAGGGGCTACATCAAAGAATTCTGACGGACCATCCCATGCTCACCATAGAAAACCTCCACGCCTCCGTCGCCGGCAAGGACATCCTCAAGGGCCTGTCGCTGCAGGTGAAGCCCGGCGAAGTGCACGCCATCATGGGCCCCAACGGCGCCGGCAAGTCCACCCTGGGCAACGTGCTGGCCGGCCGCGACGGCTATGAAGTCACCAACGGCAGCGTGCGCTTCGACGATGCCGACCTGCTCGAACTGGAACCGGAGGAGCGCGCCGCTGCCGGCCTGTTCCTGGCCTTCCAGTACCCGGTGGAAATCCCCGGCGTGAACAACACCTACTTCCTGCGCGCCGCGCTCAACGCGCAGCGCAAGGCGCGTGGCGAGGCCGAGCTGGATTCGATGCAGTTCCTCAAGCTGGTCCGGCAGAAGCTGGCGGTGCTGCACCTGAAGGACGAACTGCTGCACCGCGGCGTCAACGAGGGCTTCTCCGGCGGCGAGAAGAAGCGCAACGAGATCTTCCAGCTGGCGGTGCTGGAGCCGAAGCTGGCGATCCTCGACGAGACCGACAGCGGCCTGGACATCGACGCGCTCAAGACCGTGGCCGAAGGCGTCAACGCGCTGCGCTCGCCGGAGCGCGCGTTCGTGGTGATCACCCACTACCAGCGCCTGCTCGACTACATCAAGCCGGACGTGGTGCATGTGCTGGCCGACGGCCGCATCGTGCAGACCGGCGGCCCCGAGCTGGCGCTGGAGCTGGAAGCGCACGGTTATGCCTGGCTGAAGGAGCGCGTGGCGCCCGAGGCGGCCGTGCAATGAGCGCCCTGCTCGACTCGCTGGCCGCCGCGTTCCACGGCGATGCCGCACGCCGCGCGCCGCTGGAGCAGGCGCTGCGCGACGGCCTGCCCGGCACGCGCAGCGAAGCCTGGAAGTACACCTCGCTGCGCGCACTGGAACGGCGCAGCTTCGCGCCTGCACCACAGAACGCGCCGGCGGTGGACGCGGCCTTGCTCGACGGTATCCCGGCGCCGCGCCTGGTGTTCGTCAACGGCCGCGCCAGCGATGCGCTGTCGGATCTGAGCGGCCTGCCGGCCGGGGTGGAGCTGCAGCGGCTGTCGACCATTCTGCGCAGCGGCGACGCTGCCATGCGCTTCCTCGGCCGCCGCTTCGAGCGCAGCGACGAGGTGTTCGCCCAGCTCAACGCCGCCCTCGCCGACGAAGGCAGCGTGCTGCGGGTGGACGCCGGCGTGCGCGTGGAACTGCCGCTGCACCTGGTGTTCGTCTCCACGGCCGCAGAGGCCGACCTGGCCTGGCACCATCGCCACCTGATCGAACTGCGCCAGGACGCGGCGCTGGCCGTGGTCGAGCATCACCTGCATGCCGGCGATGCCGCGCACCTGAGCAACAGCCTGGCGCACGTGCACCTGGCCGCCGGCGCGCAACTGACCCACGCCCGCGTGCAGGACGAGGCCGCCGGCGTCACCGCACTGCTGCGCACCGATGCGGTGCTGGCGCGCGACGCGCAGTACCGGCGCGTGGACCTGGAACTGGGCGGCGCGCTGGTCCGGCACGAACTGAATGTGCGCCTGGAGGGCGACAACGCCCGGCTGGTCGCCAATGGCGTGCTGCTCGGCAACGGCCGGCGCCAGCTCGATACCCGCCTGGGCATCGAGCACATCGCCCGCGACACCGCCTGCGAACTGCTGTGGCGCAGCGTCGCCACCGGGCGCAGCCGCGTGGCCTTCCATGGTGGCATTCATATCCGCCACGGTGCCGACGGCACCGACGCGGCGCTGTCGAACAAGAACCTGCTGCTGTCCGCCGACGCCGAGATCGACACCCAGCCGGTGCTGGTGATCGACGCCGACGAGGTCAAGGCGGCGCACGGCGCCACCGTCGGCCAGCTCGATGCCAATGCGCTGTTCTACCTGCGCTCGCGCGGGCTGCCGCAGGAACGCGCCCAGCAACTGCTGACCGCCGCGTTCTGCCGCGAGCCGGTCGGCACGCTGGAACCGGTGCTGGGCGAAGGCCTGCTGGCACGGCTGGAGCGGGCGCTCAGCGCCGCAGGCGTGGCATGAACGGGCCCGCCGCGCATACCGTCACGCCGCAGGCGCCGGACTGGGACGCGGTCCGCCGCGACTTCCCGCTGCTGATGCGGGAAGTGCACGGCAAGCCGCTGGTGTACTTCGACAACGCCAACACCGGGCAGAAACCGCTGCAGGTGATCGCGGCGACCGACGCGTTCTACCGCCGCCACAACGCCAACGTCAGCCGTGCCGTGCACGCGCTCGGCAGCGAGGCCACCGAGGCCTACGAAGGCGCACGGACCCGGCTGGCGCGCTTCCTCAACGTGCGCGCCGACGAACTGGTGCTGTGCAGCGGCGCCACCTTCGCGCTGAACCTGGTGGCGTACTCGTGGGCATTGCCGCGGCTGCGTGCCGGCGACACCATCCTGGTGTCGCGCATGGAACACCACGCCAACATCGTGCCCTGGCAACTGGTCGCGCAGCGCACCGGCGCCACGATCAAGGTCGCCGAGATCACCGCCGACGGCGCGCTGGACCTGGACGCGTTGCGCGCGGCGATGACCGCCGACGTCAAGCTGCTGGCCCTGGCCCATGTCTCCAACGTGCTGGGCACGGTCAACCCGGTGCGCGAGATCTGCCGCGAGGCGCGCAAGCGCGGCATCGTCAGCGTCATCGACGGCTCGCAGGCCGCGCCGCACCGGCCACTGGACGTGGCCGCGATCGGCTGCGACTTCTACGCCATCACCGGCCACAAGATGTGCGGCCCGACCGGTACCGGCGCGCTGTGGGCGCGGCGCGAGCACCTGCAGGCGATGCCGCCGTTCCTGGGCGGCGGCGAGATGATCAAGGAAGTCAGCTTCGACGGCACCGTGTTCAACGACCCGCCGCACAAGTTCGAGGCCGGCACCCCCAACATCGCCGGTTTCGTCGGCCTCGGCGCGGCGGTGGACTATCTGCAGGGGATCGGGCTGCAGCACGTGGAAGCGCGCGAGACCGAACTGCTCGCGCACCTCACCGAGGAACTGCAGCGGATCGACGGCCTGCGCCTGTTCGGTACCGCACCGGGCAAGGCCGCTGTGGTCTCGTTCCTGATCGAGGGCGCCCACGCCCACGACCTTGCCACCCTGCTCGACCTGGAAGGCGTGGCGGTGCGTTCCGGCCAGCACTGCGCGCACCCCCTGCTGCAGTTCTACGGCGTCGCCGCCACCTGCCGCGCCTCGCTGGCGTTCTACAACACGCACGCCGAGATCGAGCGTTTCGTGGCGGCGTTGCGGAAGGTGCGGACGTTGTTGGGGTGATTGAAGCTGGGAATCGGGAGTAGGGAATCGGGAATCGGCAAAGCGCTCCACGCACGGACTGTGCCTAGCGGGCAAGAGGTGTCCTCGCCTCCTTGAGAGCGCGCATTTCGATTCCCGATTCACCATTCCCCATTCCCGGCGGTACGCCCTAGAATCGGCCCATGCACACCCTCACCTTCCGCACCGCCACCGTCGACGATCTCGACGCCATCGCCGCCCTGGTCACCTCGGCCTATCGCGGCGACAGCAGCCGCGTCGGCTGGACCACCGAAGCCGACCTGCTCGACGGCAACCGCATCGACCGCGAGGTGCTGCGCGCCGACATCCTGCGTCCGCGCAGCCTGGTGTTGCTGGCAGAGCGCGATGGCGAATTGATCGCCTGCGCGCATGTCGCCGACGAGGACGGTGCCGGCTATTTCGGCATGTTCTCGGTGCAGCCGCAGGCGCAGGGCAGCGGCCTGGGCAAGACCGTGCTGGCCGAGGCCGAACGCATCGCCTGGCAGGAATGGCGGTTGCCGCTGATGCGGATGACCGTGATCGATCTGCGCGAGGAACTCATCGCCTTCTACGAGCGCCGCGGCTATCGCCGTACCGGCATCAAGAAGCCGTTTCCGTACGGCGATGCGCGCTTCGGCCTGCCCCGCCGCGACGACCTGCGTTTCGAGGTGCTGGAAAAGCCGCTGGGCGGTGCCGCATGAGCGAGACCTGGACCTTCGTCTGCGCCGACGGCGAACTGGCGCCCGGCGAAATGAAGACGGTGTGGGACGAAGTGACCGACACGCCGATCGTGGTGTTCAACTTCGATGGCCAGTTCTTTGCGCTGGAAGACCGCTGCAGCCACGAGGACTACGAGCTGTCCCCCGGCACCTTCGACCCTGCTGCCGGCAGCATCGAGTGCGTGCTGCACGGCGCCCGCTTCGACGTGCGCGACGGTCGCGCGCTGTGCGCGCCGGCCTACGGCCCGGTGCCGAAGTTTCCGGTGAAGTCCGAACACGGTGGGCTGTGGACCCGCGACGACCGCGGTTGAGGCCACGCGTTTTCGTCGCGAACCGGCGCTGACCGCCTTCGCCATCTCTGCAGCGCCGCTCACGGCGATCGCCACATCAAGCTCCCTTACCTGCAGCAAGCGCAACGCTTGCTGGCACGTTGTGCGTGCGCGCCGGCAAGGCGGCAACCGGGATGGAAAGGCCATCTCGATCGATCCGATTCAAGATCCCGATCCCTCGGCCGCTAAGGGGAGACGATGTAGACGAATATGCAACTTCGTCACGATTACGTGAAATATCCATTGCATTTCGTATCGGCTATTTACGCGACCACCCCTGGTACTCCCATCCCCCCTTGCTAGGACCAGAGCATGACCGCTCTTCTGCACCGCTTTAACGTCTCCAGACGCCTCTCCATCGCGTTCGGCCTGCTCATCCTGCTGTCCTGCGGGCTGGTGGTCGGCGGCCTGGTCACCCTGTCGCAGGCGCGCAGCCAGTTGGACACCGTCGCCCGCCGCACCGTGTCCAGCATCGTCTATAGCAACGAAATGCTCGATGCCAGCTCGGACATCGGCATCCAGTTGCGCAACATCGTGCTGCCGACCACGCAGGAAGAGAACATCGCCTTCGCCAAGATCATGGTGACGGAACTGCGCCGTTATCGCGAATACTGCACCAAGCTGTTCGCCATCCCCGCCACCAGCGCGCGCGAGCGCGCCTTGCGCGAGCAGATGAACCGGACCTACGCGCAGGCGAGCGAGGTCAACCAGCAAGTGCTGGAACTGGGCCTGACCTACAAGTCCGACGAGGCGATGAAGGTGCTGCTGCAGCAGGCCGCGCCGGCGACTCAACGTTGGCGCGAGGCGATCGGCGCCTACGCCGGATGGCAGCGCCACAACGGCGAACAGGCCTATGCCGACGCGACCGCGGTGATGGCGCGCGGCCGCTTCCTGCTGATCGCCGGCGGCCTGGCCGTGGTGTTGGTCAGCAGCCTGCTGGCCTGGCTGATCACCCGCAGCCTGACCGTGCCGCTGGCCCGCGCCACCCGCGCCGCCGAAGCCATCGCCGAGGGCCGCCTGGACAACGACGTGGCCACCGACGCGCGCGACGAGCCCGGCCGCCTTTTGGTCGCGATGGGCCGCATGCAGACCCAGTTGCAGCGCTTCTCCCGCGAAACCGCCTTGATGATTGAGCTGCATGCCGACAAGGACATCAGCCACCGCATGCCGCAGGACTTCCCCGGCGTGTACGGCGAACTGAGCAAGGGCATCAACACCATGATGTTCGAGCACCTGGACGCCATCGTCGAGGCGGTCGAGATCCTCAACGAATACGCCAACGGCGATCTGCGCCGCGATGCGCGCCGCCTGCCCGGCAGCCGTGCGGTGCTGCACGAGTCGATGGATGCGGCCAAGGCCAGCCTGCTGGCGATCAATACCGAGATCAAGCGCCTGGCCGCCGCAGCGGCGGCCGGCGACTTCAGCGCCCGCGGCGATGCCGCGCGCTTCCAGCACGACTTCCGCCTGATGGTGCAGGACCTCAACGCGATGATGGAGGTCAGCGACGTCAATCTGGGCAAGCTGTCGGCGTTGCTGCAGTCCATCGCTGCCGGCGACCTCACCACCCGCATGCATGGCGACTTCCACGGCGTGTTCGCACGGATGCGCGAGGACGCCAACGCCACCACCGACCAGTTGACCGGCATCGTCGCGCGCATCCAGACCGCGGCCAGCAGCATCAGCGCCGCCGCCGGCGAGATCGCCAGCGGCAACGACGACCTGTCGCGCCGCACCGAGCAGCAGGCCGCCAGCCTGGAGGAAACCGCGGCCTCGATGGAAGAGTTGACCTCGACCGTGCGCCAGAACGCCGAACACGCCCGCCAGGCCAACCAGTTGGCGGTCGGTGCCGCCTCGGTGGCCTCGCAGGGCGGCATGGTGGTGGGCCAGGTGGTCGAAACCATGAGCGGCATCGAGGCCTCGTCGAAGAAGATCGCCGACATCATCTCGGTGATCGACGGCATCGCCTTCCAGACCAACATCCTGGCACTCAACGCCGCGGTCGAAGCCGCCCGCGCCGGCGACCAGGGCCGCGGCTTCGCGGTCGTCGCCACCGAAGTCAGGACCCTGGCGCAGCGCTCGGCCAACGCCGCCAAGGAGATCAAGACGCTGATCGACGAGTCGGTCGGCCGCGTTGCCGAGGGATCTGCCCTGGTCGACCAGGCCGGCAAGACCATGCAGGAGATCGTGGGCTCGGTGCAGCGGGTGACCGACATCATGGGCGAGATCTCGGCGGCGTCGCAGGAACAGTCGGCGGGCATCGAGCAGGTCAACCAGACCGTCACCCAGATGGACGAGGCCACCCAGCAGAACGCGGCGCTGGTGGAGGAAGCCACGGCGGCGGCGCGCTCGATGGAAGACCAGGCCGGCCAACTCACCCAGGCGGTGGCGCTGTTCAAGATCGACACCCGCAGTACCGCGATGCGCAGCGCAACAGCGCCACGCACGCGTGCGGCCGAGATGCTCGACCCCGCGGCCTGAGTCACCTCGGCACGGCGGGTGATGCGCCTTCCCGGCGCGTCACCCGCCGCGCGCTGGCGCCCACACCTGGCGGCGCCGGAGCCGGCTGCGGCACACTGTGCGCCTCCCCCTCGCGAGCGCGCCCATGAAGATCGTCGAAGTCCGTCACCCGCTGGTACAGCACAAGATCGGCCTGTTGCGCGACGCGGCGCTGAGCACCAAGGGCTTCCGCGAACTGGTCACCGAGCTGGGCACCCTGCTCGGCTACGAGGCCACCGCCGACCTGGAGACCGAGACCCACACCATGGAGGGTTGGGCCGGCCCGACCCAGGTGCAGCGCATCGCCGGCGCCAAGATCACCCTGGTGCCGATCCTGCGCGCGGGACTGGGCATGCTGCCGGGCGTGCTGGCGCTGATTCCCGCCGCGCGGGTCAGCGTGGTCGGCTTGCAGCGCGACGAGGAGACGCTGCAGCCGGTGCCCTATTTCGAACGTCTCACCGGACGACTGGAGGAGCGCGACGCGCTGATCCTGGATCCGATGCTGGCCACCGGCGGCACCCTCATCGCCACCGTGGACATGCTCAAGCGCGCCGGCGCGCGGCGGATCAAGGGCATCTTCCTGGTCGCCGCGCCGGAAGGCCTGCAGGCCCTGGAAGCGGCGCACCCGGACGTGGAGGTGTACACCGCCGCCATCGACGACCATCTCAACGAGAAGGGCTACATCCTGCCAGGTCTGGGCGACGCCGGCGACCGCATCTTCGGCACCCGTCTGGGCTAGGGCGTGTCATCAATCCCCGAGCATGCCGCGCCGCGGTTGCGCATGCCTGTGGCAAGGAAGAACGAGGAAGTGGATGTGCGTCCACGCCCGAGCGATAACGCGGCCATGGGCGCGCGCAATCGCGGCCCTTCGGGTTGGGCTTGGCAGGCGCGCTGCCGGCGCCGCGCGGCTTGACCTGACGGCCAGTCAGGCGCAGCGCCACGCAACGCCGGCAGCGCGCCTGCCAGACCCAACGCGGCATACTCGGGAATCGGTGACACGCCCTAAGCGGCGCCATCCGCGCCGTCCGGCATCAGCGCTGCAGCACCTGCAACGCGGCGCTCACGTACACCAGCGGCGCATTCCAGTTGATCGCCACTTCGTTGGTGGCGTAGCTGCATTCCTTGTCCAGGTACGACAGCGCCGGCAGCGACGACGTGTAGGCGTGCTTGCACGCGTCGGCGTCCTGCTGCCCCGGCTGCGGACCGCCCACCAGCCATCCCGGCACCGGCGTGGCGACGCCGTCGGCGATGGAGATGCGATGGTGGATGTGCATCGGCGAGCGCGCGCCGATGCCGGTGACGAAGGACATGCCCAGCGGGTTGCGGCCGAGCACGTAGTCCAGCTGCGACTGCGCGGCCTGCAGGTATTCGGGCTTGTGCTGCAACTGGTAGGCCTGCAGCAGCATCATCGCCTGGTTCATCGCGGTGGCGTTGCTGCCCCAGTGGAAATCGGCGTCGCGCATGGTCACGCGCCAGGCCGAGCCCTGCCACACCTGCACCAGGTGATCGGCCAGGCCCTCGATCTCGTCGGCGATGCGCGCCTGGTCGGCACGCGGGGTCAGCCGCGCGCGGTGCTGCGCCAGCGACATCCACGCCAGCCCGCCGACCTGGCGCCAGTCGGGCACGCTGGCCGGCACCTTGCGCGCCATCGCCGCCTCGTAGAAGGCGTCGTCGGCGGTGGCCAGATACAACTCGGTCGCGGCCCAGGCGAACTCGTCGTCGAACTCGGTGTCGTCGTAGGCGCCGGTGTGCACGTCGTCCGGCTGCCGGTAGGCCACGTCCGGATGCGCCTGCGCCCAGGCCCACGCGCGCCGCGACGCCTCCAGCATGCGCTTGGAGATGCCGCCGAACTGCGCGTCGTACGGCGCGTAGATGCGGCTGGCCTGGGCCATCACCGCGGCGAAGTCGAGCGTGGCCGCGGTGCTCTTCTGCACCACGTAGCGCGGCGCGCGCGCCTGGTCCGGCATCTGCATGCCGGCGAAGTCCAGGTTGGTGAGCTTGTGGTACACGCCGCCGTCGTGCGGATCCTGCATCGCCAGCAGCCACTGCAGGTTCCAGTCGACCTCGCGCAGGATGTCCGGCACGTCGCCGCCGCTGTCGGGAATGCCTTCCGGGTGCGCGCTGAAGTAGGCGGGGAACTGTTCGTAGGCGGCCAGCAGGGTATAGACGGTGATGCCGGAGCTGACCACGTACTTGTTGTAGTCGCCGGCGTCGTACCAACCCTTGGGCGCGGCGATCACGGTACCGGCCGGGCGCTCCGGCGAGGCCGCCGAGGCATGCACCAGCACGTGGTCGTCGGGATGGCCGGCAGCGCGCGCGTGGCGGCCGGCGTAAGTGCCGTCCAGCGCGGTGCTGGCGCGGTTGTAGTAATAGGCCTTGAGCGCGGCGCGCGATAGCGCGTTGTAGGCGTCTTCGCCGATGGCGAAGCTGTCCGAGGGCGGCAGGCCGTCGACCTGCAGGCGGTAGCGCCCCGGCGTGCGCAACGCGGAGAAATCGGCGATGCGCACGGTCTGCTGCGCCGGCGGCCATGCCGCGGCGGCGCCGAGGGTGCCGCGCAGCACCACCTCGTCTCTGTCGGCGCGCACAATTGAGAACGCGTCGCCATGCCCATCCGGCACCACCGCCAGCTTGCTCGCGGCAGGCAGGAAACCGACCTGGTTCAGGCGGATCGGCGACGGCACGGTGGTGTCGGCATGCGAGGTGCAGCCGCCCAGCAACAGGCAGGCGAGGAACAGGCAGGACAGGGCATGGGGCAGCTTCATGCGCCGATACTGGCCGGCCATGATGACGGCTGCAAGCGCCACGTTGCGGACGCGCTGGCAGCGGTTCAAGACGCGGCGTTGGACGGCCGCATGCTGCGTTTCTGACAGCGCCGTCAGTGAGGCGTCAGCGTGGGGTCGCCATGCGGCGCCTACGGTGACGGCCTGTCCCCGCTGCCGGCGCCGCCCCGTGACCGCCCTGCCCCCACCGCCCGTTTCCCGCCGCCTGGTGCCGCTCGTGCCGCTGCTGAGTGTGCTGCTGCTCGGCGGCTGCATGGTCGGCCCGGACTACGTGCGCCCGGCGCCGCCGGTCGCCGCGCAGCAGCCGTTCGAAGAGGCCGACGGCCGCTGGACGCCCGCCGCACCGGCCGCCGCCGACCCGGCGGTGGCGTGGTGGACCCGCTATGGCGATCCGCAGCTGGATGTCCTGGTCGAACAGGCCGACAGCGCCAACCAGACCCTGCGCCAGGCCGAGGCGCGCTATCGGCAGGCGCAGGCGCTGGTCGGCAGCGCGCGGGCGGCCGAGGCGCCGTCGCTGGGCGTGCAGGCCGCGGCCACGCGCGAGCGCAGCGTCACCCCCAAGCCGGGGCTGCGCGACGCCGATACGCTGGGGCTCAGCGCCAGTTGGGAGCCAGACTTCTGGGGCAAGGTCCGACGCAGCGTCGAACAGGCAGGCGACAACGCCCAGGCCAGCGCCGCCGACCTGGCGCAGGCGCGGCTGTCGCTGCAGGCCGCGGTGGTCGCCGATTACCTGCAGCTGCGCTTCGACGACCAGACCCTGGCGCTGTACCAGCGCACCCTGGACGGCTATCGCGACGCGCTGCGGCTGACCCAGGCCCGTGTGCGCGCCGGCGTTGCCAGCGACGCCGATGTGGCCGCGGCCGAGGCCACCCTGCACAGCACCGAAGCCGCATCGACTGATCTGGCGCTTTCGCGCCGGCAACTGGACCACGCGCTGGCGGTGCTGCTCGGCCACACCCCCGCCGAATTCTCGCTGGCGGCCAGCGACGCACCGTTGCCGGCGCTGCCGCCAACCCCGCAAGCGCTGCCCTCGGTACTGCTGCAGCGGCGCCCGGACATCGCCGGCGCCGAACGGCGCATGGCCGCGGCCAACGCCGGCATCGGCATGGCCGTGGCGGCCTGGTTCCCGACCCTGTCGCTGAGCGCCAGCGGTGGCTACGACGGTGCCGGGCTGGCCTCGCTGCTGAGCGTGCCGAACCGGGTCTGGGCGGTGGGCGCAGCGCTGGCCGGCACGCTGTTCGACGGCGGCGCCCGCCACGCGCAGCGCGCGCAGGCGCAAGCCGTGTTCGATGCCGCGGCCGCCAGCTACCGGCAGACCGTGTTGAGCGCGTTCCAGGGCGTGGAGGACCAGCTCGCCGCCACGCGCGAACTGGCGCGCGAACAGCAGCAACAGCGCAGCGCCGCCGACGCCGCGCAACAGGCCGAACGCGTGCTGATGGACCAGTATCGCGCCGGCACCGCGCTGTACAGCGCCGTCATCACCGCGCAGGCCAACGCGCTGGACGCGCAACGCAGCTTGCTGCAGGTGCAAGCGCGCCAGTTCGGCGCCCAGGTCGCGCTGCTGGTCGCGCTGGGTGGCGACTGGGACAGCGCCCGTCTCCCCGCCGTGCGCGGCGCCTCGCCGGGCGCCACGCCGGCTCCTGTCCTCCAGGAGTAACCCATGTCCACCGCCGCGCCCACCCGCCCCGCCGATCCGCCACCGCGCCATGCCATGCCACGGCGGCGCTGGCCATTCGTCGCCGCCGCAGTGCTGGTCGCACTGCTGCTGGCGGTATGGTTGCGACCGCGCCACGCACCGACCAAGGCCACGCCGCCGGTGCCGGTGACCAGCGCGCCGGTGCTGCGCAAGGACGTGCCGATCCGCCAGACCGGGATCGGCACGGTACTGCCGATCGCCTCGGTGACCGTGCACTCGCGCATTGATGGGCAACTGATCGCCGTGGGCTTCAGCGAAGGCCAGGACGTCAAGGCCGGGCAGGTGCTGGCGCGGCTGGATCCGCGCACCGACCAGGCGCAACTGGCCGCGGCCACCGCGCAGTTGGCGAAGGACAAGGCACAGCTGGGCAATGCGCAGGCCGACCTGCAGCGCTACACGCAACTGCTGCAGGACAACGCCACCACCCGCCAGACCCTGGACACGCAGAAGGCCCTGGTCACGCAACTGCGCGCCACCCTGCAGAGCGATGCGGCGGCGATCGACAACGCGCGGGTGCAACTGGACTTCACCACCATCCGCGCGCCGATCGACGGCCGCGCCGGCGCGCGCCTGGTGGATCCGGGCAACATCGTCCACGCCAGCGATGCCGGCGGCCTGGTGGTGCTGAACCAGATCGACCCGATCGTCGTGCAGTTCACCCTGCCGGAAAGCACGTTCCAGCAGATCAACCGCGCCCTGCAGGCCGCACCGGCCAGCGTGGGCGTGGACGCGGTCGACCACGGCAGCGGACAGGTGCTGGCGCACGGCACGCTGGCCCTGCTCAACAACCAGATCGACACCAGCACTGGCACCATCGCGATGAAGGCGCACTTCCCCAATTCCGGGCACACGCTGTGGCCGGGGCAGACGGTGGACGCGCGCATCACCCTGGGCATGCGCAGCGGCGCGCTGGTGGTGCCGAGCGCGGCCGTGCAGCGCAGCCAGGACGGCGAGTTCGTGTACGTGGTCGGCAGCGACGGCAGCGTGCGCGACCAGCCGGTGCAGGTGCTGGACGAGGCCGATGGCGAGACCGTGATCGGCCAGGGCGTGCAGGCCGGCCAGCGCGTGGTGGTGGATGGGCAGTACCGGCTGCATCCGGGGGCGAAGGTGGTGGAGGCCAAGCCGGCCGGGCACGCCAAACCGGCCGCGGCGGGAGCGCACGCGTGAGCGTCTCGGCCGCCTTCATCAAACGCCCGATCGGCACCTCGCTGCTGGCCATGGCGCTGCTGTTGCTGGGCCTGGTGGCCTGGCCGCTGCTGCCGGTGGCGCCGTTGCCGCAGGTCGATTTCCCCACCATCCAGGTCTCGGCGAGCCTGCCCGGCGCCAGCCCGCAGACCATGGCCTCGAACGTGGCGCAGCCACTGGAGCGGCAGCTGTCGCTGATCCCGGGCCTGAGCCAGATGACCTCGACCAGCGCGCTCGGCTCGACCCAGGTGACGCTGCAGTTCGACCTGGACCGCAACATCGACGCTGCCGCGCTCGATGTGCAGACCGCGATCAACGCCGCGTCCGGGCAGTTGCCGAGCGGGCTGCCGAGCGCACCGAGCTTCCGCAAGATCAACCCGGCCGAATCGGCGTCGCTGATCCTGGCGGTGCAGTCGCGGGTGTTGCCGCTGACCCAGGTCAACGACTACGCCGACAACGTGCTCGCGCAGCAGATCTCGCGCATCTCCGGGGTCGGCCTGGTCAACCTGTACGGTGCGCAGAAGCCGGCGGTGCGCGTGCAGGTGGATCCGGCCAAGCTGGCGGCGCTTGGCCTGAGCCTGGAGGACATCCGCTCGGTGATCGCCACCACCACGGTGAACGCGGCCACCGGCTCGATCGATGGCGCGCGCCAGGCCTTCACTGTCTCCACCAACGATCAGCTGCTGCAGAGCCAGGCCTGGAACGACGCGGTGCTGGCCTGGCGCAACGGCGCGCCGATCCGCGTGCGCGACGTCGGCGCCGCGGTGGACGGGCCGGAGAACGCCAAGATCGCCGCCTGGGGCTTCGCCGGCGCCGCCGCGCCGGCCGACAGCGGCATCGTCGACGGTCGCGCGATCATGATCGCCATCACCAAGCAGCCCGGCGCCAACGTCATCGACACGGTGGAACAGGTCAAGGCCGCGCTGCCCAGGCTGATGGCGTCGATCCCGCCCAGCGTCAGCGTCAAGATCCTCGCCGACCGCACGCAGAACATCCGCGCCTCGGTCAGGGACGTGGAGTTCACCCTGCTGCTGTCGATCGTGCTGGTGGTGGCGGTGATCTTCGTGTTCCTGCGCAGCGCGGTGGTCACCCTGATCCCGAGCCTGACCGTGCCGCTGGCGATCCTCGGCACCGCCGCGCTGATGTACGTGCTCGGCTATAGCCTGGACAACCTGTCGCTGATGGGCCTGACCATCGCCGTCGGCTTCGTGGTGGACGATGCCATCGTGATGCTGGAGAACATCTACCGACACATCGAGGACGGCATGGCGCCGCTGCAGGCGGCACTGCAGGGCGCGGCCGAGATCGGCTTCACCCTGGTCTCGATCTCGGTGTCGCTGGTGGCGGTGTTCATCCCGCTGCTGCTGATGGGCGGCATCGTCGGCCGCCTGTTCCGCGAGTTCGCGGTGACTGTGAGCCTGACCATCCTGGTGTCGCTGCTGGTGTCGCTGACCCTGACCCCGATGCTGTGCGCGCGCCTGCTCAAGCCACACGCCGAGCAGGTGCAGGGGCGCCTGGCGCGCGCGTTCGAGCGCGGCTTCGACGCGCTGCTGGCGGCCTACCGGCGCGGCCTGGAGACGGTGCTGCGGCATCCGCGGCTGACCCTGGCCAGCTTCCTGCTGACCGTGGCCACCAGCGTGGCGCTGTTCGTGGTGATGCCCAAGGGCTTCTTCCCGCAGCAGGACACCGGCTTCATCTCCGGCACCGCCGATTCGGCGCAGGATTCGTCCTCGGCGGCGATGCGCACGCGCATGCTGCAACTGGCCGACATCATCCGCCGCGATCCGGACGTGCTGTCCTTCGGTATGCAGACCGGCGCCAGCACCTTCAACTCCGGCACCTTCTCGATCGCGCTCAAGCCCAAGGACGCAGGCCGCACCGCCAGCGCCGACCAGGTGATCGCGCGGCTGCGCAAGCGCCTGGCGCACGTGCAGGGCGTCACCCTGTTCATGCAGGCCGGGCAGGACATCAACGTCGGCGGCCGCCTGGCCCGCACCCAGTACCAGTACACCCTGACCGACGCCAACCTGGACGAGCTCAACACCTGGGCGCCGAAGCTGCTGAAGGCGTTCCGGGCGCTGCCGCAACTGACCGACGTGGCCTCCGACCAGCAGAACGCCGCGCCGATCGCCAGCCTGACCATCGACCGCCAACGCGCGGCCAGCTTCGGCATCACCCCGCAGCAGATCGACGCGACCATCAACGACGCCATCGGCCAGCGCCAGGTCGCGCAGTACTTCACCCAGCTCAACAGCTACCACGTGGTGCTGGAAGTGACGCCGGCGCTGCAGGGCGATCCGTCGCTGTTCCAGCGGCTGTACCTGACCTCGCCGCTGACCGGCAAGCAGGTGCCGCTGTCCACCTTCGCCACGCTCGACACCAGCAAGACCGGCTACCTGTCGGTGAGCCACCAGGGCCAGTTCCCGGCGGTGACCATCTCCTTCAACCTGGCGCCGGGCGCAGCACTGGGCGATGCGGTGGACGCGATCCAAAAGGCGCAGGCGCAACTGCGGGTGCCGGCCACGCTCAGCGGCAGCTTCCAGGGCACGGCGCAGGCGTTCAGCGCCTCGCTGCGCACCCAGCCGTACCTGATCCTGGCGGCGCTGATCGCGGTCTATATCGTGCTCGGCCTGCTCTACGAGAGCTACATCCACCCGCTGACCATCCTCTCCACCCTGCCCTCGGCCGGCGTCGGCGCGCTGCTGATCCTGATGGCCGGCGGCTACGACTTGAGCGTGATCGCGATGATCGGCATCATCCTGCTGATCGGCATCGTCAAGAAGAACGGGATCATGATGGTGGACTTCGCCCTGCATGCCGAACGCGAACGCGGGCTGTCCTCGCGCGATGCGATCTTCGAGGCCTGCCTGATGCGCTTCCGGCCGATCATGATGACCACCCTGTGTGCGCTGCTCGGCGGCCTGCCGCTGATGCTCGGCCACGGCGCCGGCTCGGAACTGCGCCGACCGCTGGGCTATGCGATGGTCGGCGGACTGCTGCTGTCGCAACTGCTGACCCTGTTCAGTACGCCGATCGTGTACCTGTACCTGGACCGCCTGCACGGCTGGTACATGCAGCGGCGCCATGCACGTCGCGCACGCACTGCCGCGCCGGAGGCGCTGCAGCCATGAAGGTGCTGATCGTCGAGGACGAGCGCAAGACCGCCGACTACCTGCAGCAGGGACTGAGCGAACAGGGCTGCACGGTCGACGTGGCCTACGACGGCATCGACGGCCAGCACCTGGCCCTGCACTACGACTTCGACGTGATCGTGCTCGACGCGATGCTGCCGGGCCTGGACGGCTTCGCCATCCTGCGCTCGCTGCGTTCGGTGAAGAGCACGCCGGTGATCATGCTCACCGCGCGCGACAGCGTCGAGGACCGGGTCAAGGGCCTGCGCGAGGGCGCCGACGACTACCTGATCAAGCCGTTCTCCTTCATCGAACTGCTGGCGCGGCTGCAGGTGCTGGCGCGGCGCGGCCGTGCCCAGGAGAGCACGCTGCTGCGCGTGGGCGAGCTGCAGATCGACATGATCAGCCGCAAAGCCATGCGCGGGCGGCAGCGGCTGGACCTGACCGCCAAGGAATTCGCGCTGCTGGCGGTGCTGGCCCGGCACCAGGGCGAGATCCTGTCCAAAACCGCGATCGCCGAGATGGTCTGGGACATGAACTTCGACAGCAACACCAACGTGGTGGAAGTGGCGATCAAGCGCCTGCGCGCCAAGATCGACGTGCCGTTCGACGCCCCGCTGCTGCACACCGTGCGCGGCATGGGCTACGTGCTGGAAGAACGCGAGGACGCGGCCGGGTGAGCGCGCCGGCGCGGCCCTCGATCGCGCTGCGCCTGGCCGGCCTGTTCGCGGCCACCGCGCTGCTCGGCTTCGCCCTGATCGGGCTGGTGCTGCACCAGGTGCTGGAGCACGAACTGCGCCGCCACCAGCGCGAGGAACTGCGCTCGCGCATGGACGCGGTGCAGTACATGCTGATCAACAGCCGCTCGCCGGACCTGGCCGCACATGCGCGCACGCGCCTGGCCAGCGTCTCCAGCGCGCCGGACCTGCGCTTCTGGCTGTGGAGCGAGGACCCGGCGTTCCGCTACGGGCGCGGCGCCGAGGCGATGGCGGCGGCCACGCGCGGCCGCAGCGGCCTGGTGCGCATCGGCGATCCGCAGGCGCTGGGCATTGCCGACGCGCAGCCGCTATCGTGGCAGGCCATCGGCCAGGCGCTGCCGGCCACGCCGGTGCGCCCGCCGGTGCAGTTGATCGCGGCGATGGACAGCGCACCGTTCGCGCTGACCCGGCGCCGCTTCGACATCGCCCTGGCGCTGGTCACGCTGGCCGGCACCGCGCTGGTCGGCGCGCTGGGCTACTGGACCGCCAAGCTCGGCCTGCGCCCGGTGCAGCGGCTGTCGGCCGATGCCCAACGCATCGGCCCGCACGACCGGCGGCGCCTGGACCTGCCGCGGCTGCCGCGCGAACTGGAAGACCTGGGCGCCTCGTTGAACGCGGCCTTCGACCGGCTCGATGCCGCCTACGCGCAG
The DNA here is from genome assembly GCF_034105425.1 of Xanthomonas sp. LF06-19. NCBI lineage: Bacteria > Pseudomonadati > Pseudomonadota > Gammaproteobacteria > Lysobacterales > Lysobacteraceae > Xanthomonas > Xanthomonas sp. LF06-19. The sequence continues at coordinate 133,864 of NZ_JAXGGH010000005.1, read as the reverse complement.
CAGGAAAGCTTCAATGCCGACGTCGCCCACGAACTGCGCACGCCGCTGGCCAGCCTGATCGGCCAGACCCAGGTGGCGCTGACCCGCCACCGCGACGCGCAGCAGTTGCGCCAGGTACTGCAGTCGAACCTGGAGGAACTGGAACGGCTGCGCGCGATCGTCGCCGACATGCTGTTCCTGGCCCGCGCCGAGCAGGGCCAGCGCGCGCGGCAATGCGAGGACGCGTCGCTGGCCGAGGAAGTCGGCAAGACCGTGGAATTCTTCGAGGTGCTGCTGGACGAGGCCGGCCTGCAGGTGGAGGTGCGCGGCGACGTGGTGGTGCCGGTCGAGAAGTCGCTGCTGCGTCGCGCGCTGTCCAACCTGCTGCATAACGCCATCCAGCACTCGGCCGGTCACGCGCCGATCGTGGTGGAGATCGTGCAGCGCGGCGGCGAGGCGCTGATCGCCTTCTCCAACCCCAGCGTGGCGCTGGCGCCGGAGCATCTGCAGCGCCTGTTCGATCGCTTCTACCGCGGCGACGCCGCCCGCGCCAACAGCCGCGAAAGCCACGGCCTGGGCCTGGCCATCGTCAAGGCGGTGGCGAGCATGCACGGCGGGCGCGTGTTCGCGCAGCACCGCGACGGCATCACCACGATCGGGTTTTCGGTGGCACTGGACGGCACGGCTACCGGCGTGCCGGCGCACGCCGCGCTGCGCTGGTAAACCGCAGCGCCGCGCTCAGGCGGCCAGTGCGCGGGCCTGCAGCGCCGGCACTTCGTGCGCAGTGACGAAACGGCCCTTGGCATCGCGCTGGAGCTGCGCCAGCGCGCAGTCCGGATCGTGGGTGAAGAACAGGCGCACGTCGCGCGCCAGCGCGTCTTCCAGGAACGCGCGCTTCTCGTCGATCAGCAGTTCGGCGTTGCGGTCGTAGCCCATGGTGATCGGCACGTGCACCCAGGAGCGGCCCGGGATCAGATCGGCGCAGAACGCCACCCCGCCGTGCGCCTGGCCGTCCTCGCCGTGGCCGGGGCCGACGATCTCGGCCAGCATCAGCCCCGGTGTGTGGCCGTCGCTGAAACGGAATCGCACCGCCTCGCCGAGCGCGCGCGAATATTCGCCGTCGACCAGCTCCAGCCGGCCGCTGGCCTCGAGCAGGCCGGGCAGTTCCGGGATGAAGCTGGCGCGGTCGCGCGGATGCGGGTGCAGCGCGCGTTGCCAGTGCGCCGCGCCGACCAGGAACTGCGCGTTGGGAAACAGCAGTTCCGGCGCAGCGCCCTCGCGGTAGGCGGCCAGCAGCCCGCCGGCATGATCGAAGTGCAGATGGCTCAGCACCACCACGTCGATGTCGGTATGGGCGAAGCCGGCGTCCTGCAGCGACTCCAGCAACACGTGCCGCGCCTCCTGCACGCCGTAGCGCTCGCGCAGCGCCGGCGGGAAGAACGCGCCGATCCCGGTCTCGAACAGCACGGTCTTGCCGGCCAGCGGGCTGGCCAGCAGCGCGCGGCAGGCCAGCGCGATGCGGTTGCCTTCGTCGGGCGCGGCCCACTGCTGCCACATCGCCTTGGGCGCGTTGCCGAACATCGCGCCGCCGTCGAGTTTCTGCGAGTTGCCTTGGATGGACCAGAGTTTCATGGGCGGGGATTCGGGATTCGGGATTGGGGATTCGCAAACGCGGGCGTCAGGGCGCCGGCGCGGTCTGCAGCACTTCGGCACTGCCGACTTCGTTGCGCGGGTCGCTGCCGCCGCTGAGCACGTTGCGGCGCTTGTCCCATTCCACGGTCTGCAGGTTACCCCAGACGTGGCTGGAGCCGTGGCCGTCCTCGGCCGTGTCGCCAGGCAGCTTGAGCGTGTGTCCCATGGCTTCCAGGCCCTTTGCGGTGGCCGCGTCGAAGGTGCCGGTCTCCGCCTCGATCACGTCCGGCAGCCACTGGTGGTGGTAGCGCGGCAGCGCGGCGACCTGCTGCGCCGTGAGGCCGTCGTCGTAGCCGAGGATGCCGAGCAGCACCATGGTGATGATGCGGCTGCCGCCCGGGGTGCCGAGCACGATGGCCTTGTCCGCGTTCTCCATGAAGGTCGGCGACATCGAGCTGAGCGGGCGCTTGCCCGGCTTGGGCGCGTTGGCCGCGTAGCCCATCACCCCGAAGGCGTTGGGCGTGCCCGGACGCAGCGCGAAATCGTCCATCTCGTTGTTGAGCAGCACGCCGGTGCCCTTGGGGATCAGCCCGGAGCCGTACAGCAGGTTGACCGTCTGGGTGGCGCCGACGCGGTTGCCTTCGCCGTCGATGATCGAGAAATGCGTGGTCTCGTCGTCTTCCAGCGGGGTCGGCTGGCCCGACAGCAGGTCGCTGGGCGTGGCCTTGTCCGGGTTGATCGTCGAGCGCAGGCCCACCGCATAGTCCTTGCTGAGCAGGATGCGCTGCGGCACGTGGGTGAAATCCGGATCGCCCAGGAAGAAGGTGCGGTCGCGGTAGGCGCGGCGCATCGCCTCCACGGTCAGGTGTACGCGGTGCACCGAGTCCATGGTCTTGAGGTCGTAGCCCTCCAGGATCTGCAGCATGCTGGCCAGGGCGATGCCGCCGGAGGACGGCGGCGGCGCGGTGGTGATGGTCCAGCCCTTGTAGTCGAAGCGGATCGGGGTGCGTTCCTTGACCGTGTAGCCGGCCAGTTCCTCCGCGGTCCAGCGCCCGCCGGCCTGCTTCACGCCGGCCAGCAGCTTCTTGGCGGTGGCGCCGCGGTAGAAACCGTCGAAGCCCTTGTCGGCCAGCAGTTGCAGCGTGTTGGCCAGTTCCGGCTGCTTGAACACGTCGCCCACCGCGATCGGCCGGCCGTTGCGCAGGTAGACCTCGCGGGTGCCGGGATAGCGCTCCATCACCTTGCGCCGCGAATGGTAGCCCTCGGCCATGCGCGCGTAGACCGGGAAGCCATCGCGGGCGATGCGGATCGCCGGCGCCAGCGACTGCCGCAGCGGCAGCCGGCCGTGCTTGGTCGCCAGTTCCACCAGCGCCGCCGGCAGCCCCGGAATGCCGGCCGACCACGGGCCGTTGATCGAGCGATCGCGGTCCAGCTCGCCCTTGGCGTCCAGGAACGCGGCCGGCGTCGCCGACTCCGGCGCGGTCTCGCGCGCGTCCAACATCACGTCCTTGCCGGTTTTGGCGTCGTGCAGCAGGAAGAAGCCGCCACCGCCGAGGCCGGAACTGATCGGTTCGACCACCGACAGCGTCGAGGACACCGCCACCGCGGCGTCGAAGGCATTGCCGCCCTCGCGCAGGATCTGCAGGCCGGCCTCGGTGGCCAGGCGATGGCCGCTGGCGATCGCGGCGCCGGGCGGGTGCGCGGCCGGGGCGGTGGCGGTCGCTTCGGCGACCGGCGCCTCGGCCCACGCCGACGGCGTCAGGACCAGGGCGAGCAGCAGGACACGGCGGACGAGGCTTCTCATGCGGCGGGGGGCTCCTGTGGGTACAACTCGGGGTGGTCGCGCTGCAGGCGCTGCAGCTTGGCCAGCAACTGGGCGTGGGTCTCCGGGATGGCCGGGTCGGGGTCGATGCACTCCACCGGGCACACCACCACGCACTGCGGCTCGTCGAAATGGCCGACGCATTCGGTACAGCGGGCGGGGTCGATCACGTAGATCGTCTCGCCCATGGCGATGGCCTGATTCGGGCAGGCCGGCTCGCAGACGTCGCAGTTGACGCAGAGCTCGTTGATCTTGAGGGACATGTGGCGCACTTCGGCACTGACCCGGGCAGTTTACCGGATCGGGGCGGGACGGCCCTGCGAAGGCGGCGCCGGGGCGCGGAACGCTGTAATGCAGCGCAAGGCGGCTTGGGCAACTGCCGCGATGTGGCACGGCACGCAGCAGAACTGCGCAGCGCAACCGCCCGTTGCGGGCGGCGCGGGATGGCGGGACCGGCGCGCATCGGCGCGCCGGTCCGCACGGGGCTTACTTGGCTTCGACGAAGATGTAGTCGGCGCCGGTCGGCTTGACCACGGCTTCGACGCGGGCGTTGTCGGCCGGGGCGCCGATGTAGACCACGCGCACGCCCTTCATGCTGTTGGCCTCGACCTTGGCGAACGCGGCGGCGATCAGGTCGGCCATCTTGGCCGAGGCCGAGGAACCGAACGCCAGCATGTTGCCCGGCTGGATGCCGCGGCCGATGGCAGTGGTGGCGCTTTCGACCTGGCGCTCGTACTTGGCCTGGAACTCCGGATCCGATTCCGGCGGCAGGTAGTACAGGAACGGGCTGTTGGTGACGTTGCCCATGTTCTGGATCGCCACTTCCTGCAGGTACTTCTTCCAGCCGGCGTCGTCGTCCTTGGCCGGGGCGGTCAGCGCGGGCTGCGCGTCGGCGGCCGGCTTGGCGGCCTCTTCCTTCTTGCAGGCGGTGAAGCCCAGGGCCAGCGAAGCGATCAGCAACGCGCGTGCGGTGGTGTTCATGGAACGGCTCCCTCTGTGTCGTCAGTGAATGGTGGACGGCTCAGCGCTGCGCGGCGGCCTGGCGGGCCTGGACCAGCGCCTGCACCACCGACGGCGGCACGAAGCCGGAGACGTCCCCGCCCAGGCGCGCGATCTCGCGCACCAACGAGGACGAAATGAAGCTGTGTTGCTCGGCCGGGGTGAGGAACAGCGTCTCCACCTCCGGGATCAGATGCCGGTTCATGCTCGCCATCTGGAACTCGTATTCGAAATCCGACACCGCGCGCAGGCCGCGCAGCAGCACGCCGCCGCCGACCGAACGTACGAAATGCGCCAGCAGGGTGTCGAAGCCCAGCACTTCCACGTTGCGGTGCCCGGCCAGCGCCTCGCGGGCCAGCGACACGCGCAGGTCCAGCGGCAGGGTCGGCCCCTTGGACGGGCTCTGCGCCACGCCCACGATCACCTGCTCGAACAGCGGTGCGGCACGGTTGACCAGATCGATATGGCCGTTGGTGATCGGATCGAAGGTGCCGGGGTAGACGGCGATGCGGCTATGGGCCACGGTCATGCGTCGGGTACCGCGTGAAGGTCGCCGGGAAGTGTAGCAGCGGTGCGCCGGTACAGGGCAGCACGCACCTCGCGGCTGCCGCCCTCGCGGTACAGCACCCAGGGCGCGGGCGCCGGTCCCTGCCCGGCCGGCGATTCCAGGTACAGCCAGGCGTCGGCCGCCAGCCGCGCCGGCAGGCGTTGCAGCACGGCGTCCCACAGCCCGGCGGCGAACGGCGGGTCGACGAAGGCGATGTCGGCCGCGGCAGCGGCCGGCGCCTCGGCCAGCCAGCGCAGCGCATCGCCCTGCACCACCTGCACCTGATCCTGCGCCTGCAGCCGGGCGACCGTGGCGCGCAGCTGCGCGACCTGGCCCGGATCGCGCTCGACCAGCACCGCCGCGGCCGCGCCGCGCGACACTGCCTCCAGTCCCAGTGCACCGCTGCCGGCGAACAGGTCCAGCACGCGCGCCCCGGGCAGCACCGGCTGCAACCAGTTGAACAGGGTCTCGCGGACCCGATCGGAGGTCGGGCGCAGCCCGGCCAGGTCCGGCACCGGCAGCCGCGTATTGCGCCAGCGCCCGCCGATGATCCGCACCTGGCCGCCGCCGGGACGGCTCATCGGCGGCCTCGCAGGGGCCGGGACAGGCGGGACGGGGAACGCAGGAACGGCATGGGCGGTGGGCGCGGAAACGGGGTCCGGATCATAGACCAGCGCGGTGTCGCGCGTATGCGCGGCGCGGCGCTTGAAGCCGGCCGCGGCCGCCACCATGTCGGCCGGCAGAGCCGTGCCCTCCTCCGCGCGGCCGCCCATCCTTCATGGAGCACCTACCGATGAGCGTGGAAACCCAAAAAGAAACCCTGGGCTTTCAGACCGAGGTCAAGCAGCTGCTGCAGCTGATGATCCATTCGCTGTATTCCAACAAGGAGATCTTCCTGCGCGAGCTGATCTCCAACGCCTCCGACGCCGCCGACAAGCTGCGCTTCGAGGCCCTGGTCAAGCCGGAGCTGCTGGACGGCGATGCGCAACTGCGCATCCGCATCGGCTTCGACAAGGAGGCCGGCACCGTCACCATCGACGACAACGGCATCGGCATGAGCCGCGAGGAGATCGTGGCGCACCTGGGCACCATCGCCAAGTCCGGCACCTCCGAGTTCCTCAAGCACCTGTCCGGCGACCAGAAGAAGGACTCGCACCTGATCGGCCAGTTCGGCGTGGGCTTCTACAGCGCCTTCATCGTCGCCGACCAGGTCGACGTGTACAGCCGCCGCGCCGGCCTGCCGGCCAGCGAAGGCGTGCACTGGTCCTCGCGCGGCGAAGGCGAGTTCGAGGTCGCCACCATCGAGAAGGCCGAACGTGGCACCCGCATCGTGCTGCACCTGAAGGCCGACGAGAAGGACTTCGCCGACGGCTGGAAGCTGCGCGGCATCGTGCGCAAGTATTCCGACCACATCGCGCTGCCGATCGAGTTTCACAAGGAACACTACGGCGAGGACAAGGACAAGCCCGAGACCCCGGAATGGGAAACCGTCAACCGCGCCAGCGCGCTGTGGACGCGCCCGCGCACCGAGATCAAGGACGAGGAATACCAGGAGCTGTACAAGCACATCGCCCACGACCACGAGAACCCGGTGGCGTGGAGCCACAACAAGGTCGAGGGCAAGCTGGAGTACACCTCGCTGCTGTACGTGCCCGGCCGCGCGCCGTTCGACCTGTACCAGCGCGACGCCTCGCGCGGGCTCAAGCTGTACGTGCAGCGCGTCTTCATCATGGACCAGGCAGAGCAGTTCCTGCCGCTGTACCTGCGCTTCATCAAGGGCATCGTCGATTCCAGCGACCTGCCGCTGAACGTCTCGCGCGAGATCCTGCAGTCCGGCCCGGTGATCGACTCGATGAAGTCGGCGCTGACCAAGCGCGCCCTGGACATGCTGGAGAAGCTGGCCAAGGACGACACCGAGCGCTACCAGGGCGTGTGGAAGAACTTCGGCCAGGTGCTGAAGGAAGGCCCGGCCGAGGACTTCGGCAACCGCGAGAAGATCGCCGGCCTGCTGCGCTTCGCCTCCACCCACGGCAGCGACGGCGCGCAGAACGTCTCGCTGGCCGACTACGTGGCGCGGATGCAGGAAGGCCAGGACAAGCTGTACTACCTGACCGGCGAGAGCTACGCGCAGATCAAGGACAGCCCGCACCTGGAAGTGTTCCGCAAGAAGGGCATCGAAGTGCTGCTGCTCACCGACCGCATCGACGAGTGGCTGATGAGCTACCTCACCGAGTTCGACGGCAAGTCCTTCGTCGACGTGGCACGCGGCGACCTGGACCTGGGCAAGCTCGACAGCGAAGAAGAAAAGCTGGCCAAGGAAGAGGCCGCCAAGGCCAAGCAGGGCCTGGTCGAGCGCATCCAGAACGCGCTCAAAGACGACGTCTCCGAAGTGCGCGTCTCGCACCGCCTGACCGACTCGCCCGCGATCCTGGCCATCGGTCAGGGCGACCTCGGCCTGCAGATGCGGCAGATCCTGGAAGCCAGCGGCCAGAAGCTGCCGGAGAGCAAGCCGGTGTTCGAGTTCAACCCGGCGCATCCGCTGATCGAGAAGCTGGACGCAGAAGCCGATGGCGAGCGCTTCGGCGACCTGGCCAAGGTGCTGTTCGACCAGGCGGCGCTGGCGGCTGGCGACAGCCTGAAGGATCCGGCGGGGTATGTGCGTCGGCTCAACAAGCTGTTGTTGGAGTTGTCGGTGTAGCCCAAGGCGCGTGATCGCGAAAAGAACGAAGCCGGCACATGCCGGCTTCGTTCTTTTGGACGAATCCTGAGTGATCGATCATTACAGTGCCTCGGAACGAGGTGACGCTATGCACGGCACCAGCCGAAGTAGATAGAACTTCGAGATTGCATGACGCTCCCAGGCTTCTCGCGAAGCGCCTTGCGGGCGAGAATCCAATGACACTTTCGGATCATTTTTCGATGAACCCCAGCGACGCCATCACCCTGTCCCTGGACCAGGCCACTACCCTGGTCGAACGCATCCTGACCCACGCCGGCTTCAGCCCCGCGCACGTGCAGGCCCTCACCCACACCATCGTCGCCGGCGAACGCGACGGCTGCGCCTCGCACGGGTTGTACCGGACGCTCGGCTGCGTGGCGACGCTGCGCAACGGCAAGGTGGTGGGCGATGCCGAGCCTGCCGTGCACGATCATGCGCCCGGCATCGTGCGGGTCGATGCACGCGGCGGGTTCTCGCTGCTGGCGTTCGAGCGTGGGCTGCCGCTGTTGATCGAGAAGACCCGTGCCAATGGCCTGGCGGCGCTGGCGATCAACCATTGCGTGCATTTCTCTGCGCTGTGGCCGGAAGTCGAACGCATCACCGAGGCCGGGCTGGTCGCGCTGATCTGCAATCCCAGCCACGCCTGGGTCACGCCGGCCGGCGGGCGCACGCCGCTGCTGGGCACCAACCCGCTGGCGTTCGGCTGGCCGCGCGCAGATGCGCCGCCGTTCGTGTTCGACTTCGCCACCAGCGCGGTGGCGCGCGGCGAGATCGAGCTGCGCCGCCGCGCCGGCCAGCCGATTCCCGAAGACTGGGGTGTGGACGCGGCGGGCGCGCCGACCACCGATCCGGCCGCAGTCGCCGACGGCGGTGCGATGCTGACCTTCGGCGGGCACAAGGGGTCGGCGCTATCCGCGATGATCGAACTGATCGCCGGGCCGCTGATCGGCGACCTCACCAGCGCCGAATCGCTGGCGCACGACGCCGGTGCCGGCGCGGCGCCCTACCACGGCGAACTGATTCTGGCGCTGGATCCGGCGCGCTTTCTCGGCGCCGATCGCGCCGGGCATCTGGCCCGCGCGGAAGCCTTCTTTGCCGCCTACGAGGCCACCGGCGCGCGCTTGCCCTCGCAACGCCGCTATCAGGCGCGGGAACGCAGCCGCAGCGAAGGCGTGCGGATTCCGCACGCCCTGCATCGGGATCTGCTGGCCCTGCTCGACTGAAGAAGACTATTGGTAACGCGCTTCAACGCGACTCAGCGGGACATGCCGTTGTCGCGTAGAAGCGGCGTCAGCCGCCACCGGCATTACTGGTGAGGCGTCGCGGCTGAAGTCGCTTCTACAATTGAGCCTCAGCGCATCGTGTGCTCGTGTCATGCGCGCGCCAGATGCGGGTGAGCAAGCGCCCCGCCCGCACGATCCGCTGGCAGGAACGGCATTACCGCCGACGTGGAATCTCGCTAGCAGGTGGAATCGCGCCTGGCCGAACATACCGCGGCGGGCTCCACCCGCCACGGCACTGTCACCTACTCGCCTTCGCAACCAGGCTCCGCCTCAGAACTTCACCGTCACCCGTGCCCAGTAGTAGCGACCGAGCAGATCGTAGGTCGCTACGTCGGTGTTGGCGTTGGTGACGTTGTTGGCGTAGTACAGCGGCGGCTGCCGGTCGGCCAGGTTGTCCACGCCCACTTCGAAGCGGGTGTTCCAGGGCTTGACCTGATAGCCCACCTGCACGCTGTGGTAGACGTAGGCGCCGATGTCGCGGACCACGGCGGGCTGGTCGGCATCGGCCGACAGGCTCTGGCGGGTATCGGCGCTGCCGATCTCGGTGCGGCCGATGTAGCGGATGCGCCACGACGCGCTCCAGTCGCCCAGGTTCCAGTTCAAGGTGCCCAGCGCGCGCCAGCGCGGGAAGTTGCCGTAGGCGTAGGTGTACTTGCCGGCGTTGTGGATGGTGACCGTGCTGGGGTCGGTGGTGTCGGGGTTGATGTCGTAGCGGATCACGTAGGTGCCGTTGAGGCCGGCGCTGAAGTTGCCCCAGGCGGTGTCCGGCAGGCGGTAGGTGAGGCTGAAGTCCGCGCCGCTGGCCCACAGCTTGCCAAGGTTCACGGTGGGCTCGGCGATGTAGTTGACGGTGCCGTTGTCGTTGCGGTGGATCAGCGCGCAGAACGCGCTGGCGTCGTTGGCGTAGCACTGGTTGAGCACGGTCTGCGCCGAGACCTGGGTGATGGTGTCCTTGAGGTTGATCTTCCACAGGTCCGCGCTCATCGACAGGCCCTCGACCCAACCCGGGTCGTAGACCACGCCGAAGTCGTAGGACATGCCGGTCTCCGGCTTGAGCTGGTAGCCAGCCACCGCCGCGCCCGACGCCTTGGCGCCGACCTGGTTGTCGGCCTGCTGGTAGCTGCCGTCGGTGGGCACGTTGGCGCAGGCCGCGGCATGGCCGCCGGTATAGCCATTGCACGGGTCGGTGACCGACGGCGAGTCGCCGGCCACGCCGGCATACAGCTCGCCGATGTTCGGCGCGCGGAACACCTGCGAGGCGGTCCCGCGCAGCAGCAGGTTCTCGATCGGGCGGTACTCCAGCGAGATCTTGCTGTTGGTCTTGCTGCCGACGGTGTCGTAGTCGGAGAAGCGGCTGCCCACGGTCAGGTTGAGCGAGTGCACGCCGGGCAGGCCGGCCAGCAGCGGGAACAACGCTTCGGCATAGGCTTCCTTGACGCTAAAGCTGCCGCCGAGCACCGAGGCGCAGTACTCGAGCACGCCGCACATGCCGTTCTCGTCGCCGGTCCACAGCGGATCGGCGGCGGTGCTGGTGCTTTCCTTGCGATAGGAGACACCCACGGCCAGGCTCGCGGTACCGGCCGGCAGCGCGAACAGTTCGCCGTTGGCGTTGGCCTCGAACTGCTTGGCCGTATAGACGTTGGTGACGATCGGATTGACCACCAGCGCTTCCAGCGCCGCCTTGTTGCTGGCGGCGTTGAGGTTGAACACGTCGATCGGGGTGCAGCCGGCGATCGGCGCGCCGGCGCTGCCGCACTTGACCGTGCCGTCGGCGGCGAGGAACGACGGCCCGACCGCGGCGTTGAAGCCGGCGTAGTCGAGGAAGCCGTAGTTGATCGACTTCTGCTTGACCTTGCCGTAGTTGAGGCTGGCGTCCCACTGCCAGGAACTGTCGCCGAAGCTGCCGCGCAGGCCGGGATTGATCTGGAAATTGTAGGTGTTGTACTCGTAGCGGCGGTTGCCCAGCACCGTGGCGCGGGTGTTGAAGTTGTTGTACGAGGTGCCGGTGCTGCGGTCGGTGCCGAAGTTGACCCCGAACGGGTTGTAGTAGCTGGCCGAGGAGACCAGGAAGTTGTCGCCGTTGGCGAAGATCGGGATCGGCGCGATGATCGAGGACGAGGTGGTCTTGCTGAAATAGGTGTTGACGTAGCCTTCCAGGTGGTCGCTGAAGCGGTAGCTGCCGAGCACGAAGGCGTTGGTGCGTTCCTGCGGGGTCTGCAGCAGGTTGTACGGCTGGTAGTTGTAGGAATCGGTGGAGGCGACGTAGCAGTGGTACTGGCTGGCGTTGGTCGGGCTGCTGCTGCCGCCGTTGAAGGTGACCCGCGAACAGCCGTTGCTGGCCGCCAGCGCCTTGGCCGCGGCCGAGCCGTCGTTGAAGCTGATGCTGCCAGTGGGCGTGGCCGAGGAGCCCTGCTTCACCCCGACGCCGTCGATCAGCGACAGCGCGTCCTTGGAGTAGGCGCGCGCGCCCGCCGAGACAGGATCGATGTCGTGGTAGGACAGGCCGGCGACGATGCTGCCACGCTCGCCGGTCTTGCCGGCGGTCAGCGAGAAATTGCGGCGGTTGCCGTCGCTGCGCGAACTGGTGCCGAAGTCGGCGCTGGCCTCGATACCGTCGAAGCCCTTGCGCAGGATGAAGTTGACCACGCCGCCGATCGCGTCCGAGCCGTACACCGCCGAGGCGCCGTCGCTGAGCACTTCCACCCGCTCGATCATGGTCGCCGGGATCGCATTGACGTCGTTGCTGGCCAGGCGCGTGCCGTTGACCAGGACCAGGGTGCGCTTGTCGCCGAGGCCGCGCAGCGAGATCACCGAGGCGCCGGTGCCGCCACCGTTGTTGGTGTTGGGATTGGTGGCGTTGCCGGCGATCGACGGCAGTTCCTGCACTAGGTCGCCGAGCGTGGCCTTGCCGGTGGCTTCGATCTGCGCGCGGCTGATGGTCACCACCGGGTTGGCGGTTTCGGTGTCGACGCGGCGCAGGCGCGAGCCGGTGACCACGATGCTGTCCAGGGTCTGGGTGGCGCTGTCGGCGCTCGCCTCCTGCGCCTGCGCCGCCCCTGCGCTCCCCAGCGACAGGGCAGTGGCGACTGCCAGCGCCAGCGGCGTCGCGGCATGGCGGAAGGAAGGGCGTGGCTGCGGAAACGACATGGGGCGGGCTCCTGGAAGGTGGCGAGACGAGACAGCGGAGAAACGCAGGCCGAACGACGCCATGCCGGCGCCATGCCGACGGACGGACCTGCTGGACGGTGGCGCCTGCGCGGCGCCTGCGGTGGCGTGCCTGCACCGGACCACGACGGCCTGGCGCACAACGGGGAGGCCGATCTCCTGCGCACACGGCCGGTGCGCGGCTCCCCGCTCCTGCGATGACGTCCAACGACGATGGCATCGCTCCGGTGGCGCACGCCGGCGCCACGGCCGGTACGACGATGCGATCAGATTTTCATCACGCGGTCACACTGTGCCGTGTTCGCACGCCCGCGTCTTGTCGCGATTCGCGGTTTCGCATGCGGAATCATGCATGGTCATGTGTGGCTCCACGCCTGCACGTGGCAACGTGCCGCGGCATGGCGCGGTGTCGCGCGAACACGACCACGACAGGCACACACTGCAATCGACCGTGCGCGGCGATGGCAACGATTCGCGCCATGCCGCGTCACGCCGGGATCAGCCAGCCACCGAACAGCGGGCCGGCGGTGTCGCCGTGCTGCGGCTCGATGCGCACGATCAACGGCTGCGCATCCCGGGTGAGCGCCGGCGGCAGCGGGTAATCGCGGTCGACGAAATCGATCACCTGGCCGCGCTCCACCGCCACTTCCACGGCCAGCTTGCCATTGATCAGGATGTTGAAGCGCCCCTTGTCGCTGCCCCAGAAGCGCAGGCGCAGCGCCAGCGGCTGCGCGCTGCCGCGCATGCAGAACTCGACGAAGCCCTTGCCGCGCACGTCGCGGCACTGCTGCCGACGGTAGGCGCCACCGAAGGAGGTATCGCTGCGCAACTGGTGCGCCTGCTCGGAGGCCTCGTCGCCGAACTGGATCATGTCCACCGCGATCGCACGCAGCTTGTCCTGCTCGGCCTGGCGCCGCGCCCGCCGCTGCGCTTCCTGCGCCCACTGCGCAGGATCCATACGCTTGAAATACAGCGCGCTGCGGCGCTCGTACTGTGCGTAGAACGGGACGAAGGTCAGGCCCGTCGGTTGCGTGCTGCTGGCCAGGAAATGGCCGGGCTGCGGCAGCTCGACGAAGCCGCGCAGCGGATCGGCCGCGGCCACAAGCGCCGGGTCCGGCGCGTCGTACGGCGTACTCACCGGCCCCAGGTCGGCGGCCAGCGCCAGCGGACCGCGCATCACCACCACCGTGTCCGCATCGCCGGCGGCGTGTTCCAGCCGCAGCGGCGTGGCCAGGTCCAGGTCGATCACGTCGCCGGCGCGCCAGTCGCGCTCCAGCGCCAGATAGCCATCGGCCAATGCCGCACGCGCGGGCTTGCCGTTCACGCGCAGGGTGTAGCGGCCCTGGCACCAGGCCGGCACCCGCAACAGCAGCCGCCGCGGCGCGCGTGCGCCGGCACGCAGTACCTGCAGGCGCACCTTGCCGTTGTCGGGCACGCCACTGTCCAGTTCCAGCGCCAGGTCGCGCTCGCTCCAGTCCAGCCGCGAGGGAATATAGAGATTCACGTACAGCGAGGTGGCGTCCTGCCAGTAGATCGCATCGCCGAACTGCGCGTGCGCTTCCATGCCGCTGCCGACGCAGCACCAGAACGAATCGAACTTGTCGGAGAAACCGCGCTCGCCGCCGCTGATCATCGGCGTCATGTAGGTGAACATGCCGGTGGCCGGATGCTGCGCGGCCATGGTGTGGTTGTGCAGCGTGCGCTCGTAGTAGTCGAAGTAGCGCGCCTGCGGCGTCCACTGGTACAGGTGCCGGGTCAGCTTGAGCATGTTGTAGCTGTTGCAATGCTCGCAGGTCTGCTCGGTCAGGAAGGCGGCGATGGTGTCCGGCTCCTGGAAATACTCGCGGTCGGCATTGCCGCCGATCACGTAGCTGTAGTGCGCGGTCACCGTCTCCCAGAAGAAGCGCGCCGCCGCGGCCGCATCGGCATCGCCGGCGACCTCGAACTGGCGCGCCTCGCCGATGAACTTGGGCACCTGGGTGTTGGCGTGGATGTGCGGCAGTTCGTCGCGCCCGGCCACGGCCGGGTCGATCACCTTCTCGTGGCGCAGGCGCTTGCCGATGGCGATCCAGCGCGCATCGCCGGTGCGCGCGCCCAGTTCGATGTAGGACTCGTTGAGCCCGCCGAACTCGGTATCCAGCAGGGTCTGCATCTGCGCGTGGTCGAGCGCGTCGAACACACTGGCAAGGTAGCCGGCCAGCGGCAACAGCACCTGCAGCGCTTGTGCGTTGCCGGCCAGTTCTTGCGCGTCGAGCAAGCCGGCGAACAGTTTGTGCACCGTGTACAGCGGCGACCAGCTACCGTTGAGATTGAACTTGCTGCCCTTGATGACGCCGCGGCGCACTTCCTCGAACACCACCTTGCCGCTGTCGATGGCGCCGTTGTCGTTCTTGCGGGTGAGCCCGCCGACGTAGCCGTCCGCGTCCTTTGCCTGCGCGCGCGCCAGTTCGGCGACGATGTAGTCGATGCGCTCGCGTAGTGCGGGATCGCGGGTCTGCGCGTGCATCTTCGCCAGTGCGCTGAGGTAGTGGCCCAGCGTGTGGCCGGCGATGGTGTCGCCCTCCCAGCCGCCGTACACCGCGCCCTTCGGCGGCAGGCCGGCGTACTGCAGGAAGTTGTGCAGCAGGCGGTCCGGCTCCAGTTCCAGCAGGTAGCGGCGGTTGGTCTGCAACGAGTCCAGGAACAGCGAGGGTTTCAGCGTGACCTGCTGCAAGGGCAGCGCCTGCACCCGGCCCGGGGTGGACGCGGCGGCGTCCAGTGGGAAGCGCAGCAGCCCGGCGGCCACCGCCAGTGCGCTCCATTGCAGGAAGCGGCGTCGCGAGGGATCCAGCGCGGCGCCGGCCGCGTCGGCAGCTGCGTGCGCGCAGGCGGCGCCATGCCGATGCATGCCCTGCCCGCTCATCGCCGGCCTCCCGCGTGCGAGGCGGCATGCGGGAAAGAAACGCATCGAGGCATGGACTGCTCCTGTATGAGATGTCGGGACGCCGACGCCGCAGGGCAACGACCAGCGGATTCATGGTCACTGTGTCATCCGGGTGACAGCGCGTCTTGTCCCCACTGATGCGTGCAGATGCGGATTTCTGCCGAATCACCGTGCCGACCCGGCGCTGGCGACCAGGCCCCTGCGGACAGCGTGGGCGAACGCGGCCGACACGCCAATGCGCTGCGGCTCATGCGCCACCTGCACCACGCGTCGCGTCATGCCGGGATCGCGACACCGCAGTGGTGTCGCAGCGAATGCACCGTGCATCCGCCACGACACCGCCTGGCAGTCATTGCCGGTCGATCATTGCGGCTTCGCCGTGACCTCTGGCACCGCGTCGGTCAGGTCGGCGCCATAATCGGGGTTGGTCACCGTATTCGCATCGACGTAGCCGTAGAACACGCCCTTGCTGGCCGACGCGCCGCGTTGTTCGACGTCGCCACGCAACTGCGCGGAACCGGACAGCGTGAACCCGCCGAACGCCCCCGCCGGCTTGAACACCGTATGCAACCGGGCGCGATCCTTCACCGTCACCCCGTCCTGCAGCAAACTCAACCCGCCAACCACGGCGCCGTCCTGCACCTGCCCGCCCAGGATCGTCGCATGATCCTCGATGCGCGCATCGCCCAGCACCTTGCCACCCAGCACCCGCGCATGCGGGCCGACATAGGCGGTCGACGCGACATACGCGTTCTGGGCGACCCAGCCACCGCCGTTGGGGTGACGGCCGCCCACGCGCGTCGGCGTCGGCGCCCCGGGCTGCTGGCCCGACGGATACGCGTTCTGCAGCGTGACGCTCCACGGGTAGCGGTAGACCGAATAGTAGGACTGATCCCACTTGATCTTCTGCATCTTGCTCGGCGTCCCCATCACCACCAGATACAGGTCGCTGTCATCGCTGCGCACCTGGAACGACAGCGCGGCATCGGCGCCTCGCTGCAACGCGCTGTAGCGCGGCTTGCCGTTCGCCTCGATTGCGACCAGGCCCCAGCGCCAATCCGAATCCGGCGTACCGATCGTCTCGGGATCGTTGACCAGGCCCGGCAACGTGTCGACCGCCGACTTCTGCTGCACGTTGCCATGGAACTTCACCACGACCGCATTCGCACCCACGGTGGGAATCAGCCGGACCAGGTTGTAGCCCCAACGCTGCGGCGCCCAGTCGAACGGCACTTGGTAGACGCCTGTCTGGCCCTGCACCGGATCCAGCTGGGTCAGGCGCAGCGCGCGATCGCGGTTGGTCTCATCGGCCGGGTTTTCCGGATCGAACGCGGTATTGCTGCCGTATTGCTGGCGCATCACGGCGCCATGGTCGCGACCGTCCGGGTCGGTGTAGTCCCACTGCACGTTGTGCATGGCCCAGTCGCCGAGCACGTCGTTGAGCTGCGACTGGCTCCAGCCCATATTGTCGCGGATGATCGAGAACGGATCGGCATCGGCCTGGCGGGAATCGCCGGGCTTGGGCGCCTTGGCCCACAGATCGTTGATGATCGCGTAACCGAAGCGATCCTTGAGGTACTCCATGAACTGCCAGTTGCAGTAGCGGTCGCGAGTCGAGCCAAGATAGAGATGCGGGTAGTTCACCAACATCTCAGAGCACTGCACGTCGTCGTGGAAATACTGATGCGCCATCCAGTTGGCATGCGATTCCCAGATCCAGCCGACGTACGGCGAGTCGCGCAAGCCGCCGGTACTGCCCTGCAAGCCATGGGTCAATTCATGCGCCAGGCCCCAGTGATACCCCAACTGGTCCGGATTGATCCACATGCCCATGCCGCCGCTGGCGGAAGTACCGCCGTTCAGGCCGAAGCTGTGGTCCAGGTGGACGCTGACCTTGTACTTCGTTGCCGTGTTGCAGTAAGGCTCGGGAAACCCGACGCGCCCCATGTAGTCGTCCCAGATCAGCTCCAGCTCCTTGGCTGCGGAGGTCACATCGTCCTGCGACACGGCTTGTCCGTCCTTCCAGCGGAACGCGAAGTGCTGGGTTTCGTAGCGGACGGCCGGCATGTCGGTATCGCCGGGATTGGCGAGCCATTGGCCTGCAGTGCAGACCGCCGCGGCCGCCGCCTGCGCATGCTGCGCAGCCAAGGCCAGAACGGCCGACAGGCACATCGTGGAGACCAGACGCACGTATCGAGAAGCAGCAAGTTTCACTGCGCTACACTCCTCTTGTCCGACGACATTGGATGAATAGGACGATAGACGCGCGTTCCGCCGCACCAGCCTGCAGTGATTGAGGCATCCGCCGCCCCCCGACGGCATGCGGATCCAGGTTCGCCTCCGGCGAAACGCCAGGAACACGCCGCACGGCAGCCACTCGCGTATCGGCAATGCGTCGCCAGACTAATCCACCAAAACGCCATGCACTCGACGTTTATCCTCATGGAATCGGGATAATTCCGCACAGAGTCCGAAAATCAAACCGACGTCACAGCAGGAACATGATGCGGCCGGTACATGCCGCCGACATCAGCGGCAGGTGCTGCAACCGAAGCGCCTGCGAAGGTCGGCGAGGTCGGCTCGATCGGCCTGCACGCCTCGCCTCAAGGCATGTCGCACCGCTGCACATCCGCCGCGGTCGCCTGCGGCAAGCGCTGCGCCTGCGGCGCCAACATCTCCCACTCCTGCACCGCCAGTGCGGCGTAGCGCTCGCCGCCGCCGGATGCGTCCAGCTCCGCGCGCACGCAGCGCGTGGTCACTGGCGCGAAGCGCAGCGTCTGCCAGCGGCCGGCGACGGGTGCGCGCGTACTCTCTGCCAGCGGCCACCAACGGCCGTCGCGACGGTACTCCAACCGCCAGCGCGCCGGCGGCGCCACGCCGCTGTCCGCGCCCGGCGGATGATCGGCCCAGAACAGGATGCGACTGCCCTGCAGCGTCACCGGTTGCGCCCAGCTGTACTGCAGCCATTGCTGCGGTGGGTTGTGCGGTGTCCAACTGCCCCATAGCTGCGGCGGCAACGGATTGCGCTTGACCCGGCCGTCGTTGAGCGCGGCGATCCAGTACTGGTGCGGAATGTCCGGACCGTTGGACGCGCTGGCATGGGCATAGCGGGCGAGGTTGCGCTGCGGCGGCAACGGCGGCTGCGGCCGCTGCGTGGGCACCACCGGCAGGATCCGCGCCGGCTGCCGGGTGTCGTCCCACTGCAGCCGGTCGATCGCCACGCTGCGGCGGAAATGCCCGCCGCCCTTGGCGTCGGCGGTGTGGTAGACCAGGTACCACTGGCCCTTGAATTGCACGATGCCCGGATGCGAGGTGGTCGAGGACACCGGCGGCAGAATCACGCCGCGGTAGGTCCATGGCCCCAACGGCGAGGGCGCGCTGCCGTAGGCGATGCACGCGTGGTACAGCGTCGGCGTGCACTCCGACTCCGGTCCGGCACGGTTGCCGGCGTAGGCCAGGTAGTAGGTGCCATTGCGCTTGAACAGCCACGGCGCTTCGAAGTAGCCGTCCAGCGTGGTCACCGCCACCGCCCGCCCCTTCGGCGTGACCATGTCGCGTTCCAGTTCGATGCCGAACAGCTTGCCGAAAGTGCCCCAGTACAGATACACGCGGCCGTCGTCGTCGACCAGGACGGTCGGGTCGATGTTCTGGATCGCGTTGGGCACCGGCAGCGACTGCGACAGGATCGGTCCCTGCGGATGCGCGTCGCGCCACGGCCCCAGCGGGCTGTCGGCCACCGCCACGCCGATCGCGAACGGATCGGCATTGCGCGAGTGTGCTTCCTGCACCGGCGCATACAGGTAATAGCGTTTATCCGGGCCCTGCACGATCTGCGCAGCGTAGGCGTGGCCGGGCGCCGCCCAGGCGAATACCTGCTGCGGGCGCAGCAACGTCGGGTAATGGGTCCAGTCGCCGCGGCCGACATCGTCGGTGACCAGCAGTTGCCAGCGGTCGATCGCGAAGTCGTTGACCTCGGGTGCCGCCTCGTCGCGGCCGGCGATGATGTAGAGCTTGCCGTCGGCGACCAGCGGCGCGGGGTCGGCCGAATAGGCGCGGCCGTCGGCCAGGATCGGATTGCCCGGTGCATGTACCTGCCTCGACCGCGGCACTGCCTGTGTGGCGGCGATGGCCGCGGCAACGCCGATGCAGGCAGCGCAGGCCACCAGCAGGCAGGCGACGGTACGGCGCACGGGATGGCGGTTCATGGCGTCGTCTCCGCCTCGATCACCAGGTCCAGCCGCACCGGCAGCGTCCCGGTGCCATCGCGGCCCCGCGCCTGTCCGACCACGCTCAGGCGTGCGGGCTTGGCATAGGCGGCCGGCGCCAGCGGCGCCCAACGCACCGGCACGCGCTCGCGCGAGCCGTCGTTGTACTGCACGGAGACCAGTTCCGGCAGCCCCGGCGCCTGCCCCGCAGGCACGTGCAGCGGCGGCGGCGCCTGCACGGTGGCGAGCTGGCCCGGCGCGGTCGCGCGGACCCAGATGCTGGCCGTCACCGGCACGCCGCCGTCGGCCAGGCCCTGCACCTGCACGCGGCCCTCGCCGGCCAGCGCCGCCGCATCGACCTGCGACCAGCGCGCGCCCAGCCAGGCCCAGCCGCCATCGGCGAAGTAGCCGGCGATGCGTGCCGGCAGCGTCGGCGCCTGCCCGGGCGCGATGCGCACGTCCACCGCTTCGGTCGCCACCGCGCGCTCGGCGAACACCTGCCATTCGTCCAGCCCGACCGCGTAGTGGCCCTCGCCCTGCGTCGCGGTCTGCAGCACCGCGCGCAAGGCCGTGGTAACCACCGGCGCGAACGTCACCCTGCTCGGCGCGCCATCGCCATGCACCGGATAGCCGCCGCGCACGGCGATGTCGCGCCACTGCGTGCCGTCGCGGTATTGCAACGTCCACGCACGCGGCAACGCCACCCCGCCCTGCGGCTGGTCGTCCCAGAAATACAGCGCCGCCGCGTTCAGTCGTTGCGGTTGCGGCCACTCGTACTGCACCCACACCGAAGCCGGCTGCGCGCGTCCCCAACTGCCCCAGCGGCGGTCGGCGGCCGGCACCTGGTCCGGTGCCGGCAGCAGCCCATCATTGAGCGCCTGCAGGCGGTGATGGCCAGCGGTGAACTGCGCGCTCGGCGTGGCCTCGCCCTGTACTTGCAGCGTCTGCCCGGCCGGAGCCGCCGCCGCGATCACCTTGACCTCGGCGTGCCCTTGCAACGCGCCATCGTCGGCCTGCAACTGCAGGGTGTAGGTACCGGGCGCGGTGAAACGCACCTGCGTGGTGGCCGCCTGCGGCTGCTCGAACAGGGCAGCGCCGCCGGGCGGTGCCTGCAGCGTGCGCCACTGCAGCGCCAGCGTGCCGTTCGGCAACGCGTCGTCGCCGACCCGGCCGACCAGGCGCATCACGCCACCCGCCGCGCTGCCGTCTTCCTGCCAGGCCTCGACCTCCGGCGCCTGGTTGCCGTGCACCGCCGGCGCCGCGGCGCCGCTGGCATAGGCTTGGATCTCCTTGATCCCGGTGCGCAGCGGGCCGGCATGGGTGACCTGCACGCGCCAGCGCTGCGCGCGCAGCGGCGGGAAACGGATGCGGTTGCGGTTGCCCTGCGCGATCGGTGCGTCACGCACCTGGCCCGGCACGGTCTTCCACACGCCGGCGTCGAAGTACTGCAGCACGTACAGCCACGGCGGCGCGTAGCCGGCGCGCGTGCCCGACGGGAAGCCGTGCTGTTCACTCGGAGGCGAGGAACTGCGATAGAAGTACACGCGTACATCGTCCAGGGTCTGGGGGCGCTGCAGATCCAGTTCCAGCCAATCGCTGGCGGCAGGCGAACCGGCGGTGCCCCAGAACGGTTCGTTGGCGGTGCTGCCGTCGACCGCGGCCGTGGCCGGGAACCCGTCGGCCGCATAGCTCGCGCTGACCGCCGCACCCTGCGCCAGATTGCGCGCGCCGGGCGGCAGCGCGATGTCGAGCCCGGCATCGGCGAGTACCGCACCGATCCGCGCCTGGCCTGGAAACCGCACCTGCTGCGGCGCCTGCAATGCCAGCCGATGCGCGGCCAGCACCTGCATCTGCGCGGCACCGGCATTGACTACATCCGGCAAGGCCTGCACGCGGCCGCTGGCCGGGTCGTACAGCACGTGCGCCAGGCGATCGACGGTGAAGGCCAGGTGGCCGTCCAGGTACAGCGAATAGCCCTTCGGCGCGGCTCCGCCGTAGCGGCGGCCGTCGCGATCCCAGACGATGCTCAGGTCGCGATCGCGATAGCGCAGGCAGTCGGCGACGAAATGATCCCAGCCGATATCGATGGGATACAGCTCGATCAGGGCATCGCTGCGCGGGCGCAGGCCCATCGCATCCTCGATCACAGTGAAGTTGGTGGCGCCGAGCTGGGTGTGGTGGATCCACGAGCGATAGCCGATGCGGCCGCCATCGGCGGCGCTGCCCTGCGCCCAGAACTCGTTCTGGTCCGGATAGCGGTTGTCGCCGTCGATGTAGTGCGCCCACGCGTTCCAGTACAGCAGCTTGCGGTAGCTGGACGCATCCAGGTATGGGCTGGGGTAGTCGCGCAATACGCTGCCGAGCAGGCGGAACGCCACGGTGGAATTGATCACCGAAAAATTGTTGCTGCCGCCGGCGCCGCGCGCCTGCGCGTCGGCCTGGTTGGCGGTGTAGAACGGAAACAGCGGGAACTGTCGCGCATCGGCGAACAGGCGCAGCGCGCGCACGTACTTGGGGTCGTCGTCGGCATCGCCGTGCCTGGGCATCAGGCCGACGCTGAAGGGGTAATAGTTGTTGGTTTCCTTCCAGTCCACCGGCAGGCGCGGCTCATCGGCCTGGCGCTGCTTGATCAGGTCGCCGTGCAGGCCCATGCCGTCGGCCTGTGCACTGTGGTCCTGCCACAGCACATCGAGCACGGCACGGCGGATCTTCGCCGCCAGCGCCTGCATGCGCACCGCGGTGGCGGCGTCGCCGGCCAGTTGCGCGGCCTGTGCAGCGGCCAGCGCGTTGGCGTACACGTACGCGCTCTCGCTGCGGTCCATGCGCGCTGCGCCATGGTGTTTGGCCCAGTCGAAGGACACCGCGTCGGCGTCGTTGCCGGTCATCGCCGCCCAGTCGTATTCGATCAGGCCGTTGCCGTTGCGGTCGTAGGCGCGCAGCAGCGCGTCCACGTCATCGCTGGCGTAGCGCGCCAGTTGCCCGGCGATCGCCGGCGGGCCGCCATGCACCTGGTAGGCACGCCAGGCGGCGGCACTGAGGTACTGGGCGTAGGAATTGGACCAGTTCTCCGGCGCGCCGGGATTGTCCACGTACTTGCCGCCGCCGGCGGTCTCGCCCGCGCCGAGCCAGGAGCCGTAGGCGTAGAGCGGATCGCGCAGGTACTTGAGGTCGTCGATGAACATGCCGGTGGTGAGCACGATGGCGTTGTCGTAGCCGAGCACGCCTTCGATCGCCACCGGGAACTGGTAGTCGTTGCCGGGCACCGCCGCGTCGAGGAAATTGAAGCGCAGCAGCCACCAGCGGTAGAACAGGGTCTTGTCGAGATTGTCCTCGGGCGTGTCCAGGTACGGCAGGTTGTCGACCCACCAGCGGTTGTAGGCGACGACGTGGTCGCGGTAGGCCTGCTGCGGCGACTGCGCGGCGATGCGCCGGTATTCCTGCAGCGAGGCAGGCAGCTCGCGCGCGATCAGCCCCAGTTGCACCTTCAGTGTCGGCGCGGTGCCGTGCGCCGGCACCGCCAGCGGCCGCGCGATGCTTGCGCCATCGACCGCGAAGCCGTCGCCGGACAAGCGCGGAAACAGCGTGGTGATGGCGTTATGGGTGACGAAGGCGCCGGTCAACTCGGCACTGTCGGGATGCGTGGCCATCGGCGAGACCGCACGCAGGGTCAGGCTGTGCGCCACGCCGTCGACACTGGACACGGTGACTTCGGCCACCGCCACGTTCTGCTCGCTGATGAACTTGACCAGTTGCAAGCGCACGCCGCCACCGGCATACGCGCTGCTGAAATAGCTCGGCGTCTGTCGCCGCTGCGCGCTGTCCTCGACCAGCGCGATCGGCACGCCGTCGCGCTCGAGTTGCAGGCGGAACAGCGCGTCGTGGCCGGTCTTGTGCACGTAGGCCACGTCGCCCACGAAGCCAGGCTCCTCCGGCTTGTGCGTGTACAGGTAGGCGGCGCGGCCGCGGGTGAACAGCCAGTTGTTGCTGTCGCCGAAACCGCCGCCGGTGCCCTGCCGCGCGAGCAGGCGGTCGATCCAGAAATCACGGCCGGGCGCGCGGCCGGCACCCGCCGCCAGGTCGGCGGCGAACACCCGCTGCAACTGGCCCTGCCCCTGCCCCGGCGCGAACGCCACGCCGCTATCCGGCAAGGGATGCGCATCGCCCTTGAAGTGCGGCATGCCGATCGCGGCATTGCTGGGCTGCAGGCCTTCGCCGTCGAGGTCGCTGACGGCGGCTGACGCCGCCACCGCAGTCGCAGCGAACGACAGTCCAACCAGGAGAGCGACGGCGCCGCGTCGCACGCGCGATGCGGCGCCACCGGGGACAGGCATGCGACTCAAAACTCGGTCCTGATCCGCACCCAGAAGTAACGCCCCAGCGTGTCGTAGGTGAACGCATCGGTGTTGGCCGCGCTGGCATAGCCGTAGTAGCGCGGCGGCGTGCGATTGCCGAGGTTGTTCACGCCCAGCGCCAGGGTGGTATGCAGGCTCTCGAACTTCCGGCTCACGCTGGCGTCGTGGTAGGTCACCGTGCCGACCGGGAAGTACACGCAACTGCCGTCGGCGGCGGTGTTGACGCAGAAGTCCTCGTAGGTGCTGCCGACGGTGGTGCGCCCGATCAGCCGCGTGTTCCAGCTCGCGTGCCAGGGGCCGTTGTCCCAGTCGAGGGTGAAGTTGGCGCGCCAGCGCGGCAGGTTGCCGTAGCTGGATTGCTCGCCCACGTAGTTGTGCGGATCGCCGCTGAACTTGTAGCTGGACAGGTAGGTGGCATCGACACCGGCGCGGAAGCGGCCCCACGCCGTCTCCGGCAAGGCGTACTTGATGCCGACGTCGTCGCCGCGGATGTCGACCTTGCCGCTGTTGATCGCGAACGGCACGGTCACGCTGACCAGTTGCCCGGTGGGGCCGCGCTTGATCAGCGGACAGTAGGCGCTCTGGCCGTCGTAGCAGTTCTGCAGCACCTGATCCAGGCCGGTGCCGTTGATCATGTCGTCCAGGGTGACGCGCCAGCTGTCCAGATTCAGCGACAGACCCTCGGCCCAGCTCGGGTCGTACACCGCGCCGATGTTGTAGGAGCGCCCCTGCTCGGGCTTGATCGCAAAGCCCGCGTTGGCCGAGCCGGTGGTGAGCACGGTGAACGAGGAGCTGTTGACGAAGCTGCCGTTGGTCGGCACGTTGGCGCAGGCCGCGGGATTGCCGCCGCCGGTGTAGCCGTTGCACGGATCGGTATAGGTGCCGGCGTCGTCGACCACGCCGTTGAACGGGGAGCCGTACAGATCGCCCAGCGCCGGCGCGCGGAACACCTGCGAGCCGGTGGCGCGGATCAGCAGGTTGTCGATCGGCCGCCATTCCAGCGCCACCTTGCTGTTGGTGGTGCTGCCCCAGTAGTCGTAGCGCGAGTAGCGCGTGCCCAGGTTGAGGTTCAGCGCCTGCGCGCCGGTCACGCCCTTGAGCAGCGGTACCAGCACTTCGGCATACGCCTCCTTGATGGTCTCGTCGTGGCCCTGGTTCATGATGCAACCGTCGTTGTAGTCGCAGTTGCCGTCGGCATCGGCCGCCGCCACCGGATTGCTGGTGCCCTGCGAGAAGCCGTTCTTGCGGAACGACAGGCCGAACGCGGCCTGCACCGCTCCGGCCGGCATCGCGAACAGGTCGCCGTTGACGCTGGCCTCGGCGAACTTCATCGTGCTCTCGTCGATCAGGTCGACCGCGCTCTGGGTAGCCTTGATGCCGGCGATGGTGGCCGGATCGTCCGGGTTGAACACGTTGATCGGGGTACAGCCGGCGATGACGTTGCCGGGCGTACCGCACTTGATGGTGCCGTCGCTGTCGCGGAACGAGGCGCCCACCGCGTTGTTGAGCGCCGAGGTGATGGAGAAGCCGTTGCGCACCAGGGTGTCCTTGTAGTGCGCGTAGCCGGCCGCCGCATCCCACTGCCAGCTGCTGTCGCCGAACTTGCCGCGCAAGCCGGCGACGATGTTGGTCTGGTACATCGTCGAGGTGTAGACGCGGGTGTTGGCCGGCACCGAACGCAGCAGGTAGCGGCTGAGCTGGGCGCCGAAGGGGTTGTAGTAGTTCTGCGCGGCGTTGGGCAGTTCCAGGCCGTAGGCGGTGAGCTGCGAGGTGGTCTCGCTGCGGGTCCAGAACATGTCCAGGTAGCCCTGCACGTTCGGGGTGAAATCGAACGTGGCGTGTGCAGAGGCGTTGGTGCGCTGCACCGGGGTGATCAGGTACTGCCCGGTGTAGGAGTTGTAGCCTTCCACCGCCTGGCTGTAGGTATGGAAGTCGCTGGCGGTGACCTGGCCCGGCGCCAGGTTGGCGTTGGGCGTCAGCACGCTGCCATTGCGCAGGAAGGCGCGGGTGCCGTTGCCGCGGCGCTCCACCACCTGGCCGTTGAGATAGTTCTGCGCGGTGCGCGCGTAGTCGCGATCGCTGTCGTACAGCGCGTTCATCGAGCTGCGGCTCACGCCCAGGATCAGCCCGCCGCGGTCCCAGGTCTTGCCCCACTCCAGGCCGAGCGAGCGCCGGTTGCCGTCGCCGTGGGTGCTCAGGCCGTAGTCGGCGGTGGCGGCGAAGCCGTCGTACTTGTCCTTGAGGATGATGTTGACCACGCCGGCGATGGCGTCGGAGCCGTACACCGACGAGGCGCCGTCGGTGAGCACCTCGATGCGCTCGACCATGGCCGCCGGAATCGCGTTGACGTCCACGCCGGGCGCGGCGGCGACGCTGCTGGCCGGCCCGGCCATGCGATGGCCGTTGACCAGCACCAGGGTGCGCTCGGGGCCGAGGTTGCGCAGCGACACCAGCGCGCGACCGTGGCTGAAGCCGGAGTTGAGCGCGACGTTGGGCATGTTGCCGGCCATCGCCGGCAGTTGCTGCAGCAACTGGCCGAGGGTGTCCTGGCCGCTGTCCTCGATGCGCTGGCGGTCGATGGTGATGACCGGGCTTGCGGTTTCCGCATCGACCCGGCGCAGATGGCTGCCGGTGACGCTGATGCGTTCCAGCGTGGTCGCCTGGCTATCCTGCGTCGGCGCATCCTGCGCCTGCGCCGCCGGCGCGAGCAGGGCCAGGGCGGTGCAGATCGCCGCGGCCAGCGGACCGGGCTGCGGCGCGGCGCGCCAGGAACACGGGAGCAGCGGCGCAACGCGTTCGAGCAAAGACGGCATCGGAAATCTCCTGAGCGGCAGCCTGGCGTTCGCCGGAACGCCGCCCTTCCCCAGGCGGGCGCCCCGTCGCCAGCGCGTGTGGCGGATACGAAAACGGACGTGTCCACGCATGCGCCGCCGGACGGGACGATCCCGACGCCGCCTGCACGGCGACGCGCACGACCCATGCGCTGCGTCCCCGGTGACGTGCAGGAATCTCCCCCTTGGACATTCACTGCACGGTCACAATGTGCGCGTAGGACGCGCGTGGCGTCTTGTCGTATTTATCGGGAAAACGTGCGGAATACCGCACTGCCCCGCAGGCAGGCGGGACGTTTCCGACTTTTTCGCCACTCAGCCGTAGACGGCGGAAATCGCCACCGTCGCCGCGCTGCCGGCCGGCACCAGCACGCGCTCGTTGCGCGGCCCGGACAGCGCCGCCGGCTGCCCGTCCAGTTGCACCTCCTGCAGGCGGGTGCCGGCCGGCACGCGCAGGGTCAGCCAGGTGCGTGCCGGCCGCTGCGCCGGCAGCGTCACGCGGCCGTCGATGCGCTTGCGCGCCGGATCCCCGCGCAGCGCCAGCGACACCCTGCCCCAGCGCGTCGGCGCGGCGTCGATCGCGATCGTCTCGCCGCTGCCCAGCCAGTCGCGCGGCACCGCCCGCGCCAGGAACAGTTCCTCGCCGGCGCTGTCCTCGAACACCAGCATCCAGCGCAGCAGCAGCGGGATGGTCAGCTGCGCCGGGATGCAGAACAGCGGCATGCCGCCGGTGATGCCGGTGACCTCGCCCGCGGTCCAGCTGCCGCGGGTATGCACGTGGAAGCGGTGCGCGTACAGGAACAGCAGGTATTCCTCGATTCGGTCCAGGCGCAGCAACTGCTGCGCGTAGCCGTAGGAGATGAAACCAAGCAGGTCGCGCGCCTCCGGGGTCGGCGCGGTGATGTTGCCGACCACACCGAGGCTGGTGCCGCCGTGGCCGCGCACGCAGTCGATGACCAGGTGCGCCAGGTCGTCGGGCAGCACGTCGGCCTGCAGCAGTTCTGCATAGGCGCGGTGCGGCCAGCCCTGCTCGCTGGGATGCTCCTGCTGCAGCGACTGGCGGAACGTCAGCTTCACCCCCGGCAGCGGGCCGATGTACGGGGGCTGCAGATCGCGACGGATGTTGCCACGCAGCGTGCGCAGCAATTGCGTGGACAGTTGCTGCGCGCGGCGCTGCCATTGCGCCGCGGCGGCCTGCCCGCCGGGCCCGGCGATGCCGCTCCACACCGTCGCCAGGTCCTGCCAGCCGCGCACCGTCAGCGCGCTGTTGGCGTAGTACGGCTTCCACCACACCTGCGGATCGGGGAACAGGCACGCATCGGATTCGTTCCAGCCGTGGAGCAGGCCATGCCCCGGTGCCGATGCCGGCAGGCGCAGGCTGGCGTCGTGCAGCTCGACCAGCACCTGCGCGGTGGCGGCGATCTTGTCGCGGTGCTTGCGCAGCAGCGCGGCATCGCCGGTGTAGCGCAGGTAGCGCGCCAGCAGCGACAGGGTCAGCCCGAACTGCCCGGTCTCCGGGCCGCGCATGTTGACTATGCCGTCGGCCTGCACGAAATCGCTGAAATACCCGTCCAGCACCGCTGCCGCCTGACTGAAACGCCCCCATTCCAGGTTGGCGTACAGCGAACTGGTGAAGGTGTCCTGGAAGCCGTCGTACTCGTTGCCGTAATAGTCGCGGTCCACTGCACCGTACTTGGGATAGGTGCCGCCCGGACGCACCACCAATTCGCGGGCGAAGGCGAAGCGCGCCATGTCGCGCCAGCTCGCATCCGGAGTCTGCGCATGCACGGTGTCGGCGAGCTGCGCCTGCCAGTAGCCGGCGAAGGCGAGCAGGCCGCGGTAGAAATCCTCGGCGCTGCGCGGGCCGCGCCGCGGCGGGTAGTCGGGATAGCTGTAGCCGTACACGACCTTGCTGACCTTGCCATGCTCGACCAGCGCGCTGCGGTGCCAGGTCTGCACCACGAAGCGGTCCTCGGCCAGCACGTCGGCGAACAGCAGGATGTCGTAGTAGCGGCCCTCACCGGCCGGCACCACCTTGCGCACCGCCGGCATCCAGCCGCCGAGCAGGCCTTCGCTGCGGCGCCGCACCAACTCGTCCTTGCCCAGTTCCGGGAACGCCTGGATGGCGCGATAACAGCGGGTGCGCCCGTCCGGGTACACCGGCATGGTGTCGGCGCACTCGCGGGTACCGACGAAGGTGGTCCACGGCAGGCGCCCGTTGTAGTCCTTGGGATCCAGTTGCGAGGCCGGCGGCGGCGCCACGTCGCGCACCTCGTCGGCGCGCGGGTCGCCATCGCGCAGCAGGCGGTCGGCGAGCAGGTCGGCATCGGCCATCGCCACCTCGGCCAGGGCCATGCCGAAATACGGCGCCTGGGCGGCAGGGAACACCGCTTCGGTGCGCTTGCCCAGCACCAGCGCCCCGCCCGGCCCGCGCAGGGTCAGATCGCCGTCGGGCTGGCGCAGGTCTTCGTACACCTCCCAGGTCGCGCCGGCCTCGACGAAACGGCATTGCAGGGTGTGCCCGGCCAGCGCGTCGGCCGCCAGCGGCTGCAGTTGCGGCGGTGCAGGCGCACGCGCGGCGCTGGTCGCTGTGGGTGCCGCGGCGGCACGCCCGGCCAGCGCTTCCACGCCAGCAACCGCGCCGACGGCCAGGCCCTGACGCAGGAAATCTCTCCGATCCATCTACCGTCCCCGATGCAATGCGATCGTCGCATCCTGCGCTGCGCGCGCCGCAGCGTCTTGTGCGCTGTGCCGAGGATGGATGCGGAAAATCGCACAGCCGCGGCGTCGCGGCGATGTTGCGTTGCGGGAGCGCGACGCGCCGACGACGGCTTAGGCGAGCACGTCGAGCAGGCTGCCGATGCTGTCGTCGGCCGCACGCAGCACCCGCGCGTTGGCCTGGAAAGCGGTGCGCTCGGTCAGCGTGCCGACCATGTCGTCGACCAGATCGCTGCCCTGCCCGTCGGCCTGCCGCACCTGCCCGACCACGCCACCGCCGGCGCTCGCCTGGTTCACCGGGACCGAACGCTGGAAGCCCTCGGTGGCGAGGTTGGCGATGTTGTTGGCGCGCACCTGCAGCCCGGACGTGGCAGCGCGCATGCCGGACAGCGCGAGCGAGGAACTGGGAGCGATGGCGGTCATGGCAGGCCGTGGCGCAAGGAGACTTGCCGGGATATCGGCCGAGTTCGCGGCATCTTTAGGGGCGGGAGTCGGGATTGGGGATTCGCAGGAGCGAACGCATCGGCGCCGAGAGCAAAGGACCCTCTCCCGCCGGGAGAGGGTTGGGGCTGAGGGTACGGAAGCGCCGCGATGCCTGCGAAACCCCAATGCCTCCTCCGCCCCCTCATCCGCCCCTGCGTGGCTCCTTCTGCCGAAAGGTCAAGGAAACACGTCGAAGTATTGGCGATCGCGATCCACCCATCCATCAATTGTGCGATCGAAGTCAGATGATATTGCTGCCCTGTTCGCAGCGGACCGCGGATGGATCGCCACGTCATTCGGCCAAATTAATGTGTCATAAATATGAAATTATCTTGACGCCTCTTGAATGAACTGTTAATTTTATTTTCCTTAAAAATTCAGGGTATATATTCCGAAATACAAAATTCATTAAATAAAATTAGATTTCTTATCGAATTCCACTTGATTCACTTGACTCACTTGCAAGAGAGAAGAATGAAGATTTATAAAAAATCAGTCGTGGCATGCGCGTTGTTTTCCATTGCCGGAGCAGGCAATTGCGGAATAGGCGAGAACTCGTGGTTCTTCATGCCCTTGGAAAAAGTAACCTATGACTTCACCGCTGGCGAAGAACACATGGGCCTTGAAACAGGATGCGATTTCTTCGCCCCCGGCAATATCTTTTTTGCGATCACATACTCTGGCACGCCTGCAGCCGAAAAAAGAGTCTATGTCGAAACCGACGACCCCAGAAACGTCACGTACGACAAAGCCGCAAAGACGTTCTACGTCACAAATCCAAAGCGCATGGCAATAGGACTACCCTATGGCGGAACCTATACCATTAAAAATCGCTCATTAGCGACGATCAAAGGCGCCAACTGTGACGCCGGATTCTATTAAATCCACGATTTCCGAATGATCCGATGCCGCCACCGGAAGGCGGCATCTCTGACATTCATGCAGGCGCGCTCTACTTATCGCGCAACGCGTCCGTCCACGCCATTCCAACGCGGCGTCGGCTCCCCCAACAGATGCCGCACGAAGAAGTCGTACTGGCGCCGTTGCACGTAATCGATGGGACCGGTGGAGCGGCCGACGGTGTGTTCGCCGCCGGGCACGGCGAGCAGATCGAAGTCCTTGCCGGCCTTGATCAGTGCGTCCACCACCTGCGCGGTCGAGGCCGGGTCGACGTTGCTGTCCTGCTCGCCGACGATCAACAGCAGGTCGCCACGCAGCTTGGCCGCATTGTCCACACCGGAGGCGCGGGCATAGCTGGCGTCCACCGGCCAGCCCATCCACTGCTCGTTCCAACTGATCTTGTCCATGCGGTTGTCGTAGCACCCGGCATAGGCCACGCCGACCTTGTAGAAGTCCGGATGCCGCTCCAGCGCGCCCAGCGTGCTCTGCCCGCCGGCCGACGCGCCGTAGATGCCGACGCGGCCGATGTCGTAGGACGGATCCTGTGCGGCCAGCGCCTTGTGCCAGGCGATGCGGTCGGGGAAGCCGGAATCGCCGAGGTTCTTCCAGGCCACGTCGTGGAAGGCCTTGGAGCGGTTGGCGGTGCCCATGCCGTCGATCATCACCACGATGAAGCCCAGGTCCGCCTGCGCCTGCATGCCGATCTGCTTGTCGCCGCCGGAGTGATAGCCGAACGGCCAGAAGGTCTTGGGCACGAAGGAATCGTGCGGGCCGGCGTAGATGTTCTCGATCACTGGGTATTTCTTGTGCGGATCGTAGTCGCGCGGCCGCACCACCATGCCCCAGATGTCGGTCTTGCCGTCGCGGCCCTTGGCGACGAAGGTCTGCGGCGCGCGCCAGCCGGCGGCCTGCAGCTTGCGGATGTCGCCGCGCTCGACCACCTGCAGCAGGCGCCCGTCGATGGCATGCAGTTCCATCACCGGGGCCATGTCCGGACGCGAATACACGTCCACGTAATGGCGCCCATCGTCGGCGATGGCCACGTCGTGGTCGGCATCGGCCTGGGTCAGCCGGGTCAGGTGGCCGCCGTCGAAATCCACCGCGAACAGTTGCCGATAGTACGGATCCTTGCCCGCATCCGTGCCGCTGGCGGTGAACCAGATGCGCCGCTGTGCATCGTCCACGCGCAGCACGTCGCGCACGATCCACTCGCCCTTGGTGATCTGCGTCTTGATCCGGCCGCTGGCATCGTCGAACAGGTACAGGTGGCGCCAACCATCGCGCTCGGAGATCCAGAGGATTTCCTGGCCCAGGCCGTCGACATCGTGGTGGTAGCTGCGGTCGGCGTACACGAAGGTCTTGGCGTCCTCGCCCACCGCCACATGCGCCTTGCCCGTGGCCGCATCCACCGCGATCGCGCGCATGCGCTGGAAGCCGCGCTGCACGTAGTCGAACACGAAACTGGCGCTGTCGCGGCGCCACTGGATCGGCGAGAGCTGGTACGGGTTGGCGAACAGCGCGTCGTCGATGACCAGGCGCTTGGGCGCGCCGCCGCGCGCCAGCGCGCCGAGGTCGAACAGCACCGGTCGCTCGATATCCACCGCATCGCCGGGCTTGGGATACAGCTGCGTGCGCACGATCGGCTGGCCGCCGCCGGGCGGCGCCGCCTCGACCCGGGTGACGCGGCGGGGAAAGCCGGGCTTCACCCGGTACAGCGCCAGCCGCTGCGAATCCGGCGACCAGGCAATCGTTTCCGGGTCGTAGAAATCGTCGCTGCGGCCATCGTCGGCCAGGCGCAGCGTGTGGCCGTCCGCCACCGCGCGCAGCATCAGCGCATTGCCGTCGACATAGGCGTCCCAGCGTCCGTCCGGCGAGCGCCGCGGAGTGGCATCGGCCGGCACGCTGAGATCGCGCACCACACCGAAACCGCGCGGCCGCGGCTGCGGGCCGCTGTCGGCACGCGCGCAGACGTAGGTGGTGAGCGTGCAGCGCCACGGCGTCTCATCGAGCTCGAAGGCGATCGCCGCCTGCGGCTTGCCGCCCTCGGCGACGTAGGCGAAGCGCGTGAACGGCAGGCGCAGCGCCGGATAGGTGGTGCCGGTCGCCGCACTCAACGCGCGCGCCAACTGCTGCTGGTCGAACGCCGGCTGCTTGCGTTGGCTGGCCACGTCCTCGACCTCGAAGGCGAAACCGCCCGGCACGGTCTTGCGGTAGTAGAACGCGCCGTCGTCGCGCCACTGCGCCGGCCAGGTCACGTTCTCGGTCAGGCCGATCCAGGCCTCGCGCAGGCCCAGCGAGCGCTGGTAGTCGGCGACGCTGGGCGCGGCCTGGGCGGCGCCGGCGCAGCAGGCCAGTGCCATGACGATCGATACGACGAACTTGTTCATTCGGTTTCCAAAAATCTCATGACGCGCTGTTTCCCGTAGAGCGGCTTTAGCCGCGACGGGCTTTCCCGTTGACGTCTGCCGCAGACAATCCCACAAAAAGGGACAAGAACCGTCCTACGCCTCTCCACACACGCAACGGCTACTCCCCGTCATCCTCTTCCAACGCAAGTTCCTCCGGACGCAGGCCGCTGCGCGCGCCCCAGTGGTAGCACCCCAAGGCGATCGCGGCCACGCACAGCGTGTCCCAGGGATGGGCGATCCAGCCGCTGCCGCCGAAGGTGCCCAGACGCGACACCACCAGCACCAGCGCGAAGAACACGATCAGCCACAGCACACCGCGCACCTGCCGCCACAACCGTGCACGGCCGGCGGCGTTGGGCAGGCGGTACAGCACGTACAGCGCGAACATGGCGATCTGCAGGCCAAGCAGCCACGACAGCGTGTTCCAGGTCGACCAGTACACGATCAGGCCTGCGACGATGAACGACAGCGGCCCGAGCAGCGCCGCGCCGCGCAGCCGGAACGGCCGCGGCAGTTCCGGCGCGCTGCGCCGCAACGCGGCCACGGTCACCGGCGCCACCGCATAGCTCAGCACCAGCGCCGCCGACACCACGTTGATCAGCGCCTCCCACGAGGGGAACGGCAGGGTCCAGAACACCGACAGCCCCAGGCTCAGCCACAGCGCCGGGCGCGGGATGCCGGAGGCGGCGTCCACCTTGGTCAGCACCGGCATGAATCCGCCGCTGCGCGCCCAACCGTAGACCACCCGCGGCGTGGCGTTCATGTAGATGTTGCCGGTGCCGCTGGGCGAGATCATCGCGTCGCAGATCACCAGCGCCGCCAGCCAGCCCATGCCCAGCGCCAGGGCGATATCGTGGTACGGCAGCGAGAACGCCTTGTCGATGCCGCCCCAGCCGTTGACCAGATGTTGCGCCGGCACCCCACCGAGGAAGGCGAGCTGCAGCAGCACGTAGATCACCGTGGACAGCGCCACCGACAGGATCAGCGCGATCGGGATATTGCGCTGCGGATCGCGCACCTCGCTGGCCACCGACACGATCGGCGTGAGCCCGAGGTAGGCGAAGATGATGCCGCCGGCGGAGATCGCCGCTTCCACTCCGGCCGCGCCGAACGGCGCGAAGCCCTGCACGTGCAGGTTGCGCACATCGAAGTGCGCCATCAGCAGCACGATCACCAGCACCGGCACCAGGAACTTGAACACGCTGACGATGTTGTTGGCGGTGGCGAAGGTCTTGACGCTGTAGTAGTTGAGCAGGAAGAACGCGACCAGCAGCGCCAGTTGCAGCAGCCAGCCGGCGACACTGGGATGGGTGCTGCCGGCCTGGTTGAGCCAGGGGAACCACGCCGCGGCGTATTGCCGCGCCGCTTCCACTTCGATCGCGATCAGGCTGGAGAAGGCGATCAGGGTGATGAAGCCCATCAGCCAGCCCAGCAGCACGCCGTGCGAGTACTCCGGGTAGCGCACCACGCCGCCGGCGCGCGGCAGCGCCGCGCCGAGTTCGCAGTACACCAGGCCCAGCAGCAGCACCGCCACGCCGCCGGCGATCCACGAGACGATGCCGGCCGGCCCGGCGATCGCCGAGACGTGGCTGGCCGAGAACAGCCAACCGGACCCGAAGATCGAGCCCAAGCCGATGAAGGTCAGATCGGTGAGGCTCAAGCGCTTGTGGAACTTGCCTTGTGCGGCCATGGCGTCTCCCGCTGGATTGGTGTCACTGGCGATTCGATTATCTGCGGCGTTCCCTACCCTCACCCCAACCCCTCTCCCGGAGGGAGAGGGGCTTGTTGCTCCCTTCTCCCTCTGGGAGAAGGTGCCCCAAAGGGGCGGATGAGGGTCCGGGCGAAGCCTCGTGCAGTTGAAACACCGCATGCGCTTCGCGCCCGACCCTCACCCCAACCCCTCTCCCGGAGGGAGAGGGGCTTAGCACTCCCTTCTCCCCTCGGGAGAAGGTGCCCCGAAGGGGCGGATGAGGGTACGGGCGAAGCCTCGTGCAGTTGAAACACTGCATGCGCTTCGCGCCCCGACCCTCACCCCAACCCCTCTCCCGGGGGGAGAGGGGCTTATTGCTCCCTTCTCGCTCCGGGAGAAGGTGCCCCGAAGGGGCGGATGAGGGTACGGGCGAAGCCTCGTGCAGTTGAAACACTGCATGCGCTTCGCGCCCCGACCCTCACCCCAACCCCTCTCCCGGAGGGAGAGGGGCTTTTACTTCCCTTCTCCCCCCGGAAGAAGGTGCCCCGAAGGGGCGGATGAGGGGCCGGGCGAAGCCTCGTGCAGTTGAAACACCGCATGCGCTTCGCGTCCGAACCCTCACCCCAACCCCTCTCCCGGAGGAAGAGGGGCTTATTGCTCCCTTCTCCCTCCGGGAGAAGGTGCCCCGAAGGGGCGGATGAGGGTACGGGCGAGGCCTCGTGCAGCCGAACTACCGTATGCGCTTCGCGCCCCGACCCTCACCCCAACCCCTCTCCCGGAGGGAGAGGGGCTATTGCTTCGCCGCCTCCTTCGACCAAGGCGACTTCCCACCCTCGGCAATGAACCGGTCGATGCGCTGCTCCAGCACCGGCAGCGGCACCGAGCCCGTCTCCAGCACCGCGTCGTGGAACGCGCGGATGTCGAACTTCTCGCCCAGCGCCTGCTCCGCCTTGCGCCGCAGTTCCAGGATCTTCAACTCACCCAGGTAGTACGACAGCGCCTGTCCGGGCCAGGCGATGTAGCGGTCGACCTCGGTGGTCACCTCGTGCTCGCTGAGCGCGGTGTTGTCGCGCAGGAATGCCTGCGCCTGCTCCCGCGTCCAGCCATCGTGGTGGATGCCGGTGTCGATCACCAGCCGGCACGCACGCCACATCTGGTAGGTCAGGTAGCCGAAGCGGTCGTACGGGGTGTCGTACATCCCCATCTCCTGCCCCAGGTATTCCGAGTACACCGCCCAGCCCTCGCCATACGCGGAAATGAAGGTGTAGCGGCGGAAATCCGGCAGGTTGTCCTGCTCGGCCGCCAACGGCATCTGCAGCGCATGGCCCGGTGAGGACTCGTGCAAGGTCAGCGCAGCGAGGTTGTACAACGGCCGTGACGGCAGGTCGTAGGTGTTGACCAGGTAGATACCCGGGCCGCCACGGCCGCCGGTGTAGAACGGCGCCAGGTCCGCCGGCACCGGCTCGATCGCGAAGCGTTGCCGCGGCAGCCGGCCGATGTAGTCGCCGATCTTGCCGTCCACGCGCTTGGCGATCCACGCCGCGTCCTTGAGCAGTTCCTCCGGAGTCTTGGCGTAGAACTTCGGATCGGTACGCAGGTAGTGCAGGAACGCCGGGAAGGTCTGCTGCCCGGGCGGGGTCTTGAAGCCGCTGTCGGCGATCGCCTGGTCCATCTCCTTGCGCAGCCGCGCCACCTCCTTCAGGCCCACCGCGTGGATCTGCTCGGGGCTGAGGTCGAGCGTGGTGTATTCGCGGATCTGCGCGCGGTAGTACGCCGCGCCGTCGGGCAGCGATTCGGCGGCCAGCGCCGGGCGTGCCTTTGGCAGGTATTCCTCGCGCATGAAACGCAGCAGCTTGGCGTAGGCCGGCACCACCTGCTGGGCGATCGCCGTGCGCGCCTGCGCGCGCAACTGCGCCTGCAGCGGCGCCGGGATCGTCGCCGGCATCTGCTTGAATGGGGTGTAGAACAGATTGGTCTCGCCAGGCGCCTGCGCGACCTCGGCGATCGACTGGTCGCGACCCTGCAGGGTCACTTTGGGCTGGGCGAAACCGCGCGCCAGGCCGGCGCGCATGTTGACGATCTGCTCGTCGAAGTAGCGCGGGATGTCGGCGAGCTGTCCGAGATAGCGCTGGTAGTCCTCGCGGTTGCGCAAGGTGGCGCGCGCAGTGAACCCCAGGTCGCTCCAGAACGCGGAGTCGCTGTTGAACGGCATTTCCCAGGCGCGGAACCGCTGCTGGTCGAGCAGCACCTGCAGTTGCTGGCGATAGACCTGGTAGTTCACCTGGTCCTGCGCCGACAACTGCGCCGGGTCGATCGCATCCAGATCATGCAGCGTCTGCTGCCAGTAGGCGGTGCGCTGCGCCTGGGTGGCCGGATCGACCTTGGGCAGGTGATCGGCGGCCTGTCCCTGCGCGTCCTCGTCGTCGGCGCCGGCGAACTGCTCCTGGCGCCATTTCCACTCGCGCTGGTACAGCGCCTTGAAGCGCGCGCCGGCATCGCCGGCGGGGGCAGCGGCCGCCGGCGCGGCGGTCTTTGCGGGCGCGGCGGCGGCAGCACCCTGCCAGGCCAGGGTGCACGCGATGGCCAGGGCCAGCGCCGTGCGCAGTCGGGAACGGGAGGTCATCGCGAAGTCTCCGAAGTGGCGGGGGTGCCGGCCTGGACCTGGGCGATCCAGGCGTCGATGCGCGCGTCCAGCAGGTCCAGCGGCATCGCGCCGCCGCCGAGAATGGCATCGTGGAAGGCGCGGATGTCGAAGCGCTCGCCCAGCGCGCGCCTGGCCTTCTCGCGCAGCGCCAGGATGTCCAGTTCGCCGAGCTTGTAGCCCAGCGCCTGGCCCGGCCAGACGATGTAGCGGTCGGTCTCGGCCTGGATGCTGGGCTCGTCGTCGGACGGATGCGCGTGGAAGAAATCGATCATCTGCTGCCGGGTCCAGCGCTTGTAGTGCACGCCGGTATCCAGCACCAGCCGGTTGGCGCGCAGCAGTTCGCCGGCCAGGCGGCCATAGTCGCTGTACGGATCGCGGTAGAAGCCCACCTCCTTGCCCAGCCGCTCGGAGTACAGCGCCCAGCCTTCCACGTAGGCGTTGTAGCTGGATTGCTGGCGGAACGGCGGCAGCGGCAGGGTCTGCGCCAACGAGATCTGCAGGTGATGGCCGGGCACGCCCTCGTGATACGCGGTGGCCTCGATGTTGACCAGGGTGCGGTGCGCGTAGTCGCTGGTGTTGACCATCACCAGCCCCGGCTTGCTGCCCTGCGCATCGCTTTGCCAGTACTCGGCACCGGGCGCGGTGGCGCGGAACGCCGGCATCGCGCGCACCTCCAGCGGCGTCTTCGGCAGCGTACCGAACAACGTCGGCAGCTTCGGCTGCATCTGCGCGATGTCGTCGCGGTAGCGCTGCAGGATCTGCTCGGGCGAGGTGGCGAAGAACTTGCGATCATGGGCCACCGCCTTGCGTAGCGCAGCCAGATCGGCATAGCCGAGCTGCTTGGCGATGACGCCCATCTCGCCCTCGATGCGCGCGACCTCGGCCAGGCCGGTCTGGTGGATCTGCTCGGGCGACTGATCGGTGGTGGTCTGGGTGTGGATCGCGAAGCGGTAGCGGCGCGCACCATCGGGCAGCGACCACAGGCCTTCGTGGACGCGGCCCTGCGGCGCGTATTCGTCGGCGACGAAGTCGGCGAGCTTGCGATAGGCCGGGCGCACCTGCTGGTCGATCGCCGCGATCATCGCCGCGCGCAGGCGCGGTCGCTCCGCCTCCGGCACGGCCGCGGGGAATTGCTGCAGCGGCGCGGCGAACGGACTGTCGGCCCCGGCCGGCGCGGCGATCTCGCGCACCTGCGCGGGAATGCGCTCGAGCAGGTACTTCGGCTGCACCAGCCCGTCCCTGGCGCCGGCCCGCGACAGCGCCACCACCTGGTCGAGCAGCGCCGGGATCGCCTGCAGGCGCTTGATGTAGTCCTCGTAGTCCTTGACGCTGGCGAACGGAAACGCCTGCGCGTAACCCGGCAGCGCCACCTGGATGCCGCCCACCGGTTCCAGCGGCATCTCGTCGTTCTTCAGCGCGATCGCCTCCAGCCGGTCGCGCAACTGCCGCTGCATCATCTGCAGGCTCAACTGCTCCTGCGCCGACAGCGCCTTGGCATCGATCGCATCGAAGCGCGCCAGGAACGCAGCGGTGGCCTGGCGTTCGGCCTCCAGCGCGGCGAGCGAATAGTCGCTCCAGCGATCGTTGTAGCGGCTGTCGCCGATGATGCTGGCGAACTCCGGATGGTGTTCGAGCTGATACTGCCACTGCGCGTCGAGCAGCGCGTCGAAGGCCTGCGACGGCGAGGGGCTTGCCTTGGCCGGCGCCGTTGCGGCCGGCGTGGAAGGCGCCGACGGTGCCGACGGCTGACAGGCACTCAGCAGGGCCAGTGCCAGCATGCCGACGACGGGCAGACGTATGTGCTTCATCGAGGAACTCCGCAGGGCGGCACGCGCCCGTGACACACCGCGACGGCCGCCGCGCAAACGTTGCAGGCGGCCGCCCTGCGCATCAGGCGAACGGCCGGTCGATCGCCGGCGACGGGGGCGTGAACCACTGCGCGCCGTCCTCGGTGACGTAGAAATGATCCTCCAGTCGCACGCCGAACTCGCCCGGCACCACGATCATCGGCTCGTTGCTGCAGCACATGCCCGGGGCCAGCGCCAGCGCATTGCCGCGCACCAGGTACGGTGCCTCGTGGATGCTCATGCCGCAACCGTGGCCGGCGCGATGCGGCAGCCCCGGCAACTGGTAGTCCGGGCCGAGCCCGGCACGCTGCAGCACCTTGCGCGCGGCCTCGTCCACCACCGCGCAGGCCACGCCCGGCCGCACCGCGGCGAAGGCCGCCGACTGCGCGTCGTGCTCCAGTTGCCAGATGCGTCGCTGCTTCTCGCTGGGCTCGCCGAAGATGTAGGTGCGGGTGATGTCGGAGTGGTAGCCCTGCACCGTGCAGCCGGTATCGATCAGCACCAGTTCGCCCGGGCGCAGCGCCTGCACGCCGGGAATGCCGTGCGGATACGCGGTGGCATGGCCGAACTGCACGATGCAGAAGGTCGAGCCGTTGTCGGCACCGAGCGCGCGGTGCGCCTGGTCGATGAAGCGGGTCAGTTCCGCGGTGGTGATGCCCTCGCGGACCAGCCCGGCGGCCAGCCGCTGCACCTGCAGGGTCATGTCGCAGGCCTGCTGCATCAGCGCCAGTTCCGCCGGCGACTTGCGCATGCGGCAGCCGTCGACGATGGCCGCCGCATCGCGGATCGCGATCCGGCCCAGCACCGCCGTCAGCCCGGTGTGCACCGCAAAGGCCACGCCCGGGTCCAACGCTAGACTCTGCGCGTCCAGTTCTAGCAAGGCCTCGGCGACCAGCGCGTGCGGATCCTCGTGTTCCTGCCACAGGCGCTTGCGCACCGGCACCGATAGTACCGCGTCCAGCGAGCCTTCCTCGAACGCCGGGCAGATCAGCAGCGGATCGCCTTCGGCGGTGAGCAGCATCGCCACCAGGCGCTCGCTGGCGCCCCACGGCACGCCGGTGAAGTAGCGCAACGAAGCGCCGGCACCGATCAGCAACGCGTCGGCGCCGTGCGCGCGCATCAGCGCGCGCGCATTGGCCAGACGCTGCCGGTACTCCTGCTGCTGGATCGCCGGCGCGCGGTGCGGCCACGGCGCCAGTTGTGCGTGCGCCTGCTCCAGGGTCAACCCGCCGATCTGGGCTTGCTCGCTCATGCGCGCGGCTCCACGTCGGCGGTGCTCCAGCTGCCGTCGATCAAGCGCTGCACGCCGCTGGGATTGCGATCGCGCAGCAACGGCGGCAGCAGCGCGTCGGGCACGCCGTCGTAGCTGTGCAGCGCGGCGAAGCGGCGGATCGCCGCGGGCATGCCGACCGCAGTGAAGCCCGGGTGGCCGGTGCTCGGATACGGGCCGCCATGGTTCATCGCCGGGCTCACCGCCACGCCGGTCGGCATCTTGTTGCAGATCAGGCGACCGACCCGCGGACGCAGCGCCGCGGCCAGCGCGGCGAAGGCCATGTCGTCGCTGCCATCGGCGGCGCGATAGAGCGTGCCGGTGAGATTGCCCTCGAAGCTGCGCGCCAGGGCGGTCAACTGCCCCAACCCGCCGCCGCGCACGATCAGGCTGACCGGGCCGAACGCCTCGGTCTGCAGCGCCTCCGGCTGCTGCAGGAAGGCCTCGGCCGACACTTGCAGCAGCGTCGGCGCATGCCGATAGCCGGGGCCGGCATCGGCCTCGCCACCGGCCAGCACCGTGGCGCCGGCATCGCGCAGCGTGCCCACGCTGCGCTGCAGATGCTCCAGCACGCCGCGCGAGAACAGCAGCGCCGGCGCAGCAGCGGCGAAATGCGCGGTGGCTGCGGCGACGAAGGCATCGCCGGCCTCGCCCTCGGGCACCACCACGATGCCCGGGTTGGTGCAGAACTGGCCGCTGCCCATGGTGCAGGAGGCGAAGAACTCCTGCGCCAGCGCCGCACCGCGTTCGGCCAGCGCGCCCGGCAGCAGGAACACCGGGTTGACGCTGGACAACTCGACATAGGCCGGCACCCCGGCGCGGTCGGCGGCGGCCTTCAGCGCCAGCCCGCCGGCACGGCTGCCGGTGAAGCCGATCGCGCCCAGCCGCGGATCGCCTGCCAGTTCCAGGCCCAGCGTGTTATCGAAGTGATACAGCAACTGCACCGTCGCCGCCGGCAGGTCGTTGGCCAGCAGCGCCTGGTGCGCGAGCTGGGCCAGGCGCTGGCTGGTGGCCGGATGCGAAGGATGCGCCTTGGCGATGACCGGATTGCGCGCGGCGATGGCCGAGGCGAAATCGCTGCCGGCCACCGCGTTGAACGCGAACGGGAAATTGTTCGGACCGAACACCAGCACCGGCTTGTGCAGCGGCCCCAGCTGCGCGCGCAGGCCCGCCGCGGTGTCGATCACCGGCTGCGCCCAGCTGTGGCTACGCACTGCCTGCGCGGCCTGGCGCAACTGCCCGCTGGCGCGCGGCAGCTCCACCTTGGCCAGGCGCGGCTCCACCGGCAGGCCGGTTTCGGCATGGGCCAGCGCCACCAGACGTTCGACGTCGGCGTCGATCGCGTCCGCGTACGCATCCAGGAACCCGGCGATGCGTTCCGGCGCGGCCGCGGCCAGCGCATCGGCGCTCAGCGCCGCCGCGCTCAGCGCCGCTTCCAGATCGGCGGCGCCGCTGATCGGGAACGACGGGCCGAACTCGCTCCCGTCGCGCGGATCCTCGGCGCGGAAACTGCCGCGCTCTTCCAGCGAGGCCTGCCAATGGCCGGCCAGCAACAGCGGTTGCGTGCTCATCTCAGTGCCCAGGGTGGGTGGCGATGGCGTGGTCGATGACCTTCAGCGCGGCCTCGCGCTCGGCGCCTTCCAGCACCAGCCGCGGCGCGCGCACGCGCTCGCTGCCCAGGCCGACCTTCTCCTGCACCAGCTTGATCAGCTGGACGAACTTGGGCACGGTGTCCAGGCGCAGCAGCGGCAGGAACCAGTCGTACAGCGCCTTGGCCGCCGGGTAGCCGCCGTCGCGGGCCAGCTCGAACAGCTTCACCGACTCCTTCGGATACGCGTTGACCAGGCCGGCGATCCAGCCCTTGGCGCCCATGCTCAGGCCTTCGACGATCGCATCGTCCATGCCCACCAGCAGCACCAGGCGGTCGCCGAGCAACTCGCCCAGCGCGGCGAAGCGGCGCACGTCGCCCGAGGATTCCTTCACCGCCTGCAGGTTCGGGAACTCGGCGGCCAGTTCGGCGATCTGCGCCGGGCTGAAATCGGTCTTGTAGGCGATCGGGTTGTTGTACAGGATCGCCGGCAGGTCGGTGGCGGCGATCACCGCGCGCATGTGCGCGCCCATTTCGCGCCAGTCGGTGGAATACACGTACGGCGGCAGCACCATGAGGCCACCGCAGCCGACCTGCTTGGCCGCCTGCGCCAGGCGCACGGCCTCGTCGGTGGACAGCGCGGCGATGCCCGGCACCACCGGGATGCGGCCGTCGACCGCCTGCACCAGGGTCTTCAGAACCGCCAGCTTGTCGTCGAAGCTCAGCGTGGCCGCCTCGCCCAGCGAGCCCAGCGGCACGATCGCAGTGCAGCCGGCGTCGATCATGAGCTGCGCATGCTTAGCCAGGAACGCGTGGTCGATGCTGCCGTCGGCGTTGAACGGGGTGGTGATGGCCGGCAGCACGCCGTACCAGAAGGAAGCCTTGCTCATGGAAGTACACCTTGTGGAGAGTTGCGAAGGGAGGCCGCGCGCGAGGACGCGACGGAATCGGCGTCCGGACCGGGATCCGGACAGGGATGGGCCAGCGCGTCCAGACGCGCCGGGAACAGCGGCGGCCGGCGGCCGTCGTCGGAGAAATCGGCGGCGCGCGTGGCCAGGCCAAGTTCGGTCAGCGCACTGCCGCAGATGCGGCCCTGGCAGGCGCCCATGCCGCAGCGCGAGGCCAGCTTGGCGTCGCGCAGGTCGGCATGGCCCTGCAGCGCGGACAGCGGCACGTCTTCGCAGCGGCACACCAGCGTGTCCGGCGCGGCCAGCGCGTGGATGCGTGGATCCAGCGCGAACTGGCGCTGCAGCAGTTCAGCGAAGGCGCGCGCACGTCGCCGCTGCGGCTGCAGCGCCTGCGCAGCGGCGTCCTGGCCGGCGGCCAGGTGGCCGGCGATGGCGCCTTCCACCCGCGCGCAATCGCGCCCGCCGATGCCCAGCGCCTCGCCCGCTGCGTACACGCCGTCGACGCTGGTGCGCAGTTGCGCATCCACCGCCACGCACGGATGCGCGCCGCTGCGGCCCAGCCGGCAGCCCAGCAGTTGCGCCAATTCCACGTTCGGCACCAGGCCGTAGCCCACCGACAGTTGATCGCAGGCGAGACGGCGGCGGCCGCGCGGGCCGTCGATCTCCGCCTCTTGCACGCGGCCCTCGCCGTACGCGGCCAGCACCACGCTGCCGGCGTGGTAGCCGACCCCGGCCAGTTGCGTGCGCAGCGCCAGCGCCTGCAGCGCCTTGTCCGGCCAACGCAGCGGCAGCTGCGCGGCGAACGCGGCCAGCGCGCGCCACGGCGCCTGTTCGACGATGCCCAGCACCTGCGCGCCGTGGCGATGCAGCGTCGCCGCCGAGGCCAGCAGCAGCGGCCCGCTGCCGGCGACCAGCACGCGCCGCCCGCGCAGCGGCCAGCCCTGCTTGGCCAGCGCCTGCGCGCCACCTGCACCGGTCACCCCGGGCAGGGTCCAGCCCGGGAACGGCAACAGCAACTCGCGCGCGCCGGTGGCCAGCACCAGCGCGTCGTAGCCCAGCCAGCGCGGGCCATCGGGTCCATCGGTGAGCAGTTGCCGGTCCTGCGCCAGCAGCACCTGGGTCTGCGGCAGGAAGGTCACTGCGCTCGCCGCCAGCTGCGCCAGCGCGCGCGCGGCCAGGCGCGGCGGCACCTGCGCCACATCGTGGCGCCAGATCTGCCCGCCGGCACGCGCCTGCAGATCGACCAGGCCGACCCGGCGACCATGCCCGGCCGCCGCCAGCGCCGCCGCCAGCCCGGCCGGCCCGGCGCCGATCACCAAGACCTCGAAGTGGGTGCGCGGCTCAGCCATCGGTCCACACCTGCATGCCGTCGCGCGCCGGGGTGATGCAGGCGCGCAACTGGCCGACGCGGTCGATGCGCACCCGGCACTCGGCGCACACGCCCATACCGCACAGCGGCGCGCGCGGCTGGCCGCTGCGCGAGCGGCGGAAATGCGTGGCCACCTGCGCCACCGCCGCGGCCACGCTGCTGCCATCAGGCACTTCGACGTCGCGGCCGTCGACCTGCAGGCGCAACATGCGCGCACTCATGCCAGCGCCCGCGCCGGCGCGTACGGCGCCGCGTCGATGGCCGTGGGCCGCTGCAGCAACTGGTCCAGCAGCAGGCGCGCACTGCCCAGCGCCGTCGTCACGCCCAGGCCCTCGTGGCCGGCCGCAACCCACACGTCGCGCCGCTCCGGCACCGCGCCCAGGTACGGGCGTCCGTCCGGCGTGGCCGGACGCAGGCCGGTCCACACCCGGATCGCCTGCAGTTGCCGCAGGCCCGGCAGGAACGCGAAGGCGCGCTCCAGCATCCGCTGCAGCATCGGCATCGACACCGCGCGGTCGGTCGCATCGAATTCGCGCGAGGAGCCGATCAGGAGTTGCCCGGTCGGCCGCGGCTGCACGTTGAACGCCACGCTGCTGCCGTCGCTGCCGTGCGCGCTGTCGGCGTAGCCCAGTTCCAGCAATTGATGGGCGACGAAGCCCGGATAGCGGTCGGTGATCACCAGTTGCCCTTTGCGCGC
Source organism: Xanthomonas sp. LF06-19 (assembly GCF_034105425.1). NCBI lineage: Bacteria > Pseudomonadati > Pseudomonadota > Gammaproteobacteria > Lysobacterales > Lysobacteraceae > Xanthomonas > Xanthomonas sp. LF06-19. Next base: position 88,885 of record NZ_JAXGGH010000005.1, on the reverse strand, counting down.
GCGCATCGGCAGTTCCGGCAACAGCTCCGGCACGGCGCAGCCGGTGGCGACCAGCACTGGGCCATGCAGCGCGCTGCCGTCGTCCAGACGCACGCCGGCATCGGCCAGCGCAGTGGCGCGACGCCCGGCGTACAGCTGCGCACCGGCGGCGCAGGCACGCTCGACCAGGTAGCGCGCCATCCGCGGCGGATACACCACCGCCTCGGCGGCCACGCACATGCCGCCGGCCAAGCCCGGCACCAGCGCCGGCTCCAGTTGGTACAAGCGCTGCGCATCGAGCGCTTCGGCGTGCACGCCGGCCGCGGCCAGGCGCTGGATCTTGGCCGGAATCGCCTCCAGTTCGCGCGCCTCGCGCGCCACCCACAGCGTGCCGCAGCGACTGAACTCCGCCTCGGGCAGCGGCGCGAATTCTTCCCACAAACGCAGCGAGTACGCCGACAGCGCCAGTTCCGCCGGATCGTCGTCCATCGCCACGAGATGACCCATCGCCGCGGCGGTGGAACCGCCGCCGATGCTGCCCGACTCGACGATCGCCACGCGCAGGCCGGCGGCCGCCGCCGCATCGGCGCAGGCCGCGCCGACGATGCCGGCGCCGACGACGATCAGGTCGAAACCGCTCATGCGGCGCCGATGCCCCAGGCGAACGGATCCTGCGGATCGATCGACAACTGCGCGCGCGCAGTGATGTAGGCCTGCCCGGTGATGCGCGGCAGTACCCCGCGCGCACCGGCCGTGTAGCTGCCCTCGAACACGCTGCCGAGGATGCCCTGCTGCCGCCACACCTGGCCCGCCGCCAGCTTGCCGTCGGCGGCCAGGCACGCCAGCTTGGCGCTGGTGCCGGTGCCGCAGGGCGACCGGTCGTAGGCCAGGCCCGGGCACAGCACGAAGTTGCGCGCGTCGGCGCTGGCGTCCGGCGCCGGCCCGTTGATCTCGATGTGGTCGATCTCGCCGCCGTCGGCGCCGCGGATGCCCGCCGCCTCCAGTGCCAGCCGCAGCGCCTCGGTGTAAGCGGTCAGCGCGCGCTGGTGGCGCAGTTCCAGCGCGCACGGGGTCTGTTCGGTGATGAAGAACCAGTTGCCGCCCCAGGCGACGTCGCCGCGCACGCGCCCGTACTCGGGCACCTGCACTTCGACGCCGGTGGCGTGGCGGTAGCTCTCGACGTTGTCGACCGAGACGCGGCCGTCGGCGTGCAGTTCCACGCCGACCGTGCCCACCGGCGTCTCGATGCGGTGCGTGCCCGCGCTCAGCCGGCCCAGTTCGGCCAGCGTGCGCACCAGGCCGATGGTGCCGTGGCCGCACATGCCCAGGTAGCCGACGTTGTTGAAGAAGATCACCGCCGCGCAGGCATCGGCGGCCACCGGCGGCAGCAGCAGCGCGCCGACCATGGTGTCCGAGCCGCGCGGTTCGCAGGCGATGGCGCTGCGCCAGGCGTCGAAGCGCGTGCGGAACAGCTCCCGGCGCTCGGCCAGGGAACCGGTTCCCAGATCGGGGAAGCCGGAGACGACGACACGGGTCGGTTCGCCGGCGCTGTGCGAGTCGATGACATCGAGTGTATGCATGGGGCCATGCTCACATTCGGCACCGTCGCCGGCTAGCAGCGTTTGCCTGTCGCCAATGCGGAAGTTCGCACAACCCGGCGACGCCCGCCGGTGCCGACTTAGGCTAGCATCGGCATTCGGGGGACGCGCGGCGGCGCGCCCGCACCGCCGCCCACTTCCGCAGGTGAACGCCATGGACACTCTGATTTCGGCACTGGAACTGCAGACGCTGTTCGACGCCCTGCCGGACGTGGTGTTCTTCGTGAAGGACCGCGACGGCCGCTACACCCACGTCAACCTGACCCTGGTGCGGCGGCTGGGCAAGAAATACCGCGCCGACCTGATCGGCAAGTCGGCCGCGGACGTGTTCCCGCTGCCGCTGGGCGGCAGCTACCTGATGCAGGACCGGCGCGTGCTGTGCGGCGAGGTGATCGAGAACCAGCTGGAAGTGCACCTGTTCCCCAACCGCACCCCCGGCTGGTGCCTGACCTTCAAGCGCCCGCTGTGCGAGGGCGAGGAGGTGATCGGCGTGGTCGGCATCTCCCGCGACCTGGGCCAGCCGGACAGCCGCCATTCCGCCTACGAGCGCATCAGCCGCGCCATGGAACACATGCAGGCGCACTACGGCGACAACCTGCGCGTGCAGACCCTGGCCGACCTGGCCGAGCTGTCGGTGGCGCAACTGGAGCGGCACTTCCGCCGCGTCTTCCAGCTGACCCCGCAGCAACTGCTGACCAAGATGCGCATCGAAGCGGCGATGCGCCTGCTGCACGGCGACGACAGCATCGCCAGCATCGGCCAGCTGTGCGGCTTCGCCGACCAGAGCGCCTTCGCCCGCCAGTTCAAGGCCACCGTGGGCATGACCCCGCGCGACTACCGGTCGATGAAGGGCAAGCTGTGAAGAGCTGGGAATGGGGAATGGGGAATGGGATTGGGGAATCGTTTTTTGCTGAATGCGGGCGTTGGGATCGCGACGCTGTTGAGGCTGTCGCAGGAGCAGTTTCGACTCTCCAGGAACACCCGCGCCCACAGTGACAAGCCCCTCTCCCTCCGGGAGAGGGGTTGGGGTGAGGGTGCGGCGGAGCCATTACGTCGAAAAACCATGGCAATTCCGCAACTGCACCCTGCGACTGTGCTTCAGTGGGCACCCGCCTGTCGCGGCTGATCCCGCAAAGGGCCAGGAACCGCGCCTGGCGCGACACACGCAGTCGCGACGCCCGAAGCCCACCTTGCCAACCATCCCAGCTCGCCCCCGCTGCACCGGCCGCTCAGGTCGCAAGTGGTAGCATTCTTCGTTTCCGGTCCACGCGTCATCCATGGTCAGCCTATTCCGCCGCAACAAGCCCCAGGACAACGCCGGCGAGAGCCGCACGCAGCGCTACAGCATCGAGGAACTGGCCGCCGCCTTCCCCAAGCCGGCAAGCGCCGAGCCCGCTGCGCCGGCGCCGCCTGCCGCTGAAGCAGCGCCCGCCGCTCCCGCGCCCGCCGCCACCCCGCAGCCGACGTCCGCGCCGGTCGCCGAACATCCCGTGCAGGCGCCGGCCCCGGTCGCGGTGCCGCAGCCGCAACCGACCCCGCTGCCGCCCGCAGCGCCCACGCCGCCACCGCAGGCCTATGTGCCGGCCCCGGCCGCCGCGCCGGCACCGAGCGTGCCGACGCCAACGCCCGCCCCCGCGGCTCCAGCGCCGGCCACCGCGTCCGTGCCCGCAGCCGACGCCGACCTGCTGCGCAGTGATGCCCTACCCGCCGCCCCGGCCGGCAAGCCCGGCTGGCGCGAGCGGCTGCGCAACAGCAGCTTCGCGCGCAGCGTCGGCAGTCTGTTCTCGCGCAATCCCAAGCTCGACGACGACCTGCTCGACGAGATCGAGACCGCGCTGATCACCGCCGACGTCGGCATCCCCGCCACCACCGCGCTGATCGAGAGCCTGCGCAAGCGCATGAAGGCGCGCGAGTTCGCCGACGCCAGGGCGCTGCAGCAGGCGCTGCGCGCCGACCTGCTGGCGATCCTGCAGCCGGTGGCCAGGCCGCTGCAGATCGACCGCAATGCAAAGCCCTTCGTGGTGCTGACCGTCGGCGTCAACGGCGTCGGCAAGACCACCACCATCGGCAAGCTGGCCAAGCGCTTCAAGGACGAGGGCCACAGCCTGATGCTGGCCGCCGGCGACACCTTCCGCGCCGCCGCGGTAGCGCAGTTGCAGGCCTGGGGCGAGCGCAACGGTGTGACCGTGATCGCGCAGGGCCAGAACGCCGACGCCGCCTCGGTGGCCTTCGATGCGCTGCAGGCCGGCAAGGCGCGCGGCACCGAGGTGCTGATCGCCGACACCGCCGGCCGCCTGCACACCCAGACCGGGCTGATGAACGAACTGGGCAAGATCCGCCGCGTGCTCGGCAAGCTCGACGCCAGCGCCCCGCACGAGGTGCTGATGGTCATCGACGGCACCACCGGCCAGAACGCGCTGTCGCAACTGCGCCAGTTCCACGCCGCGGTCGGCGTCACCGGCCTGGTGGTGACCAAGCTCGACGGCACCGCCAAGGGCGGCGTGGTGTTCGCCCTGGCCCGCGAATTCGGCATCCCGATCCGCTTCGCCGGCATCGGCGAGCGCCCCGAAGACCTGCGCGTGTTCGATGCCGAAGCCTTCGTCGACGCGTTGCTGCCCGACGCCTTGGGTGCCTGATCCTGAGCCCCTCTCCCACTGGGGCGACTGGGCACGGCTTGCGCGCCACTGGCGCGCGTGCCCTGGAGCGCCCGCGCCGCCAGCGCGGGCCGGGGCGCGGAGCGGGGGTTGGGGTGAGGGTGCGGCGCGAAGCGTCTCGCGGAATCAGGTCCCCGAGGCTTCGCCCGTACCCTCATCCGCCCCTTCGGGGCACCTTCTCCCGGTGGGAGAAGGAATAGCTCACCTCATCCGCCCCTGCGGGGCACCTTCTCCCGAGGGGAGAAGGAACTTCGACGCCAGCATGCGCCAGCCTCCCGACACCTTCCCTACCCGCCTGCTCGCCTGGTTCGACCGCCACGGACGCCATGACCTGCCCTGGCAGCATCCGCGCAGTCCGTACCGGGTGTGGCTGTCGGAGATCATGCTGCAGCAGACCCAGGTGGCGGTGGTCATCCCCTACTTCCTGCGCTTCCTGCAGCACTTCCCGACCCTGCCCGACCTGGCCGCCGCCGACAACGACGCGGTGATGGCGCAATGGGCCGGGCTGGGCTACTACGCCCGTGCGCGCAACCTGCACGCCGCCGCCAAGCGCTGCGTGGAACTGCACGGCGGCGAGCTGCCGCGCGATTTCGAGGCCCTGCATGCGCTGCCCGGCATCGGCCGCAGCACCGCCGGCGCGATCCTCAGCCAGGCCTGGAACGACCGCTTCCCGATCCTCGACGGCAACGTCAAGCGCGTGCTGACCCGCTACCACGGCATCGCCGGCTACCCCGGCCTGCCGGCGGTGGAAAAGCCGCTGTGGACGCTCGCGCACGACCACGTGGCCGCCGTGCCGGACGGGCGCATGGCCGACTACACGCAGGCGCAGATGGATTTCGGCGCCACCCTGTGCACCCGCGCCAACCCGGCCTGCGTGCTGTGCCCGCTGCAGGACGACTGCGTGGCGCGCCGCGACGGCCTGGTCGAGGCGCTGCCCACGCCCAAGCCGGGCAAGACCCTGCCCGAGCGCGAGGCGCTGGCGCTGCTGCTGGAGAACGCCGCCGGCGAACTGCTGCTGCAGCGGCGGCCGCCGACCGGCATCTGGGCCTCGCTGTGGACCCTGCCGCAGGCCGACACCGACAGCGAGCTGCGCGCCTGGTACGCGCGCTGGATGCGCGGGCGCGCCTACGACGACGCCGAAGCGCTGCCGCCGATCGTGCACACCTTCAGCCATTACCGCCTGCACCTGCAGCCACTGCGCCTGCGCAAGGTCGCCATGGGCGATGCGCTGGGCGACAATGACGACCTGCGCTGGGTGGCGCGCGCCGACCTGTCGGCGCTGGGCCTGCCCGCACCGATCCGCAAACTGCTCGACGGCCTCTAGCGCGCCAGCGCGCGCGGCCGCACGCACCGCCAGGAATTGTTGCCATGTCCCGCACCGTCTTCTGCCAGTACCAGCAACGCGACGCCGAAGGGCTCGATTACGTGCCCTATCCTGGCGAGCTCGGCAAGCGCGTGTTCGCGCACATCGGCAAGGCCGGCTGGCAGGCCTGGCTGGCGCACCAGACCATGCTGATCAACGAGAACCGGCTGTCGCCGCGCGATCCCAAGCACCGCGCGTTCCTGGAAGCGGAACTGGAAAAGTTCCTGTTCCAGGGCGGCGCCGACAAGCCCGACGGCTACGTGGCGCCCGACCAGGCCTCCTGAGCACCACCGCGTCGTCGCGTCACTCCCACGCACCGACGCTCAGACACTGCCAAGCGCCTGCGTTCGTCGCACCTCACCCGATCTCGCAGGAGCGGCTTCAGCCGCGACTGGGTCTTACCGGTAACACCCGTCGCCGCTGAAGCGTGCGCCCCGGAGCCATAAGGGCGTGCCGCACAGCACCTTGCAGTGCACCTGACGCAACAGGCTGCACCAGCAAGCGACGGCGCGACATCACACTATCCGCACCACCGCGCGCACCGCCTCGCGAATCGCGAATCCCGGCACCACGTCAGCTCCCAGGCGCCTGCTGCGCCCGTTCCTGCACCTTGGCCTCGCGCAGTTCCTTCTCCGAGGTGCGCAGCGCCTTGACGTCGAGCGGGCGGATGCTGTCGATGCGGCACGGCAGGCGAATCGCGGCGGGGCCGCCGCCGAGCACCAGCACATCGTCGAACTTCGCCGAGACCTGGCTGCCGAAATGGGTGATGGCGATGCTGGGGGCGAAATCCAGGTCCTGGCAGGTGCCGGCGAATTCCAGCAGATAGGCCTGGTTCGGGCGCGTCCACACCGCCAGCGCGCTGTCGCCGAGTGCGGTCCAGCCGCTGAGCCGGTTGAAGTACTGGAAGTCGCGCACCGGCGCACCGGCGTGGGCGCGGTACAGGGTCAGACGCTCGTCGTCGCTGAGCCGGTTGGTGGCGCAGCCGGCCAGCACGGCCGTGGCGACGAGGGAGGACAGCAGCAGGCGTTTCATGGCAGTGCTCCCGATGGTGTGGAGCGCATCATGCGCCCGCCGCCGTGCACGCGAGCGTGGATAAGCGCGCGGCGTTCAGCGACAAGGCAGCCAACGCGTGCAACGGCGGCAGCGCTTACTGCGAAGCACCACGCGCGGACTCGCAGAAGCGCTGCCGGTACTCCAGCGCCTTGGGCATCAGCGCCTGCAGGTTCTGGATGCGGGTGCCCGGATTGGGATGGGTGGAGGCGAACTCCGGCGGCGCCTGGCCGCCACTGCTGGCGCTCATCCGCTCCCACAGCGGCACCGCCTCGCGCGGGTCGAAACAGGCCGCCGCGGCCAGCATCAGGCCCACTTCGTCGGCCTGGGTCTCGTGGCTGCGCGCGTACGGCAGCAGGTAGCCATAGCCCATCGCCGCCATCGCCATCTGCTGCTGTTGCGGATCCAGGCCGCCGGCGGCGCCGGCCATCTGCCCGATCTGGGTCAGCTTCTGCTGGGCCATGCGCTGCGCGCCATGCCGCAGCAGCGCATGCGCGATCTCGTGGCCCATCACCACCGCCATCGCGTCGGCGTTCTTGGCCACCGGCAGCAGCCCGGTGTAGACCGCCATCTTGCCGCCGGGGAGGCAGAACGCATTGGCCTGGTCGGACTCGATCACGTTGACGTCCCAGTCGAAGCCGCGCGCGTAATGCTTGGCCTGCATGCCGTGCTCGGCGGCCAGCGCGTCCTCGACCACGTCGACCTTGGCGATCAGCCGCTGCGCGATCGCACGCACCTGCTGCGCCACCTGCGACTGCGGATCGACCGGATGTTCCTGCGCCAGAATCTCCTGGTACGCCTGCAGACCCAGCGCCTTCTCGTCCTCCACATTCAACGAGCGGTCGATCAGCACCTGTTCGCCGGTGTACGGATCCTCGCTGCGGTTGGAGAACCAGTAGAACCCGGCATACACGGCAAACCCCAGCAGTACCAGCCAGCGCACCCCGCCCAGCGGTCCACGGCGGCCGCCGCCCGGTTCGCCGCCCTGGCGGCCGAAGACTTGGTTCATCGCACTCCCCCTCGCTGACTGGTGAGGCAATCTAGCGCCGGCCCTGGCGCGGCGGCGTCAAATGCCGCGCACCAGGCGGAAGCCGACGCGTGCGCTGGTGCTGTCCGAATCCTGCATCAGCCGCCAGGCCGCGCGCGTCTGCTCCGGCGCATTGGCCCAGTTGCCGCCGCGCACCACCCGCGAGCGGCAGCCCGGGTTGTACCAGGCCGCGCCGTCGGCCGGCGCGCGGCGATAACTGGCGTGCCAGCAGTCGGCGACCCACTCGCTGAGGTTGCCGGCCATGTCGTGCAGGCCCCAGGCGTTGGCGGAAAAACTGGCCACCGGGGCCGGGCCCCAGAAGCCGTCGGTGTAGCCGACGAAGGCATTGCGCCAGTGCCGCCCGCTGGGCGAGACGTCGCCGCCGCCGGTGAAGTTGCCGCTGCCGCGCGGCGGCGTGCCGGCGTTGCCCCAGGGATAGCGGCCGCGGCCGCCGGCGCGCAGGGCGTATTCGAACTCGGCCTCGCTGGGCAGCCGGTAATGCCGCCCGGTCTGCTGCGACAGCCAGGCCGCATAGGCCTCGGCGTCGCGCACGCTGACGTGCATCACCGGGCTGTTCGGCGCCGCCCGGGCGCCCTGGTAATCGGACTGCCAGTCCACGCCGTTGCGGCGCACGAAGTTGCCGCTGCGTTCGTCGTAGACGGTGGAATGGCCGCGGCGGGTGGCGCGCGGACGCGCATTGGTCGCCTCCACGAAACGGCGGAACTCGGCCACGGTGACCTCGGTGATCGACATGGCGAAACCGCGGTCGAAGCGCACGTAGTGCTGCGGCATCTCCGCCGGCGAGGCGCCGGGTTCGGTCTCGGCCGCGCCCATGCGGAAGCCGCCGTGCGGCACCACGATCATCTGCGGACCGCGCCCGCCGTCGTGCATGCCGTCGGTGAACACCTGGCCGGGGCGGAAGCTGCCGTAGTGGGTGGCCAGGTCGATGCGTTCGCGCAGCATCGCCGCCACCGGGTCGCCGGGATCGGCGATGCGCAGCACGTCGCCCAGGCGCTCGCGCGCCGACTTCAATCCGGCCGGGGTGGCCAGATCGCGCAGGCCCGCATCGCGCAAGGCGGCGATGCTCGCCACCCGCACCTGCTCCACGCGCTCGCGCGCGTCGTGCACCGTGGGCGCGTCCTCGCGCACCCGCGCCGCGCGCGCCAGCCAACTGCCGGCGGCGGCGAAATCCGAGGCCGCCGCGGCCGTCTCGGCGCGACGGATCAGCGCGCTTTCCACCGCCGCCACGCCCTGCCGCGCGCGCGCATCGTCCGCATCCAGCAGCAACGCCTCACGGAAATTGGCCAGGGCGCCGTTGCCGTCCTCGCCCAGGCGGCCGCCGCGCAGGTCGTCCTCGCCGGCGCGGTTGTAGGCCAGCACCCGCGAGGCGGTCTCCACCCGCTGCTGCAGGCGCCGCACCGCCGGGTCATCGGCATCCAGCCACAGCGCCACCATCGCGATGCGCGCGGCCTGCTCGAGCATGCGTTCGGAAAGATCCGGATCGCCCAGCGCCTGCGCGCCGAGTTGCAACAGGCGCCGCCGCGCCTTGCGCAGGCCGTCCTGGGCAACGCGATCGTTCGGCGCCAGGCTGCGGATCGCCAGGTACAGCGGAATCGCCGACTGCGCATCCTCGAACAGGCGATCTTCGGCCAGCGCGCGCGCCGCCTGGCGCCGCGCCTGCGGCAGGCCGCTGCGCGTCAGGGTCGGCAACGGCGGCTGCCAGCGCGCCACGGTCTCGGCCGCATCCTCGCCGCCGATGGTCACGCTGGGCGCCTGCACCGGCTTGACCGGCGCCGACTGCGCCGTAGCGGTGGCGGTGGCAGCGGCGGTCGCAGGCGCGGTCTCGGCGGCCGGCGCCGACGGCTGCCGCGCACAGCCGACCAGCGCCGCCGCAAGCATGCTCCAGACCATCACAACGCCGCTGCTGCGCACTTTCCCTCCGAACCATGGACCTTGCGACGCCATCCCGTCCGGCGCGCCGTGCGGCCGGCGGAGCGACGTTAGGCTATTCTCGCCTGCCTGAGCAAACCCTGCAGTCAACGGAAATCACGTGCCTTACTGGATCAAGCAACCTGCCGAGCTGAGCGAACGGCTGGCGCAGCGACCGGCCCGCATCGGCCTGGATACCGAATTCGTCCGCGAACGGACCTACTGGCCGCAACTGGCGCTGGTGCAGATGGCCGTAGGCGACGAAATCCTGCTGATCGACCCGCTGATCCCGGGCATGCCGCAGGCGCTGGCGCCGTGGCTGAGCGACCCGGACATCCTCAAGATCATGCACAGCGCCAGCGAAGACCTGGTCGCCTTCAAGTGCGCCTGCGGCACCCTGCCGCGGCCGCTGTTCGACACCCAGATCGCCGCCGGCCTGGCCGGGCTCGGCGCCGGCATGGGCTACCAGAAGCTGGTGCTGGAGATCACCGGCGTGCACCTGGCCAAGGGCGAGACCCGCTCGGACTGGCTGCGCCGCCCGCTGTCGCCGGCGCAGCTGGAGTACGCCGCCGACGACGTGCGCCATCTGTTCGCGCTGCACGACAACCTGCAGGCGCGGTTGCAGACCCTGGAGCGCGGCGACTGGCTGCACGAGGACGGCGAACGCCTGCTCGGCACCGTCGAGCACGACGACGGCGAACGCTGGCCGCACCTGGGCATGCGCTCGGCGCAGTTCATGGACCGCCCCGCGCAACTGCGCCTGCTGCGCCTGTTGCGCTGGCGCGACGCGCAGGCCCGGCACAACGACAAACCGCGCAGCTGGATCCTGGACAACGAACTGGCCGCCACCCTGGCGCGCTTCCCGCCGCAGGACCAACCGGCCATGCTGGCGCTGTTCGACAAACACCCCAAGGCGCCGCGCAAGCTCAGCGATGCGGTGTGGCAGGCGCTGACCACCCCACTGACCGACGAAACCGACGCCCCGCAGGCGTTGGCCGCCAGCGACGACAACAAGGCCGCGCTGAAGCGGCTGCAGGACGCGGTGGCCGCACGCAGCGCCGAACTCGGCCTGCCCGACGGCCTGCTGGCCTCGCGCAAGCATCTGGAAGCCCTGCTGGAAAGCGCGCAATGGCCGGCGCCGCTGGCCGGCTGGCGCCGGCGCGAACTGGAACCGCGGCTGCAGCCGCTGCTGGCGGCCACGCGCTGAGCGGGCGCGGCCGGGCCGATCGCGCCGCCTCGTCCGCGCAGCGCGATCGGGTCAACGATCGGGCATAAAAAAAGGCCAGGAATTCCTGGCCTTTCTTCGTTCGCTCAATACTTGAAGAGCGGGAACTTCAGATCCGGATGGCGCGCCTTCCATTCGTTGTAGGCGGCGGTGCCTTCCCAGGCGGCGAACGCCTTCGGCGTACGACCGCGGCCGGACCAGGTTTCGCCGGTGTGCGGCAACTGGTACTTCGGCTTGACCTCGCTGCGGCCGCCGGCGGACTTGCTGCTGGCCGGCTTGGGCGCTGCGCTGGTCACGTAGGCGGCGATCTCGTTGCGCTGCTTGGCGCTGAAGAACTCGGCGAACTGCTCCAGCAGCGACAGCACATTGGCGTGCGCCGCATTGGTTTCGCCCTCGCGCGCCTGCCGCTCCTGCTCTTCCAGCTTGCGCATTTCTTCCTGCAGCTTGGCCTTGGCTTCGGCGATCTGTTGCAAGTTGCGAACTTCCGTCATGTGTAAAAGACCTGTATTTAGGTAAAAAGGTATGAGGCGGACGGTATATTTCGTCCGGAACGAAATCACCGCGGGGGATTTCGGCCGTCGAGTATATCGACTCCATGCGCGCGCTGTAGACAAAAGGCGAACACGTTTTCCGGCCCGACCGGTCCCCTGCCCCGGCGCCGCCGATGTTGCACTGCCCCCTTGGCACGCGGCCCCGTGCCCAGTTACACTACGCGTCTGATGTGGGGCGGTAGCTCAGCTGGGAGAGCGTCGCGTTCGCAATGCGAAGGTCGAGGGTTCGATCCCCTTCCGCTCCACCATCTTGCCGTCTTCGACGGTGCAAACGAGGTCAGACAGCCACCAGGCTCTCTGGCCTTTTTTGTTGGCCGAGCTTGGGCCTGGCCGCGCTCGATCGCGCGGGGTGCGCCGTCCGCTGGCGCGCCAGGCAGTCCTTGGCCGTCGTCCTGACGGAACGGGAAGCGGGATGCACTCCGCTCCTCGCCGCCGCATCGCTCAGTCGTGCCCGTCCTGCGCCGCCTCGCCCTGGCCGGAGCGCGGGCCGCGCTCGTGCGCCTCGCGCAGCTTCTGGTCTTCCAGGCCCGGCCGCTGCTTGGCGGTGTCGTCCTGGGCACGGTCCTGCCGGCCCTCGTGGATGCCCTGCTGCTTGCCGGACTGGGTGGTCTCGTCTTTTGCCATGGTCTGCACCTCGCTGGGGCGGATGCCCGTTCGCCGCCACCCTAGCGAGGCCGCCGTGATGCATGGATCACGGCCTACCTGACGTCACGCCGCCAGCGCCGCTGCGCCGACCTCGGCGATGTCGTCGCTGCGCAGCAGCCGCGCGCGGTCCAGCAGGATCACCAGCCGATCCTCCAGCTTGCCCATGCCCTGCAGCAGGTCGCGGCGGATATCGCTGCCGAAGGCCGGCGGCGCCTCGATCTGCTGCGGCGGCAGTTCCAGCACCTCGTTGACCGCATCCACCAGCAGGCCGAAGGACTGCGCGCCGCCGCCCTCGTCGGTGGCGGCGCTGGCGATGACGATGCAGCTGCGCCGGGTGACCTGGCTGGGCGCGCGGCCGAGCCGCGACTGCAGGTCCACCACCGGCACCACCGCGCCGCGCAGGTTGATCACCCCGCGCACGCAGGCCGGCATGGTCGGCACCGGGGTGGGCGGACGGTACTCGATGATCTCGTGGATGCCGGCGATGTTGAGCCCGAACAGTTCGCGGTCCAGCTGAAAGGTCAGGAACTGCCAGCCACCCTGCGGCGCGTGCTCGGCCGCGCTCTCGTAGCGATCGTTGTGCATGTTCTTCCCCTTCAGAAGTTGACGAACTGGCCTTCGTCCGGCGCATCCGCCAGCGCGTAGGCCGGCACCGGGCGCGCACGCGGGCGCAGGGCCTTGCCGGCGTTGCGCAGCGGCCGGGTGGCGGCCGGCCTCGGCGCCACCGGCGCGGCACGGCGCGGCGCGGCCAGGTCCTGTTCGCGGCTGAGGCGGAAGAATCCCATCGCCTGCTGCAGCGATTCGGCCTGGGTGCTCATCTGTTCGGCGGTCGCCGCCAGTTGCTCGGAGGCCGCCGCGTTCTGCTGTGTGGTCTGGCTGAGCTGGGACACCGCCAGGTTGATCTGGGTGACGCCGGAGGACTGCTCCTGCGAGGCCGAGGCGATCTCCTGCACCAGATCCGACGTCTTCTTGATGCTGGGCACGATGGTGCCGAGCAGGCTGCCGGCGCGATCGGCCAGGCCGACGCTGTTGGCGGCGACTTCGCCAATTTCCTGCGCGGCCACCTGGCTGCGCTCGGCCAGCTTGCGCACTTCGGCGGCGACCACCGCAAAGCCCTTGCCGTGCTCGCCGGCGCGCGCGGCCTCGATCGCCGCGTTCAGCGCCAGCAGGTTGGTCTGATAGGCGATGTCGTCGATGATGCCGATCTTCTGCGCGATCTGCTTCATCGCCTGGGTGGACGCCAGCACCGCGTCGCCGCCCTCCACCGCTTCCTTGGCCGCCTGCGCCGACATGCCCTCGGTGACCTTGGCGTTGTCGGTGTTCTGCGCGATGGACGCGGTCATCTGCTCCAGCGAGGCGCTGGTCTCCTCCACGCCGGCGGCCTGCTCGGTGGCAGCCTGGCTCAGCGACTGCGCGGTGGCGCTGACTTCCTCGGAGGAACCGGCCAGCGACTGCGCGCTGGCATTGACCTCGCCCACCACCTCCGCCAGTCGCTCGACCATCGCCTGCAGCGCCACCATCGCGCTGGTGCTGTCGTTGGGGCGGGTCGGCACCTGCACGGTGAGATCGCCGCGCGCGATTCGCGAGGCCACTTCCATCACCGTGCTCGGCTCACCGCCAAGTTCGCTCATCAGCGACCGCGCGATCAGGAAACCGATCAACGAGGCACACAGTGCCGCGACCAGACTGCCGACGATCAGGGTCAGGTTGGTGCGCTGCTGCAACTGCTCGGCCTCGGTGGCGCGCGCAGCGAGCAACTCGCTCTCGGCGCGACGCACTTCGGCCATGCGATCGCGCATCGCGTCCATGTAGGCCTTGCCCTTGGAAGCACGCACCGCAGCGCTCAGCGCCTCCATCGTCGCCTGGCCATCGTTGACGTTCTTGCGCAGCGCGATCTGCGGATGCACCGCCTGGCTGAGCCATTGCGCCTGGGTCTGCTTCAGCGCGTTCAGGCGCTCCTGCTGCTTGGGGTTGTCGGCGGTCAGCTCCTGCGCCGTGCGCAGGTGGCTTTCGAAGCTGGCGACGCCGTCGCGGTAGGGCTGCAGGAACGCGTCCTCGCCGGTCAGCGAGAAGCCGCGCGTGCCGGTCTCGATGTTGATCAGGCTGCTGAGCGCGGCATCGACTTCGGCGATCACCTTGTAGGTGTGGGTGTTCCAGTAATTGGCCTGCGACAACGCGGACACGTTGAAGTAGGCCACGCCGGCCAGGGCCAGCAGGATGCACAGGACCACGGCGAAGCCGCCGTAGAGCTTGGTTGCGATTTTGAGATTCTTCAGCACGGCACTCTCCCGACAATGGGCAGTTGTGACAACGACAGCGACACGGAACTGGCGGCGCGGCAGGCGCCGCCAGGGAATGGATCAGACGCGGCCCAGCAGCGCTTCGCTGCGGTCGCGATTGCCTGCAACGGAACGGCGCGCGGCGACGGATGGCGCACGCGGCGCCCAGCGCGAGCCAGCCGCACGCAGCGGCGCCACCGCCTCGCCGTCGTCCAGCGCGTGCGTGGCGCGGCGCGTGCCGGCGGACAACTGGAAGAACGCCATGCTGTCCTGCAACTGCACGGCCTGCGTGCTCATCGATTCGGCGGTGGCCGCCAGCTCTTCGGAGGCGGTCGCGTTCTGCTGGGTGATCTGACTCAGCTGCACCACCGCCGCATTGATCTGGGTGACGCCGGACGACTGCTCCTGCGAGGCGGCAGCGATCTCCTGCACCAGATCCGAGGTCTTCTTGATGCTGGGCACGATGGTCTCCAGCAGCTGACCGGCCTTCTCCGCCAGTTCCACGCTGGAACCGGCGACCTCGCCGATCTCCTGCGCGGCCACCTGGCTGCGCTCGGCCAGCTTGCGCACTTCCGCGGCGACGACCGCAAAGCCCTTGCCGTGCTCGCCGGCGCGCGCAGCCTCGATCGCCGCGTTCAATGCCAGCAGGTTGGTCTGGTAGGCGATGTCGTCGATGATGCCGATCTTCTGCGCGATCTGCTTCATCGCCGCGACCGTGGCCACCACCGCCTCGCCGCCCTCCAGGGTTTCCCGCGCCGCCTGCGCGGCCATGCCGTCGGTGATCCTGGCGTTGTCGGTGTTCTGCGCGATCGAGGCGGTCATCTGTTCCAGCGAGGCGCTGGTCTCTTCCACGCCGGCGGCCTGTTCGGTCGAGGCCTGGCTCAGCGACTGCGCGGTGGCGCTGACTTCTTCCGACGCGCCGGCCAGGCTCTGCGCACTGGCGTTGACCTCGCCGACCACCTGCTGCAGCTTCTCGACCATGCGCTGCATCGCCAGCAGCAGCTGTGCGGTCTCGTCGCGGCCGCGCACCTCGATCGACATGCTCAGGTCGCCCTCGGACAGCGCATTGGCCACGCTGACCGCCTTGCCGATCGGCCGGGTCACGCTGCGGCTGATGAACACGCCCAGGCCCACGCCGAGCAACACGCCGCCGATCACGATGGCCAGCATGGTGCGGGTGCTGCTGGCATAGATCGCGTCGGTGGCGTCGTTGGCACGCGCCGCGTTGGCTTCCTTGGTTTCGCTGAGTTCGGACATCAGCGCATCCAGTTCGTCGGAGCTGCTGCGCACGCCCTTCGACAGGTCCGCCAGCTGCGCATTGCCCTGCGGCAGCGGCTCGCGCATCACCGAGTCGACGAACTGGCCGCGCCGCTCCAGGTAGGTCTTCCACACCTGGTCGAAGCGGGCCAGCTTGGCCAGCGTGGCCGGGTCGTCGAACGAGGTCCTGGCCTTGTCCATGTGCTCGACCACCTTGGCGGTGTACTTGTCGAGACTGGCGATGTGCTTGGCGCGATCCTCCGCCGTACTGGCCAACTGCAGGTTGGCGCGCGAGCGGCCGGCGTTGATCAGATTGATGTTGGCCTCTTTCAGGTGCGACAGGCCGAGCAGTTCGCGCTCGTACAGCACCGTGGCGTAGTCGTTGATCCGGCCGGAGTTGCGAATGCCGACCCAGCCGATACAGGCGCCGATCGCCGCCACGATCAGGAACGCCGCCGTCAGCCTGACTCCGATTTTCATATTGCCCAACATGGTGTACCCCGATTCTTTGTGTGCGTCCGGTTGCGCAAGTGAGCGCCTCCAGCCGTCTTCCGCAGCGCCTCGCGGAGTGGACACACTCGCTCTGAGGAGCGAGGACGCTGCGCCGCAACGTCTGTGCGTGAGGGCTATCGGCGTCATCGACAGCGCCTTTAAATCGCGTGAAAACTGCGGAATTCCGCATAGCGCGAGCGCTGCGGCGACGTTGCATGAATGCGCAACGGGCATTGCGGCGCAGCACTCGACGCGTGTGAAGAAAGCGCCTGGGCGTCTGCGGCGCGGATGCCGCAGTTGTTCTGCAATGGCAGATGACCCCGGTTTTGCACCGAAGGCGAAGTGGGATACCAACCCCTTTAATTTGTAGACAGAATGTGAAAGCGGCGCCGATATGCCCGCCCTCGCAATGCGCGAGCGCATGCATGGCGCCGCGTCTTCACACCATCGGCAGCGCCGCGACCGTACGTCGTTCCGCCGCGGTGGCTCCGCGCAACAAGCGCTGCGCGCGCACGCGTTCCTCGGCATCGAGCTGCTGCAGCGCCTCGAAACGCTCGCCGACCCAGCTCGCCATCGGCACGCCGTCGCGGTACAGCACGCGCGCGCCCGCCACGCGTGGCAGCCGCGTGCCCGGGAGCACGCTGCCGAGCAGATTGGCCGGATCGGAGGCGGCCACGCACACCCAGGTGCCGTCGCCAGGCTGGCGGCGCAGTTGCCGCAGCAGACCGATCGCCTCCGGCAGGGCGAACTGTTCGCCGGACAGGCCATCGATGAAGCGCCCGCCGCGGATCTCGCCACGCGCCTCCAGGCGCTGGTAGACCCGCAACAGCTCGCGCCACGGCGGCAGCCATGCCGCCTCGCGCTCGAGCAGGCGCCAGCAGACCACGCCGTAGCGGCGCAGCAGCGTCAGCGCGACGTGCTCGACCGCCTCGCTGCGCGCGGCCGGGTCGTCGGCCTCGGCGCCGGCCTGCAACAGCGCCCAGCGCCCGGCATCCTGGATGCCGCCGTACAGCGCCATGCGCGGCCGCCGCCGCGACAGCGCCGACGGGCGCTTCGATGCCGGCACCAGCAAGGCGCGCAGGCCGGCGTAGCTGTCGCAGTGGACCCGACCGGCGGCGACCAGCTCGGCCAGCGCCGTCTCCAGTTCGGTGGAGAGCAGGCGGGTGGCCGCGGCGATCTCGTCGAAGAACGAGGCGCCATGCGCCGCGAGATGGTCGGCGACCTTGCGCGCGCGCGAGCCGAGCGCATCGGCGTCCGGCGCTGGCGACAGCCGCGACCACTGCCCGGCGCTGCATCGCGGCAGCAACAGGATCGGCGTGCTGCGCAGCGTCGGCGCGGCGCCGCCAGCGCCGGGGCGCAACCGCGTCCACAGCGTGCGGCCGGCACTGCAGGCCTCGTCCAGCCAGGCCGGGCGGTAGTCGCGCACCCGCGCAGGCAACAGTTCCGCCTCCCACAGCGGCGCCGCGGCCTCCACGCCCTCCAGTTGCGCCAGCACCGCGGCCAGCGCTTCGGCGCCCTCCACCTGGCCCTGTGCGTCCAGATGCTGCCAACGGAACAGGAAGCGCGCGTAGTCGCGCGGCGCCACCGGCTCGATCTCGCGGCGCAGGCGGCCGAGGGTGTAGCGGTGGATGCGTGCCAGCAGGTGCCGCTCGCACCACTCCTCGGCATCGGCGTGGGCACTGAACCGGCCAGCCAGCACATAGCCGTCCTGTTGCAGCGCCAGCAGCCCGGCCTGCACCTCGCGCAGCGGCAGGTGCAGCGGCGCGGCCAGCGTGGCCGCAGTGACCGGCCCCAGGCCTGCCAGCCGCCAGCGCAGCAACTCGCGCAGCGCGCTGTCGCGGTCCCAGTCGGCCACCGCGTAGCCCTCGGGACTGGCGATGGCCGGCCCCGCGCTGGCCTGCGGGTACAGCGGCGCCACCGCCGCCTGCGCTTCGGCCGTCACCCACAACGCCGCCGCGGCGCCGTCGACACCGTACAGGCAGGTGGCGCGCGCGTCGGCAGCCAGTTCATCCAACCACTGCCGCCACTGCGGCTGCGCGGCGGCCTCGTCCACGCTCACCACCCCGAGCGTGAGCAGCGCCTCGTGCATCTCGTCGCGGCTGCGCGGCTGCGGCCAGGCCTCCTCGCGCACCGCGTCGATCGCCTGCGGGTCCAACTGGCCGAGCTCGTCGGCGCTGTGCGGATCCTGGTAGCGGCGACTGTGCACCGCCTGGGTGCGCCGCTCTTCCAGCGGCGCGTCGTCGAGAAAGGCATAGGGCCGCGCGTCGAGCGCCTCGGCCGCCAGCGGCGAGGGCGCGGTCAGCTCGCGCGCCAGCACGCGCACCTCGCCGGCCTCGATGCCGCGCAGCAGCTGCAGCCAGCCGTCGCTGTCCATCGCCTCGTCCAGGCAGTCGCGCAGGGTCTGCGCCACCAGCGGGTGCTCGGGAATCTCGCGCTCGCCGACCAGGTTCTCCGCGCAGGCCACCTGGTCGGGAAACACCGTGGCCAGCAGATCCTCGGACTTCATCCGCTGCAGTTGCGGCGCGACCTTGCGCCCGCCGGTGAAGCGCGGCAGCGCCAGCGCGTTGGTGGCGTTCCAGCGCCAGCGCACGCCGAACAGCGGCGCGTCCAGCAGCGCCTGTACCAGCACGTCCAGCGCAGACGCGGCGCGCAGATAGCGTGCCACCTCGTCCAGGGCGAAGCTGTGCCGGGTCGACAGCGACAGCACGATCGCGTCCTCGGTCGCGGCCGCCTGCAGCTCGAAATTGAAGGTGCGGCAGAAGCGCTTGCGCAGGGCCAGGCCCCAGGCGCGGTTGATGCGGCTGCCGTAGACGCTGTGGATCACCAGCTGGGTGCCGCCGGTGGCATCGAAGAAGCGTTCCAGCACGATGCACTGCTGGGTCGGCAAGGCGCCCAGCGCCGCATGCGCGCGGCCCAGGTAATCGACGATCTGCTGCGCGGCGGCGGCGTCCAGCGCCAGCGGGCCGCACAGCCACTGCAGCGCCTGCGCCGCGCCGCCCTGCTCCAGCGCCTGCGCGACTTCGGCCCGCAGCCGCGACACGCCGAGCGACAGCGCGTCGCTGCGCCCGGGCGCCTCGCCGATCCAGAACGGGATGTTGGGCGGTGCGCCGCGCGCGTCCTCCACCCGCACCCGCCCCGCTTCCACGCGCAGGATGCGGTAGCTGGCGTTGCCGAGCTGGAACACGTCGCCACCCAGGCTCTCCACCGCGAAATCCTCGTTGACCGTGCCGATGGTCTGCGCCTGCGGCTCCAGCACCACGCTGTAGTCGCCGGTCTCGGGGATGGTGCCGCCGGAGGTGAGCGCCGCCATCCGCGCGCCGCGGCGCTGGCGCACGCGGCGATGCACCGCATCGCGATGCAGGTAACCGGCGCGCGGCCCCAGCCGCGTGCTGAAGCCTTCGCTGAGCATGCGCAGCACCGCGTCGAACTGCGCGCGCGGCAACGCCGCATACGGCCAGGCGCCACGCACCAGCGCGTACAGCGCGTCTTCCTCCCACTCCTGGCAGGCCACCTCGGCGACGAGCTGCTGGGCGAGCACGTCCAGCGGCGCATCGAGCATGCGCAGCGCATCCAGTTCGCCGCGGCGCACGCAATCCAGCAAGGCCGCGCACTCGACCAGGTCGTCGCGCGACTGCGGAAACAAGCGCGCCTTCGGCGTGCCGCCCACCGCGTGGCCGGAGCGGCCGGCGCGCTGCAGGAACGCGGCGATCGAACGCGGCGAGCCGAGCTGGCAGACCAGGTCGACGTCGCCGATGTCAAGGCCCAGTTCCAGCGAGGCGGTGGCCACCAGCACCTGCAGCTCGCCGGCCTTGAGCCGGCGCTCGGCGAGCAGCCGGGTCTCGCGCGCCAGGCTGCCGTGATGCGCCGCCACCGCCTGCGTGCCGAGCAGTTCGCCCAGGTGCCGCGCGGTGCGCTCGGCCATGCGCCGGGTGTTGACGAACACCAGGGTGGTGCGGTGCGCGCGCACCAACTCGGCCAGGCGCGTATACGCCTGCTGCCACTGGTCGGCGGACATGGTCACGCTGAGCGGCGTCGGCGGCACCTCCAGCGCCAGGTCGCGGGCACGCGCATAGCCGATGTCGACGATGGCGCAGTCGGCAACGCCGTCGTGCACCGCGGCGCTGCCGACCAGGAAACGCGCGACCGCCTCGATCGGCTTCTGCGTCGCCGACAGGCCGATGCGCAGCGGCGGCACCTCGCACAGCTGCTGCAGGCGCTGCAGCGACAGCGCCAGATGGCTGCCGCGCTTGTTCGCCGCCAGCGCGTGGATCTCGTCGACGATCACCGTGCGCACGTGGCGCAGCGTCTCGCGCCCGGACACCGAGCCGAGCAGCACGTACAGCGACTCCGGCGTGGTCACCAGCACATGCGGCGGGCGCCGCCGCGCCTGCGCGCGCTCGCGCTGTGGGGTGTCGCCGGTGCGTACCGCGGTGCGAATGGACACATCCGGCAAACCCAGCGCCGCCAGTTCGGCGCGAATGCCCTGCAGCGGCGCCTCGAGATTGAGCTGGATGTCGTTTGAAAGCGCTTTCAGTGGCGACACGTACAACACCTGGGTACGGTCCTGCAGGCCGCCTTCACGCAGGCCTTCGCGGACCAGCGCATCCAGCGCGGCCAAAAATGCCGTCAGGGTCTTGCCCGAGCCGGTCGGCGCGGCGACCAGCGTATGCCGTCCGGCCTGGATCGCCGGCCACGCCGCCGCCTGCGCCGGCGTGGGCGCCGCGAAACGTTGCTCGAACCAGCGTGCAACGGCGGGATGGAAGCGCGCCTGCGCCAACGACATGCGATCTCCTTGTGTCAGCGTCGCAACCAACCTGGGGCGCGCCGACGATGCCGCCTGTGCGGATTGTCCAGCTGGATGTCTTGCGCCATTTTCTCGGCAATGAAAATGGTGACGTTATCCAGGCAATCAAGCGCAACCTCGCGCGAGCCCTGTTTTTAGGGGTTTTTCCATTAAGCGTTCATCGAACGACATAATGTCTACCACTCGCTCCGCGTAGCGCGGTTATGTTGTCGACGGCGTCACGTATCCCGGCCTAGCGTTTGCGCATCACGCACAAGCTTCGCTTCTGGGAACGGAATGCGGCACGGCAACACCAGCGAACAACGGCATCGCCCATCACGCGCGCGGGACGCTCCACGACCCGCACACGCGATCGCGGCGGCGCGCGTTCGCGCCGCGTCCGCCTTCCTCTCCCTTCGACGTCGAACTGCCGTCGCCTCGCGGCGTGCGGCAGCGATGGCGGCGGCATCCGCCATCGGGTCCTGCACTGTGGGACTGCGCATGCGTTGTACCTCTCCACCGCCATCGCCAAGGAGCATCACCAATGGCACAGAGCAGCCCGTCACTCTCCAGCACCGACCTCAACCAGCGCCGCGGCAGCGACGCGCAACAGTCGCTCGGCATCGCGCCGAACGTGTTCGAAGGCAACGATCCGGCCGCGATCGCGCGCGCGCTCAAGCAGTCGGCCGACCTGCACGCCCGCCGCCGCACCGGTCCGTATCGCTCGGCCATGTCGATGCTGACCTTCTACATCAATCGCGCCGGCGACCAGTTGCCGGCGCAGCGCCGCCAGATCCTGGAGCAGGCCAAGGACGAGTTGCGCAGCCTGTACGGCAAGCCGCGCAAGGGTGGCGCTGGCGACTGAGCACGCGCACGCGCGCAGCGTGATGGAGCGATCAGTTCCGCACGCTGCCTGGGCGAAGCGCGCGCCGCGCGATTGCCGTCCTCCGACGCACTGCCACATGATGCGTACATGGCCAAGGCATCCGACATTTCGGACCTCATCCAGCACGCCGCCGCGACCCAGGACGACGCGGCGTTGCTGTCGCGCATCATCCTGGCGCAGGGCGAAATCGCCGCGGCCGGCGGCGATCCGCTGCAGGTGGTCGACGTGGTCACCCGCCGCGCGCAGGAGCTGACCCGCTCCAATGGCGCCGTGGTGGAGATGTGCGACGGCAAGGACATGCTGTACTGGTCGGCCAGCGGCGTCGCCGAGCGCCACCTCGGCCTGCGCCTGCCCAGCAACGGCAGCCTGTCGGGGCTGTGCATGCGGACCGGCGAGGTCTTGCGCTGCGACGATTCGGAAGTCGATCCGCGCGTGGATCGCGCGGCCTGCCGGCGCATCGGTTTGCGCTCGATGCTGGTGGTGCCGCTGCGCTACGGCGACCGCAGCATCGGCGTGCTCAAGGTCCTCGCGCCGCACCCCAACGCCTACAGCGCACAGGACGTGCGCACGCTGGAATTGCTGGCGACCCTGGTCGGCGCGACGCTGGCGCTGGCGATGGACCGCGCCGCACTGCAGACCGACATCGCGCGCCGCCAGGATCTGGAGAAACACGCATTTCGCGAGAAGGCGGCGATCGCCACCCGCATCCGCGAAACCATCGCCGAGACGCGCCTGCAGATCGTGACCCAGCCAGTGCTGGCGCTGGCATCGCAACGCATCGTCGGGGTGGAGGCACTGTCGCGCTTTCCGGCCAATCCGGCGCTGCCGCCACTGCGCTGGTTCGACGATGCCAGCCGGGTCGGGCTGGGACTGGAACTGGAGCTGGCCGCCGCGCGCAAGGCGCTGGAGGTGCTTGCGCAGTTGCCGGCGCCGCTGTATCTGGCGATCAACGTGTCCGCACCGACGCTGCTGCATCCGCAGTTGCAGGCGCTGCTGCACGGCCACGACCTGTCGCGGATCGTGCTGGAAATCACCGAGCAATTGCAGGCGCCGGATTACCCACGCCTTTCCGAGCACATCGGCCTGCTGCAGCGGCAGGGCCTGCGCATCGCCCTGGACGACGCCGGTACCGGCTTCGCCAGCCTGCGCCATCTGCTGCACCTGGCGCCGGACATCATCAAGCTGGACCTGACCCTGACCCGCGGCATCGACGCCGAACCGCGCCGGCAGCGGCTGGCGATGGCCATCCTCTCCTTCGCCGCGGAAACCAATGCCGACGTGGTCGTCGAAGGCATCGAGACCGAGAGCGAACTGGCGACACTGCAGGCGCTGGGCGCGCGCTACGGCCAGGGCTACCAGCTAGCCCACCCCGGACCGCTATCGGCGCATCTGGCGCGCTATCCGGCGATCGAAGACGACAGCAGCGGCTGAGAACGCCCACCGCAGGCGCGGCGCTGGTCCCCAGTTCGGGATCACCCCCCAGGCATTCCCAAGATCGCCATGCCGGCCTGGTCGCGGCTGAAGCCGCTCCTGCGAAAGCGTGCGCTACGGACGCGCGCCCCCCACCCTCGCCGACCCTGGGCCGCTGTCAGCGCATCTGCAGATGCTCTCCAGCGATCGCTGGCAGCCTCGGCCAAGTCGCGGGCCAAATGCTCCGTCATCCTGTGCAGGAGCGGCGCCAGCCGCGACAGGACGTCACCGTTGACGCCGCGTCGCGCCTGCGCAAACGCCAGGCAAGAAAAAAGCGGGCCGAAGCCCGCTTTTTCCTGGAACGACGCTGGCAGCGTGCGGCTTATTCGGCCGACGCGCCCTCGCCTTCTTCCACGGCCTTCATCGACAGGCGGATGCGGCCCTGCTTGTCGACTTCCAGCACCTTGACCTTGACCACGTCGCCTTCCTTCAGCTTGTCGCCGACCTTCTCCACGCGCTCGCTGGAGATCTGCGAGACGTGCACCAGGCCGTCCTTGCCCGGCAGGATGGTCACGAACGCGCCGAAGTCCATGATCTTGGCGACCTTGCCTTCGTAGATGCGGCCCGGCTCGACGTCCGAGGTGATCTGCTCGATGCGCGACTTGGCCGCCTGCGCGGCGATCGCATTGACTGAGGCGATGACGATGGTGCCGTCGTCCTGGATGTCGATCTGGGTGCCGGTTTCCTTGGTGATCGCCTGGATGGTCGAACCGCCCTTGCCGATCACTTCGCGGATCTTGTCCGGGTGGATCTTGATCGTCAGCAGGCGCGGCGCGTAGTCGCTCAGCTCCGCACGCGGGGTGGTCAGCGCGCTGGCCATCTCGCCGAGGATGTGCAGGCGGCCGGCCTTGGCCTGCGCCAGGGCCTGCTTCATGATCTCTTCGGTGATGCCTTCGATCTTGATGTCCATCTGCAGCGCGGACACGCCGTCGGCGGTACCGGCGACCTTGAAGTCCATGTCGCCCAGGTGATCTTCATCGCCCAGGATGTCCGACAGCACCACGAAGTCGTTGCCTTCCTTCACCAGGCCCATGGCGATACCGGCCACCGGCGCCTTCACCGGCACGCCGGCGTCCATCAGCGCCAGCGACGAACCGCAGACCGAAGCCATCGACGAGGAACCGTTGGATTCGGTGATTTCCGAGACCACGCGGATGGTGTACGGGAACTCTTCCATGGTCGGCATCACCGCCAGCACGCCGCGCTTGGCGAGGCGGCCGTGGCCGATCTCGCGACGCTTGGGCGCGCCGAAGCGGCCGCACTCGCCCACCGAGTACGGGGGGAAGTTGTAATGGAACAGGAAGTTTTCCTTGTACTCGCCGGAGACCGCGTCGATCACCTGGCCGTCGCGGGCGGTGCCCAGCGTGGTGACCACGATCGCCTGGGTCTCGCCGCGGGTGAACAGCGCCGAGCCGTGGGTACGCGGCAGCACGCCGGCCTGCACGCTGATCGGGCGCACGGTGTCCAGCGCACGGCCGTCGATGCGCACCTTGGTGCTCAGCACCGAACCGCGCATGGTCTGGTATTCCAGCTCGCCGAATTCCTTGGCCAGGTCGGCAGCGACCCAGTTCTCGGCGGTGGCGCGCGGCGCCAGCTGCGCCAGCACGTCCTTCTTGATCGCGGCGATGGCGTCGCGGCGCTGCAGCTTGTCGCGCACCTGGAACGCGGCGGCCAGCTGCTCGCCGACGGCTTCTTTCAGCGCGGCGATCATGGCCTCGTTCTTGGACGGGGCGACCCAGTCGGACGGCTTGGTGCCGGCTTCGACGGTCAGCTCGTTGATCGCGTTGATGACCTTCTGCATCTCGCGATGGCCGAAGGTGACCGCGCCCAGCATCACTTCTTCCGACAGCAGCGCGGCTTCGGACTCGACCATCAGCACCGCGTTGGCGGTACCGGCGACGACCAGCTCCAGCTGCGACTCCTTCAGATCCGACACGGTCGGGTTGAGGATGTATTCGCCGTTCTTGTAGCCGACCTTGGCGGCGCCGATCGGGCCCTTGAACGGGGTGCCGGCCAGCGACAGGGCGGCCGAGGCGCCGATCAGCGCGGCGATGTCGCCGTCGATGTCCGGGTTCATCGACATCACCGTGGCGATGATCTGCACTTCGTTCTTGTAATCCTCCGGGAACAGCGGACGGATCGGACGGTCGATCAGACGCGAAATCAGCGTCTCCTTCTCGGTCGCACGGCCCTCGCGCTTGAAGAAGCCGCCGGGGATGCGGCCGCCGGCGTAGAACTTCTCCTGATAGTCGACCGTCAGCGGGAAGAAGTCCTGACCTTCGCGCGCGCTCTTGGCGGCGACGGCGGTGACCAGCAGTACGGTGTCGTCCATCTTGACGATGACGGCACCGCCGGCCTGGCGGGCGATCTCGCCGGTTTCGAGGGTGACGGTGTGCTTGCCGTACTGGAAGGTTTTGGTGATTTTTGCCACGGGGTTTCCTTGGATGATGCTGTCTGCAAATGGACCGCTGACGGCCCATGCCGCTGGCGGGTGGCCGGGAGGATCCGGCCGGTGGCGCGGAGCGATCCCCGGGCCACGGTACTACCCAAAACAAAACCGCGGCGCATCGCTGCGCCGCGGTGGGGTTCGTTGACTCAGCGACGCAGGCCGAGCTTCTCGATCAGCGCCTTGTAGCGCTCGCCATCCTTCTTCTTCAGATAGTCGAGCAGGCTACGGCGGCGGTTGACCATCTGCAGCAGGCCGCGGCGGCTGTGGTGATCCTTCTTGTGGGTCTTGAAGTGGCCGGTCAGCAGTTCGATGCGGGCGGTCAGCAGGGCGACCTGGACTTCCGGCGAACCGGTGTCGGCAGCGCCGCGCTTGTTTTCTTCGATGACTTTCTGGGTGTCGATGGACATGGGATTTTTCTCTGAGATGCGGGGCCGGCAGGAACGTGCAGAGGACGCACCGCCTGGCTCGCCGATTGCGAAGGATTGCGCCGGAGCGCAGCGTGCCGGAAAGGCCGCGAAATTGTACCGGCCTCGGCCCGGAGGAACAAGGCGTTAAGACCGCGTCATGACTGAACGACAGTCAGGTAACACCTCGCGCGACCGCCGCGCGGTCACGGATTGAACATGCGCTGCGGCGCCAGCAGCCCGCTCGCATCGACCTGACCCAGGCCCAGCGGGACGCCGTCGGCGTCGAACACCGCCGCCAGGCCGGGCGCCCAGGCCGGATCGCGCAGGCGCTGGCCCATGCGGAAGCGCTGCGCCGCAGCATGTTCCAGGCGCAGCGGCGGGAAATCGGCCAGGCCCGCGGCCAACGGCAGCACCAGCGTTTCCAGGGCTGCCGGATCCTGCGCGGCCAGGTGTTGCAGGTGCTCCAGGGTGACCATCTGCGGTGTCCGGAACGGCTCCACCCACAGCCGCCGCAGCGCGGCGATATGCGCGCCGCAGCCCAGCGCCTCGCCCAGGTCGCGGGCCAGGCTGCGGATATAGGTGCCGGACCCGCAGGCCACGTGCAGACGCAGGCGGTCGCCGGCGTGGGCGAGCACGTCGATCGCATGCACCTCGACCTCGCGCTCCGGCGCCTCGATCGCCTCGCCGCGGCGCGCCTTGACGTACAGCGGCTCGCCACCCTGCTTGAGCGCCGAGTAGATCGGCGCGCGCTGGCGGATACGCCCGCGCAGCGGTGCCAGCGCCGCCTCCAGGGTCGCTGCGTCCAGCGGCGGCACCGGTCGGGTGCGCAGCACCGCGCCCTCGGCATCGTCGCTGTCGGTGGTGATGCCGAGCACGACCTCTGCCTCGTAGGCCTTGGCCGAGCCGAGCAGCAGCCCGGCCAGCTTGGTCGCCTCGCCGAAGCACAGCGGCAGCAGGCCGGTGGCGAGCGGATCCAGGCTGCCGGTGTGACCGCCCTTCTCCGCACGGAACAGCCGCCGCGCCGCCTGCAGCGCCGCGTTGGAACTCATGCCGATCGGCTTGTCGAGCAGCACGATGCCGTCGAGGCGACGGAAGACGATACGAGGCAGGCGCGGGCCGAAGACGGGCATGGGGGGTTGGGCGGGGATTCGGGATTGGGGATTCGGGATTGGCGGATCCGACCCCGGCATGGCGCGGGCGAACGGCACGCATGGAACAGCGTGACGCCAGACGGATGAAAGAGCGCCGCGATCGCGACTGCGAAACGGACGCTCGCGTTGGGCGCCCGCACTCGAACACTGGACGCCGACGCCGCGGCGTCGGCAGCGGACTCAGTCCTTGCGCGGCGCCGTGTCGGCGTCGTCGGCGGCAGGGCCGCCGTCGTCCTGCTCCTGCTGCAGTTCCGGCATGTCGCGCAGCAGATTGTCGATGCGCTCGCCGCGATCGACCGAATCGTCGTAGTGGAAATGCAGTTCGGGCACGTGGCGCAGCTTCATCGCCCGCGCCAGCTCGCTGCGCAGTTGCGGCGCCAGCTCCTTCAGGCCCTTGACCGCCTCGGCCGAGCGTTCCTGCATCAACGCGGTGACGAACACCTTGGCATGGGCCAGATCGCGGGTGACCTCGACGTCGGACACGCTGACCGACGGCAGGCCGTGATCGCGCACGGCCGCATGCACGATCGTGCCAAGGTCGCGCCGGATCTGCGCGGACACGCGATCGGTACGGTGAAAGGATTTGGTGGGCATAGCGAAAATCTCTCTGTTCGGAATAAAGAAATCGGGAAGGGTCTGGGACGAGCGACGCACCTGCAGCGCCCCGCTCCTCCCATTCCCCAATCCCGATTCCCGATTCCCGGCTCTTACAGCGTACGCTGCACTTCGATGCGCTCGAAGCACTCGATCTGGTCGCCGGCCTTGACGTCGTTGTAGGCCTTCACGCCGATACCGCACTCGGTGCCGTTGCGCACTTCGTCGACGTTCTCCTTGAAGCGACGCAGCGATTCCAGCTCGCCCTCGAACACCACGGTGTTGTCGCGCAGCACGCGGATCGGCTTGTTGCGCTTGACCACGCCCTCCACGACCATGCAGCCGGCGACGGCGCCGAACTTGGAGCTGCGGAACACGTCGCGCACCTGGGCGATACCGATGATCTCTTCGCGGATCTCCACGCCCAGCAGGCCGGACGCCACCTGCTTCACCTGGTCGATCACGTCGTAGATGATCGAGAAGTACCGCAGGTCGATGCCGTTGGTCTCGAT
Source organism: Xanthomonas sp. LF06-19 (assembly GCF_034105425.1). Taxonomy (NCBI): domain Bacteria; kingdom Pseudomonadati; phylum Pseudomonadota; class Gammaproteobacteria; order Lysobacterales; family Lysobacteraceae; genus Xanthomonas; species Xanthomonas sp. LF06-19. The sequence continues at coordinate 60,584 of NZ_JAXGGH010000005.1, read as the reverse complement.
GATGCGCCGCGCCGAGGCGTCGGCACGCACGTTGAAGCCGATCACCGTGGCCTTGGAGGCCAGCGCCGAATTCGCGTCGGACTCGGTGATGCCGCCCACGCCGGAGTGGATCACGTTGATGCGGATCTGCTCGTTGGACAGCGCGGTCAGCGACTGCTTCAGCGCTTCCACCGAACCCTGCACGTCGGCCTTGATCACCAGGTTCAGAGACAGCTGGCCTTCGCCCTTGCCGAGCTGCGACATGATGTCTTCCATGCGGCTGCCCGCCGAGGACACCAGGCGCGACTCGCGGCGCTTGGTCTCGCGCTGCTGCGCCACGTCCTTGGCCAGGCGCTCGTCGTCGACGACCACGAAGTCGTCGCCGGCATCCGGCACGCCGGACAGGCCCAGCACCTGCACCGGGATCGACGGACCCGCCGAATCGGGCTGCTTGCCGGTCTCGTCGAACAGCGCACGCACGCGGCCGTACTGGATGCCGCACACCAGGTAGTCGCCCTTCTTCAGCGCGCCCTGCTGCACCAGCACCGTCGCCACCGGGCCGCGGCCCTTGTCCAGCGAGGACTCGATCACCACGCCGCTGGCGCGGCCTTCGGCCACTGCCCGCAGCTCCAGCACTTCGGCCTGCAGCGAGATCGCGTCCAGCAGCACGTCGATGCCCTGGCCGGTCTTGGCCGAGAGTTCGACGAACTGGGTGTCGCCACCGAATTCTTCGGCGACCACGTCCTGCGCCAGCAGCTCGTTCTTGACCCGCAGCGGATCGGCGCCGGACTTGTCGATCTTGTTGACCGCCACGATCAGCGGCACGCCGGCCGCCTTCGCATGCTTGACCGCCTCGACCGTCTGCGGCATCACGCCGTCGTCGGCCGCGACCACCAGCACCACGATGTCGGTGAGCTTGGCGCCGCGCGCGCGCATCGAGGTGAACGCGGCATGGCCCGGGGTATCCAGGAAGCTGATGACGCCGCGGTCGGTCTCGACGTGGTACGCGCCGATGTGCTGGGTGATGCCGCCGGCTTCGCCGGAGGCGACCTTGGTGCGGCGGATGTAGTCCAGCAGCGAGGTCTTGCCGTGGTCGACGTGGCCCATGATGGTGACCACCGGCGGCCGCGGCAGCTTCTCGCCCTGCGCGTCCTCGGTGTGCGCCAGCAGCGCGTCCTCGGCGTCGGCACTGCCCGCACGCACCGGCTTGTGGCCGAGTTCCTCGGTGACCAGCGCGGCGGTGTCGTGGTCGATGGTCTGGGTGATGGTGGCCATCACGCCCATCTTGAACAGCGCCTTGACCACGTCGCCGCCCTTCAGCGCGAGCTTCTGCGCCAGGTCGGCCACGGTGATGGTGTCGCCGATCGCCACTTCGCGCACCACCGGTGCGGTCGGACGCTCGAAGCCGTGCGCGCCGCCGCCGCTGCGCGACGGCTCGGCCTGGCGACGGCCGCCGCTGTGGCTGCCACCGCGCGGCTTGCCGCGCACGTTGGAACGGCGCGCGCGGTCGGCCGCGGACAGATGCAGCTGGCCGGCGAAGCGGCTGGTGCTGTCGTCGTCCTCGACCCCGGCAACCATCACGTGCGAGCCGCGGGTCTTGTGCTTGTTGTTGGCATTGTTGCGGTCGTCGCTGCGCGGCGCGGCCGGCTTGGCCGGATGCGCGGCGCCGGCCGGACGCGGCGCCATCGGCGGACGCGGCGCGCGCGGCGCGGCGGCGGGGGCGTTGCGGTCGGCGGCAGGCGCGGACGGCGCCGCAGCCGGCGGCGCCGACTCGGCGTCCAGCGCGGCCTGGGCCGCACGCTGCTCGGCCTCGGCACGCTCGCGCGCTTCCTGCTCGGCCTTGCGCTTGCGCTCGATTTCCTCGGCGCGCGCGCGGTCCTGCTCGGCGAGCTTCTGCTGTTCGGCCAGATTGCGCTGCTTGGATTCCTCCAGCTTGCGCAGGATCTCGGCGCGCTCGTCGTCCACCCGTCCGCCCGCGGACGGCGCCGCACGCTCGGCGGCCAGGTCCTCGGCCGACTTCACGTAGGTGCGCTTCTGCCGGACCTCGACGTTGACCGTGGTCTTGCTGCGCCCGGCGCTGACCGTCACTTCCTGCAGCTTGCGCCGGTTCAGGGTGATCTTCTTCGGCGCCGCCTGGGCCTCTTCCTCGACCGGCTTGTCGGTCTTGCCGTGGGTACGGCGCAGGAAGCCCAGCAGCTTCATCTTTTCGGTGCTGGTGACGACCTGATCGGGACCGCTGAACTTCATCCCGGCGTCAGCCAGTTGAACCAGCAGTTTCTCGACCGGCGTGTTCACCAGTTCGGCCAGCTTGCGGATGGTGGTTTGCTGCGACATTCGGATCCTATGATCTGGTTGGCGCCCCCTCGCCGCGTGCGAAGGTAGCGCGGATTCTAAGCCCTGATCGGGTCAGGGCGGCATTCATCGCTGACTCATTCGCCGCGCTCCAGGCGGGCGATCTCCTCGGCGCGGGCGGCCAGGATCAGGGCCGCGGCGCGGTCCTTGTCCAGGTCCTCGATGCCGAACTCGAGGATTTCGTCGGCAGCCAGATCCGACAGGTCCTCGCTGGTACGTACGCCATGGCCGGCCAGCGCGTAGGCGGTGGCTTCGTCCATGCCCGGCAGCGACAGCAGGTCCGCCGCCGGCACACCGTCGTCGTCGCTCTCCTCGGCGGCCAGCGCCTCGTTGAGCAGCGCGTCGCGGGCACGCGCGCGCAATTCCTCGACGATGTCCTCGTCGAAGCCTTCCACCGCCAGCAACTCGCCGACCGGCACGTAGGCGATTTCCTCGACCGAGTTGAAGCCCTCGGCGACCAGGATCGCGGCGATCTCCTCGTCCACTTCCAGCTTGTCCATGAACAGCTGGCGGGCCACGGCCTGCTCGGCCTCGGACTTGGCCGCGACCTGCTCGGCGGTCATCACGTTGAGCTGCCAGCCGGTCAGGCGGCTGGCCAGGCGCACGTTCTGGCCGCCCTTGCCGATCGCCTGGGCCAGGCGGTCTTCCGCCACCGCCAGGTCCATCGAGTGCTTCTCTTCATCGACGATGATCGACTGCACCTCGGCCGGCGCCATCGCGTTGATGACGAAGTTGGCCGGGTTGTCGTTCCACAGCACGATGTCCACGCGCTCGCCGTTGAGCTCGTTGGACACCGCCTGCACGCGCGAACCGCGCATGCCGATGCAGGCGCCGATCGGATCGGTGCGGGTGTCGTGCGCCAGCACCGCGATCTTGGCGCGGTCGCCCGGATCGCGTGCGCAGGCCTTGATCTCGACCAGGCCCTGGCCCACTTCCGGCACTTCCAGCTTGAACAGCTCGATCATGAATTCCGGCGCGGCGCGGCTGATGAACAGCTGCGGGCCACGCGGCTCCGAACGCACTTCGGCCAGGTAGCCGCGCACGCGGTCGCCGGCGCGCAGCACGTCGCGCGGAATGCCCTTGTCCTTGGGGATGAAGGCCTCGGCGTTGCCGCCCAGGTCCACGTAGATGTTGCCGCGCTCGGCGCGCTTGACCACGCCGGTGACCAGCTCGCCGACGCGATCCTTCCACGCGTCCACCACCTGCTGGCGCTCGGCCTCGCGTACGCGCTGCACGATCACCTGCTTGGCGGCCTGCGCGGCGATGCGGCCGAAGTCCGGGTTCTCGATCTGCTCTTCGATGTAGTCGCCGACGTCCACGCCCTCGGCCTCGTCGACCGCGTCCATCAGGCGGATCTGCCGGTCGGGCGATTCCATCACCACATCGTCGGCCACCACTTCCCAACGCCGGAAGGTTTCGTAGGTGCCGTCCTTGTGGTCGATGGTGACGCGCGTCAGCACGTCCTGGTCGGGGTAGCGCTTCTTCGCCGCCGACGCCAATGCGGCCTCGATCGCGTCGAAGATCACTTCGCGCGGCACGCCCTTTTCGTTGGCCACCGCGTCGACTACCAGCAACAGTTCCTTGCTCATTCTTTCGCTCCGCGCGCAGCCTCGTCGGCCGCCGGTTCGTTGGATGGTTTCTTATTGGATTTTGCGTTCTTGCCGGCCGGCTTCGGGCCCTTGCCCGGCTTGGTCGGCGCCAGACCCAGCGCCGCCCAGTCGGGCATGATCCGCGCCTTGTCGATGTTGTCGAAGTCCACCGCCAGTTCGGCGCCGTCGACCTCGAAGATGATGCGGCCGGCAGCGGCGTCGGCCTGCACGATGCGCCCCTGCAAGCGACGACGGCCCTGCTGCGGCAGCTTCAACACCACCTTGGCCGATTCGCCGAGGTGACGGGAAAACTGTTCGGCGCTGAACAGCGGCCGGTCCACGCCCGGCGAGGACACTTCCAGCGTGTAGTTGCCGCTGATCGGGTCTTCCACGTCCAGTTGCGCCGAGACCTCGCGGCTGACCCGCTCGCAGTCGTCGATATTGACCACGCGTTCGGGCTGCTCGGCCAGCGGCACGTCGATGTACAGGCGCAGCGTGGCGCCGCCGGGGGCCGGAAGATATTCCGCGCCCAGCAGTTCCAGGCCCAACGCGTCCACGGTCGGGCCCAGCAGAGTCGCGATTTCGTTTGCCTTGTCGCTCACAGCCTGCCTTGCATCTGAAAAGGTTGAAAAGTCGATTGCGTGCATTTCCCGGACCCCGGAAACGACAAAGGGCCCTCTGGGCCCCTTGTCCGGTAAAACTCCGGTCACGCTGGATTCCGGTTGCGACGACGGGAACATGCGTCATCGCGAAGCCCAAACTTCCCTGCCGCAGACAACCGATGCACTGGTTGCCGCTGCAGACAAAGATGGTAGCGGGGGCAGGATTTGAACCTGCGACCTTCGGGTTATGAGCCCGACGAGCTGCCAGACTGCTCCACCCCGCAGCAGAAGCGGAATTATGAAGAATCAGTGCGTCGATTGCAAGCCCTGATTTTCATCTCGATGCGGTAGCGACGCTGCCGTTCGAAGGACGCCATGATAACCGCACACGATGGAAAACGAAACAACAATCGCATCGCCGAATGCAAAAACGCCAACGCCGCCTTGCGGCGGCGTTGGCGGAAAACAGCGGGAAAACCGCCCTTTCGCGATCAGGCCAGGTGCGCGAAGGCGCGCTGGCACCACGCCATCAGCGGGCTCCAGGCCAGGCCGAAGGCCAGCAGGCCCAGCGCGTTGACGCCCAGCGCCACGCCCAGCACGCGGTCGTCGTTGGCCGGCAGCGGCGTGCCGACCGGCTCGTCGAAATACATCACCTTGATCACGCGCAGGTAGTAGAACGCGCCGATCACCGCGCACAGCACCGACAGCACCGCCAGGCCGGTCCACCACAGGTTCTGGTCGGGCACCGCGACGACCGCGCCCAGCACCGCCAGCTTGGCCCAGAAGCCCAGGAACGGCGGCACGCCGGCCAGCGAGGCCATGATGCACAGCACCAGCAGCGCCATCCACGGGTTGCGCGCGTTCAGGCCCTTGAAGTCGTCGATGTTCTCGGCCTCGAAGCCCTTGCGCGACAACGCGATGATCGCGCCGAACGAGGCGGTGGACATCACCGCATAGCAGATCGCGTAGAACAGTGCCGCCGCATAGCCGCGCTCGCCGCCGCCGGCCACGCCCAGCAGCAGGAAGCCGATGTGCGAGACCGTGGAATACGCCAGCATGCGCTTGAGATTGCTCTGCGCCACCGCCATCAGGTTGCCGACCACCAGCGACAGCGCCGCCAGGCCGCCGATCACCCAGTGCCACTGCGCCGCCAGCGGGCCCACGCCCACTTCCAGCAGGCGGTAGGCCATGCCGAACGCGGCCAGCTTGGACGCCGAACTGATGAACAGCGCGATCGGCGCCGGGGCGCCCTGGTAGACGTCCGGCAGCCACATGTGGAACGGCGCGGCGCCGAGCTTGAAGGCGACGCCGGCGATCATGAACACGGTGCCGGTGAGCAGCAGCATGTGCTCGCGGCCGTTGCCGATCGCCTCGTGGATGCCGCTCAGGCTCAGCGTGCCGGTGGCGCCGTAGATCAGCGACATGCCGTACAGCAGTAGGCCGGAGGCCAGCGAACCGAGCACGATGTACTTCATCGCCGCTTCGGTGGCCATGCCGTTGTCGCGGTTGGAAGCGACCAGCGCGTAGGAGCACAGCGCCAGCAGTTCCAGGCCCAGGTAGACCATCAGCAGGCTGCCGGCCGAGACCAGGATCATCATGCCGACCGTGGCGAACAGCACCAGCACCGGGATCTCGCCCTGGTACAGCTTGCGCTCGCGCAGGTAGCTCCAGCCATAGATCAGGGTCAGCGCGCTGAGGCCCACGATCACCGTCTTCATCACGTCGGCGGCGGCATCGCGCACGAACATGCCGTTGAACACCTCGCCCTGCCCGCCCACGCCGGCCAGCAGCATCGCGAACACCGCGACCAGGATCGCCACCGAGACGATGTGGGTCCAGGCCTTGTTGCGCTCGCTGATGAACAGATCGAGCATCAGCAGGAAGAAGGCACCGGCGGTCAGCACCAGCTCGGGCAGCAGGGGCGGCAGGTCGACGGTGGTCAGAGGCAGCAGCGCAGGGGTGGTCATCATCAAATCTCTGGAATCAATACGCTCGACGGCCGCTTACAGCTTGCTGGTGGCGATCTGCGCCGCCAGCTTCGCGATCGAGGGCTCCATCAGGTCGGTCAACGGCTTCGGATACAGGCCCAGGGCGAGCACGCCGAGCGCGAACACGCCCAGCACCAGCGCCTCGCGGCCGTTGATGTCCTTCAGCTCGGCCACGTGCGCATTGGCGACCTCGCCGAAGAACACGCGCTTGTAAAGCCACAGGGTGTAGGCGGCGGTGATCACCAGGGTGGTCGCCGCGCCGAAGGCCAGCAGCGGGTGCGCCTGGAAGCTGGCCATGATGACCATGAACTCGCCGACGAAGCCGCTGGTGCCCGGCAGGCCCGCATTGGCCATGAAGAACAGCATCGCGAAGGTCGCGAACCACGGCATCACGTTGACCACGCCGCCGTAGTCGGCGATGCGGCGGGTGTGCATGCGGTCGTACAGCACGCCGACGCAGGAGAACATCGCGCCGGACACGAAACCGTGCGAGATCATCTGCACCATCGCGCCCTGCAGTCCCAGCCGGGCCGCATCGGTGCTGCCGAAGCCGACCAGGGCGAAGGCGACGAAGGTGCCGAGGGTGACGAAGCCCATGTGCGCGATCGACGAGTAGGCGATCAGCTTCTTCATGTCGTCCTGGACCAGGGCGACCAGGCCGACATAGATCACCGCGATCAGCGACAGCGCGATCACCAGCCACGCCCACTCGTTGCTGGCGTCGGGCAGGATCGGCAGGTTGAAGCGCAGGAAGCCGTAACCGCCGATCTTCAACGCGATCGCCGCCAGGATCACCGAACCGGCGGTCGGCGCTTCCACGTGCGCGTCCGGCAGCCAGGTGTGCACCGGGAACATCGGCACCTTGACCGCGAAGGCGATCAGGAAGGCGAAGAACAGCCAGGTCTGCTCCTTCGAGGTCAGCGACAGCTGGTAGAGGTCGGCGAGCTGGAAGCTGCCGCCCTTCAGGTACAGGTAGATCAACCCGACCAGCATCAGCACCGAGCCGAGGAAGGTGTACAGGAAGAACTTGACCGCGGCGTAGATGCGGCGCGGGCCGCCCCAGATGCCGATGATCAGGAACATCGGGATCAGCATCGCCTCGAAGAACACGTAGAACAACATCGCGTCGGTGGCGGAGAAGATGCCGACGGTGACGCCTTCCAGGATCAGGAACGCGGCCACGTACTGGTTGACGCGCTTGTCGATCGAGGTCCACGCGCCGATCAGCGCCAGCACCGTGACCAGCGTGGTCAGCACGATCAGCGCCACCGCGATGCCGTCGGCGCCGAGGTTGTAGCCGATGTCGTATGCCGGGATCCAGGCATGTGTCTCGACGAACTGCAGCGCGTCGCTGGCGTAGTCGAAACCGGTGAGCAGCGGCACGCTGAGCGCGAAGGTCAGCAACGCCACCAGCAGCGACGCCCAGCGCGCCGCACGCGCATCACGCAGGGCGAGCACCAGGGCGCCGCCGATGATCGGCAGCCAGATCAGGATGGAGAGTAGAGGCCAGTTCGACACGTGTTCTTATTCCGTACAGGTCAACGCCAGAAATGCATCAGCACGCCCAGCAGGGCAATGAGACCGACGATCATCGCGAAGGCGTAGTGATAGAGGAAACCGGATTGCGTGCGACGCAGCAGATTGGCCGCCAGGTCGATCACGCGTGCGGTGCCGTTGACCATGACGCCGTCCACGACATGCGTATCCACCGCGCGCGACACCTTGCCCAGGCGCACGCCGCCGCTGGCGAAACCGCCGATCCAGAGCTTGTCGAAACCGTACTTGTTCTCGAGGATCCACACCGGCACCGAGAAGGTCTTGCGCGCCTTCGCCGCCAGTTCCGGCTTCCACAGGTACAGGATCCACGCCAGGGCGAAACCGGCCAGGGTCAGGAAGAACGGCGGCTGGGTCAGGCCGTGCAGGGCGAACGCGACCGGGCCGTGGAACTCCTCGGCCAGCGCGCCGACGGTGTCGCGCGCCGGATCGTAGAAGTCGACGATGCCGGTGAAGAAGCTGACCGCCTGGCCCTTGATCGCCGCCGCGGCATGGTGCCCCGCCCAGTCGGTACCGAACAGCATCGGGCCGATGGTGAAGAAGCCGATCGCGATCGACGGGATCGCCAGCAGGATCAGCGGCACCGTCACCACCCACGGCGACTCGTGCGGTTCATGCGCGCCGTGGTGGCCGTGGCCGTGATCGTCGTGTGCGTGATCGTCGTGGGCATGCGCACCGTGGGCGTCGTCATGATGCGCATCGTGGTGCGCATGCGCATCGCGGAAGCGCTCCTGGCCGTGGAAGGTCAGGAACAGCAGGCGGAAGCTGTAGAAGCTGGTGATCAGCACGCCGCCGAGCACGGCCCAGTAGCCGTAGGTCGCGATCCAGCCATGCGAGGTATGCGCGTGGTGCTGCGCCGCCTCGATGATGGTGTCCTTGGAGTAGAAGCCGGCGAAGAACGGGGTGCCGACCAGCGCCAGGGTACCGATGACGCTGGTCCAGTAGGTGATCGGCATGTACTTGCGCAGGCCGCCCATCTTGCGCATGTCCTGCTCGTGGTGCATGCCGATGATCACCGAGCCGGCCGCCAGGAACAGCAGCGCCTTGAAGAAGGCGTGGGTCATCAGGTGGAACACCGCGGCCGAGTACGCCGACACACCCAGCGCCACGGTCATGTAGCCCAGCTGCGACAGCGTCGAGTAGGCGACCACGCGCTTGATGTCGTTCTGCACGATGCCGATCAGGCCGGTGAAGAACGCGGTGGTGGCGCCGACGACCAGCACGAAGTTCAGCGCGGTCTGCGACAGTTCGAACAGTGGCGACATGCGCGCCACCATGAAGATGCCGGCGGTGACCATGGTCGCGGCGTGGATCAGTGCCGAGATCGGGGTCGGGCCTTCCATCGAGTCCGGCAGCCACACGTGCAGCGGCACCTGCGCCGACTTGCCCATGGCGCCGATGAACAGGCACACGCAGATGATGGTGGAGACATTCCAGGCATGGCCCGGCAACAGTTGCACCTGGGCCAGACCGCCGGCGGCATCGCTGCCCAGCACCGCGGTGGCATTGGCGAACACGCTGGCGTAGTCCAGCGTGCCGAACCACAGCAGCACGCCGGCGATGCCGAGGATGAAGCCGAAGTCGCCGACGCGGTTGACCAGGAACGCCTTCATGTTGGCGAACACCGCGGTCGGGCGCTTGAACCAGAAGCCGATCAGCAGGTACGACACCAGGCCCACCGCTTCCCAGCCGAAGAACAGCTGCAGGAAGTTGTTGCTCATCACCAGGCTCAGCATCGAGAAGGTGAACAGCGAGATGTAGCTGAAGAAGCGCTGGTAGCCCGGATCGTCGGCCATGTAGCCGATGGTGTAGATGTGCACCAGCAGCGACACGAAGGTCACCACCACCATCATCATCGCGGTCAGGCGGTCGACCATGAAGCCGACGTGGGCCGAATAGTGGCCGACCTCGAAGAAGGTGTAGAGGTTCTGGTTGAACGGCGAGGCGCCCTGCCCGACCAGCTGGTACAGGGTCCAGCACGACAGCGCGCAGCTGACCGCGACGCCGAGGATGGTGGCGAACTGCGCGCCCTTGCGGCCGACCTGACGGCCGAACAGGCCGGCGATGATGCTGCCGACCAGCGGGGCCAGCACCACCGCGATCAGCAGACTCTTGGAGAGCGTAATTTCCATCTGCAGGTCAGCCCTTCAGCGAATCGACTTCGGCCACATTGATCGTGTGGCGGGTACGGAACAGCGTCACCAGGATCGCGAGGCCGATGGCGGCTTCGGCCGCGGCCACGGTCAGGATGAAGAACACGAACAACTGGCCGGCGGCGTCGCCGAGCTCGCGCGAGAAGGCGACGAAGTTGATGTTGACCGACAGCAGCATCAGCTCGATCGACATCAGCAGCACGATGACGTTCTTGCGATTGAGGAAAATGCCGGCCAGGGCGATGCAGAACAGCACCGCGCCGAGCGCCAGCAGATGGCCTAGGGAGATCATGGCTGGCCCTCCTGCGATGCCGGCGGAGTGTGGAGCGTGGGCTTTTCGGCGGCCATCTTGACCATGCGCAGACGGTCGCCGGCCTTGACCCGCGACTGGTCGCCCGGGTTCTGGGTCTTGATGCCGGTGCGCTTGCGCAGGGTCAGCATCACCGCGGCCACGACCGCCACGGTCAGGATGATCGCGGCGAACTCGAACGGCAGCAGGAACTGGGTGAACAGGGTCTTGGCCAGCCAGGTGATGTTGGAGGTGTCGGCGGCCTGCGCCGCGGCGTTGTCGGCCGGGAACGGCGCCGCGCTGCGCGCCTTCACGCCGATCAGGGTGACCATCTGCACCAGCATCGCCACTGCCACCACCAGGCCCACCGGCAGGTAGCGCACCCAGCCTTCGCGCATGCGGGCGGTGTCGATGTCCAGCATCATCACCACGAACAGGAACAGCACCATCACAGCGCCGACGTAGACCAGCACCAGGGTCACGCCGAGGAACTCGGCGCCCACCAGCAGCCACACGCAGGCGATGGAGAAGAACGTCAGGATCAGGCACAGCACTGCGTACACGGGGTTGCGCACGCTGATCACCGCGCCGGCGGCGACCGCGGCGATGGTGGCGAAGATCCAGAAAGCGATATTGACCCAATCCATTTCGGAACCTCAGCGGAAGGGAGCGTCGGCAGCGCGGCGCTCGGCGATCTCGGCCTCGAGCCGGTCTCCGATCGCCAGCAACTGCGGCTTGGTGACGATGTTCTCGCCGCGCTTTTCGAAGTGGTACTCCAGCACCTGGGTCTCCACGATCGAATCCACCGGGCAGCTTTCCTCGCAGAAGCCGCAGTAGATGCACTTGAACAGGTCGATGTCGTAGCGGGTGGTGCGGCGGGTGCCGTCCTCGCGCTTGGTCGAGTCGATGGTGATCGCCAGCGCCGGGCACACCGCCTCGCACAGCTTGCAGGCGATGCAGCGCTCTTCGCCGTTGGGATAGCGGCGCAGCGCGTGCAGACCGCGGAAGCGCGGCGACTGCGGGAACTTCTCCATCGGGTACAGCACGGTGTACTTGGGACGGAACGTGTACTTCAAGGTCAGCCACAGGCCGCCGAGCAGCTCGAGCAGCAGCAGGCTCTTGAAGTAATGGGTGATTTTATTCATCGCTTACACGCCCTTCTGGATCACGCCGTAGAACACCATCAATGCCGTCACCGCGATCCACACGATCGTCAGCGGGATGAACACCTTCCAGCCCAGGCGCATGATCTGGTCGTAGCGGTAGCGCGGGAAGCTGGCGCGGAACCAGATGTACGCGCTGGCGAAGAACAGCACCTTCATCAGCAGCCACGGCCAGCCGCCGGTCCAGATCCAGTTGACCCACGGCGAGATGTCCGCGGTGACCCAGCCCTGGATCGGGCTCAGCCAGCCGCCCAGGAAGAAGATCGAGACCAGGAAGCTGACCAGGATCATGTTGGCGTATTCGGCCAGGAAGAACAGCGCGAACGCACCGCCCGAATACTCGACCATGTGGCCGGCGACGATTTCCGACTCGCCTTCGACCACGTCGAACGGCGCGCGGTTGGTCTCGGCCACGCCGGACACCCAGTACACGATGAACAGCGGGAACAGCGGGATCAGGAACCAGTCGAAGAACCCGGAGCTGCCGGCCTGCGCCTGCACGATCGTGCTCAGGTTCAGGCTGCCGGCCGCGATCATCACGCCGACCAGGGCGAAGCCCATCGCGATCTCGTAGCTGACCACCTGCGCCGCCGAGCGCATCGCGCCCAGGAAGGCGTACTTGGAGTTGGACGCCCAGCCGGCCAGGATGATGCCGTACACGCCCAGCGAGGTCATCGCCAGCAGGTACAGCAGGCCGGCGTTGGCGTTGGACAGCACCAGCTTGGCGTCGAACGGCACCACCGCCCAGGCGGCGAAGGCCGGCGCCAGGGTGATCAGCGGCGCGATCACGAACATCGCCTTGTGCGAGCTGCTGGGCTGGATGATTTCTTTGAACAGCAGTTTGAAGACGTCGGCGAAGGCCTGGAAGATGCCCATGCCCACGTACATCGGCCCGTGGCGCACGTGCATCCAGCCGATCAGCTTGCGCTCCCAGACCACGTAGAACGCCACCGCGATGATCACCGGCATGGCGATCAGCAGGATCTTCAGCACGATCCACAGGACCACGCCGAGGGCGCCCAGGCCGAGGAACCACTGGTGCAGCGGATCGACCACGTTCAACAGCATCTCGTTCATGCAGCCACCACCGTCACCCGACCGGCGCCCAGCGGCGCGGTCGCGCCGTGGCCCGTTTCGATCCAGGCCGCGCCCGGCGCGACCCGCTTGTCCGTCGCCAGCGGCAACGTGGCGCTACCCGCCGCGGTGCCGACCTTGACCATCTGCCCGTCGCTCAGGCCCAGGCGCGCCGCCTCGTCCGGATGCAGCGCAATGCCCGGCGCGCGGTTCAGCGGATGCTGCTGCAGCGCCTGCGCGCGGCGCACCACCGCATCGGTGCGGTAGATCGCCGGACTGGCGGCCAGTTCCAGGCCCTCGTCCTGGCGTGCCGGCTGCGCCGAGCTCGCCGCGGCGACCTCGCGCGGCTGCAGGCCGTCGCGTAGCCCGGCCAGGTCGATGAACTCGAAGCCGGGCAGGCCCAGCTCGCCGCCGAGCGCACGCAGCACGCGCCAGCCCTCGCGGGCCTCGCCCGGCAGCTTGCCGCCGGCGCGGGTGCGCTGGTCGCTGCCGTTGAGGTTGGTCAGCGTCGCCTCGATTTCCGGCAGCGCGCCGATCGGCAGGATCACATCGGCCACGTCGCGGGTGGAGGCGCAGGCGAAGTGGCTGAACGCCACCACCTTGGCGCCGGCCAGCGCGCTGCGCGCGGCGGCGGCGTCGGCGAAGTCCAGGCCCGGCTCCAGGCCGTACAGCACGTAGGCGCTGCGCGGCTCGGCCAGCATCGCGGCGACGTTGCGACCGCGCGGCAGCACGCCGTAGCGCGACAGGCCCAGCGCGTTGGCGCCCTGCGGGATGCGGCACAGCGCCGCGCCGGTGGCGGCGGCGAAGTCGCGCGCGGCGGCACGCAGCGCCGCGGCCTGCGGATGGTTCTCGGCCAGCGCGCCGACGATCAGCACAGCACGGCCGGCGCCCTGCACCGCGTCGCGCAGCGCGGCGTCGGCCAGCGCCTCGGCGAACTTCGACGGCGCCACGATCTGGCGGCCGGCCTGGTCGAAGGCCACGTCGAAATCGACCGGGTTGATCGAATACACCTTGGTCTGGCGCTGCATCCGCGCCTTGCGCAGGCGTGCATGCAGCAGCGGCAGTTCATGGCGCAGGTTGCTGCCCAGGATCACCACCACGTCGGCCTGCTCGATCTCCGCCAGCGGCAGCGCGAACGGTTCGGCCAGCGCGGCATCGGAGAAGTCGCGGTTGTACACGCGGTGATCGAGGTTGCCACTGTCCAGGCCCTCGGCCAGGCGCGCCAGCAGCGCGCCCTCCTCGTTGGAGGTGGACGGATGCGCGAGCACGCCCAGCGCGTCGCCGCGGTTGGCCTTGAGGATCTCGCTCGCGGCGGACAGCCCTTCGGCCCACGACACCTCGCGCCACTGCCCGTCGACCTTGCGCATCGGCCGCAGTGCGCGGTCCTCGGCGTACAGGCCCTGGTGCGAGTAGCGGTCGCGGTCGGACAGCCAGCACTCGTTGACCGCTTCGTTGTCGCGCGGCACGGTGCGCAGCACTTCGCCGCGGCGCACGTGCAGGAACAGGTTGGAGCCCATCGCGTCGTGGTAGCCCAGCGACTCGCGCGCCCCCAGTTCCCAGGGCCGCGCGCGGAACTGGAACACCTTGTTGGTCAGCGCGCCGACCGGGCACACGTCGACCACGTTGCCGGACAGCTCGGTGGTCAGCGGCTTGCCGTCGTAGGTGCCGATCTGCAGGTTCTCGCCGCGGTACATGCCGCCCAGCTCGTAGGTGCCGGCGATGTCCGCGGTGAAGCGCACGCAGCGGGTGCACTGGATGCAGCGGGTCATCTCGGTGGCGACCAGCGGCCCGATGTCCTCGTCCGGCACCACGCGCTTGCGCTCGTTGAAGCGGCTGACCGAACGGCCGTAGCCCAGCGACACGTCCTGCAGTTCGCACTCGCCGCCCTGATCGCAGATCGGGCAGTCCAGCGGATGGTTGATCAGCAGGAATTCCATGACGCTGCGCTGGTACTTCAGCGCCTTGTCGCTGCGCGTCTGCACCTTCATGCCGTCCATGACCGGCGTGGCGCAGGCCGGCGACGGCTTGGGCGACTTTTCGACATCGACCAGGCACATGCGGCAGTTGGCCGCGATCGGCAGCTTCTCGTGGTAGCAGAAGCGCGGGATCGGGATGCCGGCCTTGTCGGCGGCCTGGATGATCATCGAGCCCTTGGGCACGACCAGCGACTGGCCGTCGATCTCGACGGTCACATGGCCTTCCGGCACGACCGCGGGGGTCGCGCCGGGATTGTTGGGTTGCGCGCTCATGCGGCGGCTGCCTCCACCTTCTTGCCGTCAACCATCGAATGACCGTTGACGATGTAGTACTCGAATTCGTCCCAGAACTGGCGCAGGAAGCCCTGGATCGGCCAGGCCGCCGCTTCGCCGAAGGCGCAGATGGTGTGGCCTTCGATCTGCCCGGCGACGGTGCGCAGCTGGTGCAGGTCTTCCATCGTGGCCTTGCCGGCGACGATGCGCTCCAGCACGCGATGCATCCAGCCGGTACCTTCGCGGCACGGGGTGCACTGGCCGCAGGACTCCTTGTGGAAGAACTGCGAGATGCGGCAGGCGAACTTCACGCAGCACACGCTGTCGTCGAGCACCACGATCGCGCCCGAGCCCAGGCCGGTGCCCAGCGCGCGCAGGGTGTCGTAGTCCATCTGCAGGTCTTTGAGCTGCTCGGCCTTCAGCACCGGCATCGACACGCCGCCCGGGATCGCGCCCTTGAGGGTGCGGCCCGGCTTCAGCCCGCCGGCCATTTCCAGCAGTTCGTCGAAGGTGGTGCCCAGCGGCACTTCGAAGTTGCCGCCCTTCTGCACGCAGCCGGACACCGAGAAGATCTTCGGGCCGCCGTTCTTGGTCTTGCTCAAGCCCAGGAACCATTCCGGGCCGTTGCGGATGATCGCCGGCACCGACGCGTAGGTCTCGGTGTTGTTGATCGTCGACGGCTTGCCGTACAGGCCGAAGTTGGCCGGGAACGGCGGCTTGTAGCGCGGCTGGCCCTTCTTGCCTTCCAGCGACTCCATCAGCGCGGTCTCTTCGCCGCAGATGTAGGCGCCGGCACCGAGGGCGCCGTAGATGTCGATGTCGATGCCGCTGCCGAGGATGTCCTTGCCCAGCCAGCCATTGGCGTAGGCGTCGGCCAGGGCCTGCTCGAAATGCTCGAACGGCTCGTGGTGGAACTCGCCGCGCAGGTAGTTGTAGCCCACGGTGGAGCCGGTGGCGTAGCAGGCGATGGCCATGCCCTCCACTACCGAATGCGGGTTGTAGCGCAGGATGTCGCGGTCCTTGCAGGTGCCCGGCTCGGACTCGTCCGAGTTGCACAGGATGTACTTCTGCGGCGCGCCCTTGGGCATGAACGACCACTTCAGGCCGGTCGGGAAGCCGGCGCCGCCACGGCCGCGCAGGTTCGACTGTTTGACCATCTCGATCACCTGCTCCGGCGGGATCTTCTCTTCGAGGATCTTGCGCAGCGCGGCGTAGCCACCGGTCTTCAGGTAGCTCTCGTAGGACCACGGGGTGTCGTAGTGCAGCGTGGTGTACACCACCTGGTGCGGCTGCGGCGCGGGGCCGACCGGACCGGTGGGGGCGTGGGGATGCTGTGCCATTGCCGTTACTCCAACCCGTCCAGCAATTCGTCGACCTTGTCCTTGGTCAGATGCTCATGGTAGTGGCCGTTGATGACCATCATCGGTGCGCCGGCGCAACCGGCCAGGCACTCTTCCTCGCGCTTGAGGTAGACGCGGCCGTCGGCGGTGGACTGGCCCAGCTTGCAGCCGAGCTTCTTCTCGGCGTGCGCGACCAGATCCTCGGCACCGTTGAGCCAGCAGCTGATGTTGGTGCAGAACGCGACGTTGTTGCGGCCGACCTTCTCGGTCTCGAACATCGAGTAGAAGCTGGCGACCTCGTAGGCCCACACCGGCGGCAGCTCCAGGTACTTGGCCACGCCGGCGATCAGTTCGTCGGTCAGCCAGCCCTCGTTCTGTTCCTGCGCGGCGTGCAGGCCCTGCAGCACCGCCGAACGCTTGCGGTCCGGCGGGAACTTGCTCAGCCAGTGATCGATGTGCGCGCGCGTCTTGTCGCTCAGCACCACCATCGGATCGACGTCGCGCGCCGCTTCGAAATTACCTGTCGCCTTCATCGGTCGACCTCACCAAACACCAGATCATAGGTACCAATCATCGCCACCACGTCGGCCAGCATGTGGCCGCGCACGATCGCGTCCATCGACGACAGATGGGCGAAGCCCGGCGCACGCAGGTGCACGCGGAACGGCTTGTTGGCGCCGTCGGACATCAGGTAGCAGCCGAACTCGCCCTTCGGCGCCTCGACCGCGCAGTAGGTCTCGCCGGCCGGCACGCAGTAGCCTTCACTGAACAGCTTGAAGTGATGGATCAGCGCTTCCATGTCGTCCTTCATCTCGGCGCGCTTGGGCGGCGCCACCTTGAAGTTCTCGACCATGACCGGGCCCGGGTTGGCCTTCAGCCACTGCACGCACTGCTTGATGATGCGGTTGGACTCGCGCATCTCGGCCACGCGCACCAGGTAGCGGTCGTAGCAGTCGCCGTTGGTGCCGAGCGGAATGTCGAAATCGACGCTGTCGTACTTGGCGTACGGCTGCTTCTTGCGCAGGTCCCAGGCGATGCCCGAGCCGCGCAGCATGGCGCCGGTCATGCCCCAGGCGTAGGCCTGCTCCGGGGTGACCACGCCGATGCCGACGGTGCGCTGCTTCCAGATGCGGTTGTCGGTGAGCAGGGTCTCGTACTCGTCCACGCGCGCCGGGAAGGTGTTGGTGAACTCCTCCAGGAAGTCCAGCATCGAGCCTTCGCGCGCGGCGTTGAGCCGCTTCAGCGCATTGCCCTTGTGCCAGCGCGATTCCTGGTACTTGGGCATACGGTCCGGCAGGTCGCGATAGACGCCGCCCGGGCGGTAGTAGGTCGCGTGCATGCGCGCGCCCGACACCGCCTCGTAGACGTCCATCAGCTCTTCGCGCTCGCGGAACGCGTACAGCATCACCGCCATCGCGCCCAGATCCAGGCCGTTGGAGCCGACCCACATCAGGTGGTTCAGGATGCGGGTGATCTCGTCGAACATGGTGCGGATGTACTGCGCGCGCTCCGGCGCCTCGATCCCCATCAGGGTCTCGATCGCGCGCACGTAGGCGTGCTCGTTGCACATCATCGACACGTAGTCCAGGCGATCCATGTAGCCGATCGACTGGTTGAACGGCTTGGACTCGGCCAGCTTCTCGGTGCCACGGTGCAGCAGGCCGATGTGCGGATCGGCGCGGACCACGGTCTCGCCGTCCATCTCCAGGATCAGGCGCAGCACGCCGTGCGCGGCCGGATGCTGCGGGCCGAAGTTCATCGTGTAGTTGCGGATTTCCTGCTTGGCTTCGGCAGGATTGCTGGCGAACCCGTCGTGCGCCTGGTGGTACTCGCTCACTTGGCGGACTCCTTCTGTGCTTCGCCCGCCGCGGTCTGGTAGCGCGCATCGTCTCGGATCACGCGCGGCACGCCCACGCGCGGCTCCACCGAGGTCACCGGCTCGTAGATCACGCGCTGCTTCTCTTCGTCGTAGCGCACTTCGACGTTGCCGATCAGCGGGAAATCCTTGCGGAACGGATGGCCGACGAAGCCGTAGTCGGTGAGGATGCGGCGCAGGTCCGGGTGCCCGGCGAAGACCACGCCGAACAGGTCGAACGCCTCGCGCTCGAACCAGTTCGCGCCCGGCCAGATGTCGGTGACCGAGGCCACCACCGGCAGGTCTTCGTTCGGCGCGTAGCAACGCACGCGCAGACGCTGGTTGTGGCGGTAGGAAATCAGCTGCGCCAGCACCGCGAAACGCTGCTGTGGGACCGGCAACGGCTGGGCGCCGCCGGCAGCCTCACCGCTGGGGAACTCACCCCAGGCGAAACGGCCCACGGCCTTGCCTTCGACGCCGCGGCTGAAGCCGTGCGAGGACACGTCGGAGGTATCCCACTCGTCGCTGCCGTAGCCGAGGTAATCGACGCCGCACAGGTCGGACAGCTGTTCGAAACCGAACTCGTCGCGCAGCGCCAGGCAGGTGGCGTGCCAGGCGTCGGCCGGCACTTCCAGGGTGACTTCGCCGCGCGGAAGGGCCACGAAGACCTGGCTGCCGGGGAAACGGGCGCCGAGTCGGTCGCTAAAGGAAGATGCTTGCTCTGCCATGGGGGCTTGGCGTGCTCTCGAGGAAAGAGGAATCAGCGCGCGATGGTCTGGGTTCGCCAGATCTTCTTCTGCAACTGCAGGATGCCGTAGACCAGGGCCTCGGCGGTCGGCGGGCAGCCCGGGACGTAGACGTCCACCGGCACGATGCGGTCGCAGCCGCGCACCACCGAATACGAGTAATGGTAGTAGCCGCCGCCGTTGGCGCAGCTGCCCATCGAGATGACCCACTTCGGGTCTGGCATCTGGTCGTAGACCTTGCGCAGCGCCGGGGCCATCTTGTTGACCAGGGTGCCGGCGACGATCATCACGTCGGACTGGCGCGGCGACGGGCGGAACACCACGCCGTAGCGGTCCAGGTCCAGGCGCGCGGCGCCGGCGTGCATCATCTCGACCGCGCAGCAGGCCAGGCCGAAGGTCATCGGCCACATCGAGCCGGTGCGCGCCCAGTTCAGCAGCGCATCGACGCTGGTGGTGACGTAGCCCTTTTCCAGCAGAGGGTTTTCGCCTTCGGGACGCAGGATGTCGTCCACCCGCCCTTCCGGGATCGGGTTGGTCATCAGGCGATCCAGGGTCTGAATCACTCCCATTCCAGCGCTCCCTTCTTCCACACGTAAACAAAACCGAGGAACAGCATGCCGACGAACAGTCCCATGGTGACCAGGGAGCGAGCGCCCAGGTCCATGAACACCTGCGTCCACGGCACGATGAAGATGATTTCCAGATCGAAGACGATGAACTGGATGGCGATCAGGTAGTAGCGCACATCGAACTTCATGCGCGCGTCCTCGAAGGCCTCGAAGCCGCACTCGTACGGCGAGAGCTTCTTCAGGTCGGGACGCCGGGGACCGAGGAACCGTCCCACCAGCATCAGCGCGACGCCGATACCGGTGGCCACGATCAGAAACAGCAGGGTCGGCAAATATTCGGCCAGCACTCGCGATTCTCTCTTGCCTGTGCCCGCACGCGTGCCGCGCAGGCATGGGATAGACGATTCTCCGGGCGAGGGCGTGATGCCTTCGCGCAGAAACCGTAGCCAAACAATGGTGCCCAAGAGGGGACTCGAACCCCTACGACCTAAGTCGCTACCACCTCAAGGTAGTGCGTCTACCAATTCCGCCACCTGGGCTTGCGTAAAACCTGCGCGGCAATCCCGCCGCGCAGCATATTGTAACCGCCTTCAGTCTTTCTGCGACGGGGCAGGCGACTTTTCTTGCGCTTTTTGCGGCGCCTGCTGGGCGGCCGGGGCGGCAGCCGGCGCCGCGGCGGCGGCCGACGGCGCCTGCGGGACCTGCAGTTCGCCGGCCGGCGCAGCCGGCGCCGGGGTGGCCGACTGCGACATCACGCCCAGATTGGCGTCGGCCGGACGCGCGCTGTGGCCGGCGTACCAGGCCATGAACAGGCTGATGGCGAAAAACACCACCGCCAGCCACTTGGTCGATTTGGACAGGAAGTTGGACGCGCCGCGCGATCCGAACACGGTGCCGGACGCGCCGGCGCCGAACCCGGAACCCGCCGCCGCACCGGCGCCGCGTTGCATCAGGATCAGCGCGATCATCGCGATCGCCACCAGCACGTAGACCACATTGAGGATGACCATCAGCATTTCGAAATCCGTCCGGACAGTACGACTTGGGGGACGAACGGCCGCCAGCGGCGGCCGTTCGCTCAACAGGTGGCCGCCGCTCGCACGATGGCCAGGAATTCCGCGGCGACCAGCGAGGCGCCGCCCACCAGCCCGCCATCGACATCCGGCTGCGCGAACAGCTCGGCGGCGTTGTCGGGCTTGACGCTGCCGCCATACAGGATCGGCAACGAATCCGCGATTCTAGCATCGCGCGCCGCCACTTCGCCACGGATGAACGCGTGCACCGCCTGCGCCTGCGCCGGGCTGGCGGTGCGGCCGGTGCCGATCGCCCAGACCGGCTCGTAGGCCACCACCGCGCGGGCGAAGCCCTCGGCGCCGACCAGATCCAGCACCGGCGCCAGCTGCGCGGCGATGACCGCCTCGGTGCGCCCGGCCTCGCGCTGCTCCAGGGTCTCGCCCACGCACAGGATCGGGACCAGCCCGGCGTGCATGGCGGCGGCGAACTTGCGCGCGACCAGCTCGCTGCTCTCCTGGTGGTACTGGCGCCGCTCCGAATGCCCGACCAGGCCATAGTCGGCGCCCACGTCCACCAGCATCGCCGCCGACACCTCGCCGGTGTAGGCGCCCTTCTCGTTGCTGCTGACGTCCTGCGCGCCGAAGCGCAGCAGCCGGCCCTCGAAATGCTCGATCAGGTCGCCCAGGTAGGGCAGCGGCGGCAGGATCACCACCTCCACGTCGTGCTCGGCCTCGTGCAGCCCGGTGACGATCTCCCGCACCAGGTCGGCGGCGAAGTGGCGGGTGCCATGCAATTTCCAGTTTCCGGCTACGATCTTGCGTCGCATCGGCGCATCTCCGGCGAAAAAGTGCCGAGAGGATAGCCGATGCGCCGCCAAGGGCAGGCATCGCCCCTGCCCCGCCCTGCGCCACGCCGCCCGCTCCACACCCAGAGACCGTCATGACCCAGCTTCCCGGCTACGCCCTGATCACCGGCGCCTCCAGCGGCATCGGCCGCGAGATCGCCCGCGAATACGCCCGCCGCGGCGTGCCGCTGATCCTGACCGCGCGCCGCGAGGCGCAGTTGCAGGCGCTGGCCGCCGAACTGCGGCCGCAGGTGCCGGTGGAGGTACTGGTCGCGGACCTGGCCGATCCGGCCGCGCCAGCCGCACTGGTGGCCGAGATCGAACGGCGCGGTCTGGCGGTGCGGATCCTGGTCAACAACGCCGGTTACGGCGTGCCCGGCCGCTACATCGCCCAGGACTGGGCGGTGCACGCGGCATTCCTGCAGGTGATGGTCGGCGCCGTGTGCGAACTGACCTGGCGGCTGCTGCCGGCGCTGCGCGCCAGCGGCCACGGCCGCATCCTCAACGTCGCCTCGTTCGCCGCCCTGGTGCCGGGCGCGGACGGCCATACCCTGTACGCGGCGGCGAAGTGCTTCATGCTGCGCTTCAGCGAATCGCTGGCGCTGGAGAACGCCGACCGCGGCGTCGGCGTCTGCGCGTTATGCCCAGGCTTCACCTGGTCCGAGTTCCACGACGTCACCGGCACCCGCGAACAGATGAACGCCCTGCCGCGCTGGCTCTGGCTGCAAACCGCCGCGGTGGCCCGCGCCGGCATCGACGGCGCCGAACGCGGCAAGGTCCGGGTGGTCCCCGGCGCGGTCTACCGCGCCCTGCTCGGCCTGACGGCACTACTGCCCAATGCCCTGCTGCTGCGGATGATGGGGCGCGGCTCGCATCGGATCAGGAGTGTGGAATGAGGCTGGGAATGGAGAAACGGGAAAGGGGAATGGGAACAGCCGCGCCTCCAAGCCGACGAAGGCCTGTAGCAACACTGGGCACGGAAACCCGCTTTTACCGATTCCCCACTCCCTATTCCCGATTCCCAGCTACTTCAGCTTGATCTCGCGCAACCGCTCCTCCAGATACCCCTGCGCGGTGATCGGCTCGGGATAGCGGCTGGGGTTGTCGGCGCTGACGCAGGACGGCAGCACGTCGATCACGAAGTCCGGGTTCGGGTGCAGGAAGAACGGTACCGAGTAGCGCGGCTGGCGCGCCTGCTCGCCCGGGGGGTTGACCACGCGGTGGGTGGTCGAGGGGTACACGTGGTTGGTCAGGCGCTGCAGCATGTCGCCGATGTTGACCACGATGGTGTCGGCGTCGGAGGTGAACGGCACCCACTCGCCCTGCTTGGACTTCACTTCCAGGCCGGCGGCGCTGGCGCCGACCAGCAAGGTGATCAGGTTGATGTCCTCGTGGGCGCCGGCGCGCACGTTGGGGATGTCGTCGGCGGTGATCGGCGGGTAGTGGATCGGGCGCAGGATCGAGTTGCCCGAATCGGTCTTGTCGACGAAGTAGTGCTCGGGCAGGCCGATGTGCAGGGCCAGCGCCGACAGCACGCGCGCGCCGAGCTGGTCCAGCGCCTGGTACAGGCCGTAGCCGTGGGCGCGGAAGCCGGGCACTTCGCTCGGCCACAGGTTCGGCGGCATCACCGCGCGGTACGGGGAGTCGTCGGCGATCTCGCGGCCGATGTGCCAGAACTCCTTCAGGTCGAAATGCTTGGAGTCCTTGGCGGTCTCCACGCCGAAGGCGGTATAGCCGCGCGCGCCGCCGCTGCCGGGCAGGTGGTAGGTGCGCTTGGTCTCCTCGGGGAGGGCGAAGAACGCCTTGAACACGTCGTAGGCCGCGTCGATCTGCGCCTGGGCGATGCCGTGGTTGCGGATGCCGGCGAAGCCCCACTCGCGGTAGGCCGCGCCCAGCTCGGCGACGAAGGCCTCGCGGTCGGTGTCGAAACGGGTGATGTCGAGGGTGGGAATGCGCGCAGTCATGGCAGGAACCGTCATCTCGTGAGAGGAAGCAAACGCCGCGCTCAGCGCAGCAGGCGATACAGCAGGTAGAACGTGACCGCCTTGGCGACGATCACGAAGAGGGCAATGGCGATCGACTCACGCCGCGTCACGGACCGCCTCGGCCAGGGCGTCGAGGGTCTGCCGCATCAACGCGGCATCGTCGGCCTCGACCGTGACCCGCACCACCGGTTCGGTGCCGGAGGCGCGCAGGAAGGCGCGCCCGCGCCCCTGCACCGCCGCCTGCGCCGCGGCCAGCGCGGCCTTCACGGTCTCGGCCTCGAGCGGGCGCACGCCCGGCTGCAGGCGCACGTTGATCGTCTGCTGCGGCACCTTCTGCAGCCCGGCCAGCGCCTGGCGCAGGGTCTGCCGCGAGCGCTTGAGCACTTCCAGCACCTGCAGCGCGCTGACGATGGCGTCGCCGGTGGTGGCGCGGTCCAGGCACAGCATGTGCCCGGAGGCCTCGCCGCCGAGCACCCCGCCCTGTTCGACCAGCGCCTGGTGCACGTAGCGGTCGCCGACCTTGGCGCGCAGGAACGGCACCTGCAACGCGGCCAGCGCCCGTTCCAGGCCATAGTTGGTCATCAGCGTGCCGACCACCGGGCCGTGCAAACGACCGCTGGCCTGCCAGCCGCAAGCCAGCACGTACAGCAGGCCGTCGCCGTCGACCGGGTTGCCCTGGTCGTCGGCCATCAGCACGCGGTCGCCGTCGCCGTCGAAGGCGATGCCCAGGTGCGCGCCATGCTCGCGCACGTTGGCGGCGAGGTTGTCGATGTGCATCGAGCCGACGCCGGCGTTGATGTTGAGCCCGTCCGGCGCGGCGCCGATGGCGATCACCTCCGCGCCCAGCTCGCGGAACAGCAGCGGCGCGATGTGGTAGGTCGCGCCGTGCGCGCAGTCCAGCACCAGTTTCAGCCCGCGCAGGTCGAAGCCGCGCGGCACGCTCGCCTTGCAGAACTCGATGTAGCGGCCGATCGCCTCGCGCGCGCGCATCGCCTTGCCCAGCCGCTCGGACTCGACGGTGGCGAACGGTGCGTCCAGCGCGGCCTCGATCGCCTGCTCGGTGGCGTCGTCGAGCTTCTCGCCGTGTGCGGAAAAGAACTTGATGCCGTTGTCGTAGTGCGGATTGTGCGAGGCGCTGATGACGATGCCGGCATCGGCGCCGAGGGTGCGCGTGAGGAACGCCACCGCCGGGGTCGGCATCGGCCCGAGCAACTGCACGTTGGCGCCGGCCGCGACCAGCCCGGCCTCCAGCGCCGACTCGAACATGTAGCCGGAGATGCGCGTGTCCTTGCCGATCACCACGGTCGGCCGCGCGGTGCCGCCGGCGACCAGCACGCGGCCCAGCGCATTGCCCAGGCGCATCACGAAATCGGCGGAAATCGCCCCCTGCCCGACCCGGCCGCGGATGCCGTCGGTGCCGAAGTATTTGCGTTGGCTCATGCGCTGGGGAATCGGGAATGGAGAATCGGGAATCGGGAACCGCCGGAGACGTCCAGGGATCGCGACAAGCACGGGCTTGCCGCGCGATGCGACGCACGCGCGACACCACGATTCCCCATTCCCGACTCCCGATTCCCGGCCCTCATGCCGCCTCGCTCTTCGCCGGGGCCGGCTGCCGCATCATCAGCGCCAGCAGCTCGGAGAGGCGGTCGCGCAGTTCGCGGCGGTCGCAGATCTGGTCGATGGCGCCGTGCTCGAGCAGGAACTCCGAACGCTGGAAGCCTTCCGGCAGGGTCTCGCGCACGGTCTGCTCGATCACGCGTGGGCCGGCGAAGCCGATCAGCGCGTACGGCTCGGCGATGTTGATGTCGCCGAGCATGGCGAAGCTGGCCGACACGCCGCCGGTGGTGGGATGGGTCAGCACCGACACGTACGGCAGGCCGGCCTCGCGCAGGCGGCCGAGCGCGGCCGAGGTCTTGGCCATCTGCATCAGCGAAAACAGGCCTTCCTGCATGCGCGCGCCGCCGCTGGCGGAGAAGCACACGAACGGTGCGCCGATCTTCAGCGCGGTCTCCGCGGCCAGGGCGAAACGCTCGCCGACCACCGAGCCCATCGAACCGCCCATGAAGGCGAAATCGAACGAAGCCGCGACCAGCGGCTGGCCCTTGAGCAGGCCCTGCATCGCCACCAGCGCGTCGTATTCGCCGGTGCTCTTCTGTGAGGCCTTGATGCGCTCGCCGTACTTCTTCTGGTCCTTGAACTTGAGCGCGTCGGTCGGACCCAGGCGCGCACCGATCTCGGTCGGCGCGGTGTCGGCGTCGAACAGCGCGGCCAGGCGCGCGCGCGCGCGGATCGCCATGTGGTGGCCGCACTTCGGGCACACCTCCAGGTTCTCCTCCAGCTCCGGCCGGTACAGCACGGCGCTGCAGTTGGGACACTTCTCCCACAAGCCTTCGGGAACGCTGCGCTTCTTGCTGGGCGTGCTGTCGGTGCGGATGCCCGAAGGCATCAATTTGCTGAGCCAACTCATGCGATGTGACGATCCATTGGGCGGCCGCGAGAGCCGCAGAGGGGCGACAGTCTAACTCGGTCCCCCGGTGGCCTGCAGACGGTGGCGCATGGAGCGACCAGGCCGGCCGGTAGCGGCGCGGCCGCCGCCAGAACGCCTGCTGCGGCCGCGCAACGCGGGACGTGCGGTAGCGTCGCCGCCATCCCGCATCGTCGACACCTAAGCGGGGGCTAGCGACGGCGCGTGCCGTCCGACCAACGATGCATGTACCGCATGCTCCGCACGCACCACATTTGCGGCATTGCGGCAAAACGCGAACGCCCGCGCGCGGCGGGCGTTCGCGACGGACCAGGCGGGGCTCAGCCCGCGTCCAGCGCCTGCCGCAGCGGCGTCAGGAACGCCAGGGCGGCGTCGCGCGCGGCCTGCGGGCTGCCGGCCTCGGCCAGCGCCGCGACCAGCGCGCTGCCGACCACCACGCCGTCGGCATCGACCGCCATGGCCTTGGCGCTGGCGGCGTCCTTGATGCCGAAGCCGGCCACCACCGGCACCGGGCAGCGCGCGCGCAACTGGCGCAGGCGATCGCCGGCGGCACGGGTATCCAGCCGGTCGGCGCCGGTCACGCCGGCGAAGCTGACGTAGTACAGATAGCCGCGCGCCGCCTCGCACAACAGGGCGATGCGCGCGTCGCTGGTGGTCGGCGAGGCCAGCACGATCAGGTCCAGGCCGGCGTCGGCGAAGACCGTCAGGGTCTCGGCCGACTCCTCCGGCGGCAGGTCGACCAGCAGTACGCCGTCCACGCCGGCCGCCACCGCTTCCTCGGCGAAGCGCGCGGTGCCGTGGATCTCCACCGGGTTGAGGTAGCCCATCAACACCACCGGCGTGGTGGCGTCGTCGCGGCGGAACGCGCTGACCGTCTCCAGCACGTAGCGCAGGCCGGCGCCGCGCGCCAGCGCGCGCTCGGAGCTGCGCTGGATGGTCGGGCCATCGGCCATCGGGTCGGAGAACGGCACGCCCAGTTCGATCACGTCGGCACCGGCCTCGACCAGCGCGTGCATCGCCGGCACGGTCGCCTCCAGCGACGGATCGCCGGCGGTGAGGAAGGGGATCAGGGCCTTGCGGCCTTGGGTATCGAGTCGGGCAAAGGTATCGGCGAGGCGGTTCATGGAGGGCCTATGCACCCCTCTCCCGCCGGGAGAGGGGTTGGAGAGGGGTTGGGGTGAGGGGAAGAGGCGAAGCGGTGCGGAATGAGTAGGGGGCTGCGCCCGCACCCGCATCCGGCGCTCCGCGCCACCTTCTCCCGAAGGAGAAGGGTAAAGCGTTACAGCGTCAGCCCCTCGCGCGCGGCGATGGTATGTACGTCCTTGTCGCCGCGGCCGGACAGGTTGCACAGCACCAGCGCGTCCTTGGGCAATTCGCGCGCCAGCTTGATCGATTGTGCAACGGCGTGGCTCGACTCCAGCGCGGCGAGGATGCCTTCGGTATGCGCCAGCAGGTGGAACGCGGCCAGCGCTTCGTCGTCGGTGATGCCCTGGTAGATGGCGCGGCCGCTGTCGGCCAGGAACGCGTGCTCCGGACCCACGCCCGGGTAGTCCAGGCCGGCGGACACCGAGTGGGTCTCGACGATCTGCCCGTCGTCGTCGCAGATCACGTAGGTGCGGTTGCCGTGCAGCACGCCGGGGCGACCGGCGGCGATCGAGGCGGCGTGGCGGCCGCTGCCGATGCCATCGCCGGCGGCCTCGGCGCCGTAGATCTTCACCGAAGCGTCGTTGAGGAAGGCATGGAACAGGCCGATGGCGTTGCTGCCGCCGCCGACGCAGGCGCTGATCGCATCCGGCAGGCGGCCGTAGTCGCGCAGCATCTGCTCACGCGCCTCGCGGCCGACGATGGCGTTGAAGTCGCGCACCATGCGCGGGTAAGGATCGGGACCGGCGACGGTGCCGATGATGTAGAAGGTGTCCTGCACGTTGGTCACCCAATCGCGCATCGCCTCGTTGAGCGCGTCCTTGAGCGTGGCCGAGCCGGAATGCACCGGCACCACCGTGGCGCCGAGCAGCTTCATCCGGTAGACGTTGATCTTCTGCCGCTCGATGTCGGTGGCGCCCATGTACACCACGCACTCCAGGCCCAGCCGCGCGGCCACCGTGGCGCTGGCCACGCCGTGCTGGCCGGCGCCGGTCTCGGCGATGATGCGGGTCTTGCCCATGCGGCTGGCCAGCAGCGCCTGGCCGATGGTGTTGTTGATCTTGTGCGCGCCGGTGTGGTTCAGGTCCTCGCGCTTGAGCAGGATCTGCGCGCCGCCCACTTCGCGGCTGAGCCGCTCGGCGTGATAGATCGGGCTGGGCCGGCCGACGTAGTGGGTCAGGTCCTTGTCGTAGGCGGCGATGAAGGCCGGATCCTGGCGCGCGGCGTCGTAGGCCGCGGCCAGCTCCTGCAGCGGGCCGATCAGGGTCTCGGCGACGAAACGGCCGCCGTAGCGGCCGAAATGGCCGGCGGCGTCGGGATAGGCGTGGAAGTCGCTGACGGGGACAGAGGACATGGCGCAACCGGGGGCAACAGGACAGGCCTGCACTTTAGCGCACACGTTCCCACAGAAAAACCGATAAAGTCTGACGCAATCCGTCAGGAAAACTCACATGACCAGCACGCGCCGCCTGCCCTCGCTCAACGCTCTGCGTGCGTTCGAGGCCGCGGCGCGGCTGCGCAGCGTCGGCGCGGCGGCGGCGGAACTGCATGTCACTCATGGCGCGGTGAGCCGTCAGGTGCGGCTGCTGGAGCAGGAACTGGGGCTGCCGCTGCTGCAGCGCGACGGCCGCGGCATCCGCCCGACCGCCGCCGGCACGCGCCTGTGCGAGGCCGCCGGCAGCGCCTTCGCGCAGTTGCAGGACGCGGTGGCAGAGTTGCGCCGCCCATCACGCCCGGCCGCGCTGGTGCTGGGCTGCCCCGGCAGCATCCTGGCCCGCTGGATGATTCCGCGGCTGCAGGCGCTGCAGCGCGACCTGCCGGCGCTGACCCTGCACCTGTCCGCGCACGAGGGCGACTTCGCCGCCGACCTGGACGGCCTGGATGCGGCGCTGCTGCTGGGCCAGGCGCCATGGCCGGCGGACTGGCAGGTGCGCGTGCTGGCGCCGGAGCGGATCGGCCCGGTACTCAGCCCGGCCCTGCCGCAGGCACCGGCCCTGACCGCGGCCGCGCCGGCGACACTGCAGGAACTGCCGCTGCTGCATACGGTGTCGCGCCCGCAGGCCTGGCCGGCCTGGGCCGAGGCGCAAGGCCTGGCGCCGGCGCAGTTGCGCTACGGCACCGGCTTCGAGCACCTGTACTACCTGCTGGAGGCGGCGCTGGCCGGGATCGGCGTGGCGATCGCGCCGCAGCCGCTGGTCGCCGACGACCTGGCCAATGGCCGCCTGCTGGCGCCCTGGGGCTTCGTCGACACCGGCGGGCAGTGGGCGCTGTGCGCGCGGCGGGAGCAGCAGGATCCACGGGTGGAGGCGTTGGCCGGGTGGTTGGCCGGCGAGTTGCGGGAGGATCGCGGCTAGGCGTATTGCCTGGCCTGTTCGCTGGCAATTCGCGGCGCAACCGCGCTGTACAGGACGCTTGGCCGCGACGCCTGGCGTGCGCGGGAGTGGAGGTGTCTGTCGCGGCTGAAGCCGCTCTACATGGGTGCGTGGGGCGTCGAGCGCCCATCGGCGGGCGGGCGCGTCAGCCCGGCTACGCCGGCGCGGCCAGGCGCCGCTGCAGGTCGTCGCGCAGCCGGCTCAGCTCGACCTCGGCGGCGCGCCGCTGCTGCATGCCGTCGCGGTGGATCTCGCGCACCTCCTCCACCGTGGCGATCAGTTGCTCGTGCACGTGGCGCAGCGTGTCCATGTCGATCACCGCGCGTTGGTTGGCACGCGCCGTGTCCACCGAGGCCTGCCGCAGCAGGTCGGCGTTGCGGCGCATGATGTCGTTGGTGGCATCGTCGATGGCGTTGGACAGCACCACCGCGTTCTGCTGCTCGTGCAGCGACAGCTGGATCGCGAACTGGCGCTTCCACGACGGGATGGTGATGTCGCGGACGGTGTTGAACTTCTCGATCAGTTGCAGCGCGTTGGCCTGGATCAGCCGGATCATCGGCAGCGCCTGCTCGGCCGCGTGCTGCATCACCTGCAGGTCGCCGACGCGCTTGTCGAGCAGGCGCAGGGCGGTATCGATCTCGGCGCGCTGGCCGCGCGCCTGCGGATCGTCCTGGCCCGCCAGCGCCAGGTGCTGTTGCTGCAGTTCGGCCAGGCGCAGCTTGCCGGCAGCGACGTGCAGGCCCAGTTCGCGGCGCTCGGCCTGCACCATCTGGTGCATGCGGTCGAATTCGCCCACGCGCTGGCCGAGGTTGGCCTGCTGCGTGCCGACGTCGCGCAGCAGTTGTTCGATCTGCCGGTTGGTGTCGCTGAACTTCTGCACCAGTTCGTCCTTGGACGCGCGCAGGCGATCGATCAGGCCGCCGATCAGCGGCACCCGCGAGCGCTCGCCGAGCTGGTCGAGCTTGAGCGCGCGCGCGATCCGCACCACTTCGCCGAGCTTGTCGCCGCTGGCCTCCAGGTCGCGGTTGCGGACCTGGTCCAGCAACTGGCTGGAGAACGCGGCGGTCTGCGCGGCGACCTCGGTGCCGAACAGGTGCAGGCTGCCGGGCGTGAGTTCGCGCAGGCCCTGCGCCAGCGCCGCGATCTGCGCACGATCGTCCGGCACCAGGCCGAGCGCCTTGAGCTCGGCTTCGTCGGGTTGCAGCGGCAGGCTCTGCGGCGTCAGCGGGTGTTCCTGGGTCATCATGGTTCTCCTTCGATAGCGATTCGCGGCGGCGGCGCAGGCTCAGCGCAGTCTAGCCCGCATGGCCTGCAGTTCGGCCAGGATGTGTTGCTGCGCCTGTGCGGCGCGGGCCACGTGGTCCCTGCCCTGCGCTGCCTGCGGCGTGACGGCGGCCTGGCGCCAGGCCGGCAGCAGCACGTCGCGGATGTTCCTGTAGCGTTGCAGCAGGTGCTCGCCCTGCTGTTGCAGCAACCGCCATTGCGCCGCTTCCAGGCGCCAGGCGGCGGCGAGGCGGCGCAAGTGGTCGAGTCGCTGGTTCCAGGCCTGCGCCAACGCCGGGTCGGGCGTCGGCGCCGCGGCGATCCAGCGCTCGAGCGCGGCCACGCCGGCCTCGGCGACGCCGGCGCTTTCGGCATATGCCTGGCCCGCGTGCCGCAGCGCCTGGGCATGCGCATCGGCGCGCAACAGGACCACGCCCAGTTGCGCCTGCAGGGTCTCGGCCTCGGCCTGGCGCTCCAGGTCGCGGCCGAGCAGACGGCCGAGCAGGCTGCTGTCGCGGCGGATCCGCCGCGGATCGCGCGCCTGCAGTGCGTGCTGGATGCGCTCCAGCTCCTGCACCAGTGCCGCGCCGGCGTCCGGCGCGGCGGCGCGCGCGGCCAGGGCCTGTGCGACCGCCTCCAGCAGCGGCGCCGCGTAGCCGGACGCGACCTGCGCGTCGTTCGCCGCGGGCGGCGACACCGGCGGCTCGGGCAGCGCAGGAGCGGCGCGCGCGCTCACGCCGGGCCGGGTTCGGGATCGTCGCTGCGCGCGGCGCCCGCGTCGCCATAGAAATGCCGCGCCAGCGCTTCGTCGAGCTGGCGTTCGGCCAGCGTGCGCGGCCGCCGCACGCGCGGCTCCGCTGCCGGCGCGGACGGCTCGCGCAACGACGCGCGCAGCGCCTCTGCCAGCGCGGTCAGCGCCTGCCCGGCCTGCGCCTGGCCCTCGTGCGAGCGCGCGAGTGCGTCCAGCAAGGGCTGCAGCGCGGGCGTGACCGATGCTTCCGTCTGCGCAGGCGCGGCCGGCGTGGCCACGGGCGTGGCGGGCGGCGCTTCGCGCTCGCGTTCGGCCAGCACCTGCCGCAGCAGCGCAAGAAGTTGCTCCCAGCGTGCCGGTTCCGGACTCGGCTCGGCACGCAGCCCCTGCAGGCCGCCTGCGATGTCCGCCAGCTGCGCCACCATGCGCCCGCCGACATCGGCCTCGTCGGCGCCCATCGCCTTGTTGCGCAGGAAGTCGCGCTTGATCTGGTCCCAGCGCGCCTGTTCCTCGGCGCCCATCGCGCCGCGCAACTCGGCCAGCTTGAGCAGGTTCTCCTCGGCGCCGCTGGTCAGCAGTTGCGCCTCGCCCAGGTAGTGGTCGGAGATCAGCTGCTGCAACTCGGCCTCGTTCATCACCGGCGAGACCTTCTCCGCCAGCTTGTTCATGTTGCGGTAGCTGCCCTGCAGCCGGAACGGCGGCTCGGTGCGGTAGCGATCGTCCTGCGCGGCGCTGGCGATGTACTGCTGGTTGACCTTGTACACCACCTCACGCACGCGCAGCAGGCGCTGCAGCGTGGCCACGATTTCGTTGATCTCCGCGCCGCTGTAGGCATGGCTGAGCGCGTTGCTGGAGATCTCCTTGCCGCGCGCGCGATCCACCAGCAGGTACAGGTCCGCCAGCTCGCGCGTGGCCAGCGGCGCGAGCACCGGATTGGAGGTGAGCGCGTTCTCGATGTAGCTGAGCAGGAACGTCTCCTCCATGCCGCCGAGCACGTCGCCCAGGTTGTAGATGTCGGCGCGGTTGGCGAGCATGTCCGGAATCTTGAACACCTCGCCGGACTCGGTGTACGGATTGCCGGCCATCACCACGCAGAACTTCTTGCCGCGCATGTCGTAGGTGCGCGTGCGCCCCTTCCACACGCCCTCGATGCGGCGCGTGCCGTCGCACAGCGAGATGAACTTCTGCAGGAATTCCGGGTGCGTGTGCTGGATGTCGTCGACGTACAGCATGGTGTTGTTGCCCATCTCCAGCGCGAGATTGAGCTTGAGCAATTCCTGTCGCGCGGTGGCGTCCGGCGCCTGCGCCGGATCCAGCGAGCGTACCGCGTGGCCCAGCGCGGGACCATTGATCTTCATGAAGACCAGGCCGAGCCGGCTGGCGACGTACTCCATCAGCGTGGTCTTGCCGTAGCCGGGCGGCGAGATCAGCATCAGCATGCCCATCAGGTCGCTGCGCTTGTTCTCGCCGACCGTGCCCATCTGCTTGGCCAGGTTGTCGCCGATCACGCCCAGGTAGACCTCATTGATCAGCTTGTTGCGCACGAACGAGGACAGCGGCCGCGGCTTGAACTCGGACAGGCGCAACTGCTCGCGCTCGCGGGCGATGACCTGCTGGCGCAGTGCCTGGTACTGGCGGAAGCCGGGCACGAACACCTGCTCGTGGTGGCGCAGGCGCGCCAGGAAATCGTCGATGGCCAGGCGCAGGCGCCCGCCTTCGATACGCGGATGTTCGCCGAGCAGGCCCTCCACCGTGGCCATCAACGCCACCTCGCTGGCGCGGCTGCGCAGCCGCGGCGCCAGCAGCGCGATCGCCACCGCCTCGGGCGCGTAGCCGGCGTGGACCGCGAAGCGCGGATCGTGGCACAGGCCCTGCACCCACTGGCTGGCCTGCGTCCAGGCGGCGCCAAGCTTGCCGCGCACGCGTTCCAGGCCTTGCTCGAACTGCTCGCGCAGCCCGGCCTCGGCCAGCCGCGCATGCAGCGCATCGAGCAGTTCCCGCGCATGCCGGCTGAACGGAAAAGTCGGTTCGCCTTGCGCCAGTTCGGCCGCCAGGTAGGCGGCGGCCGCCCGCGCCTGGGCGGCATCGAACGCAAACCCTGCGTCCTCGGCGAAGCGGTCCATGGCCTGCGCCATCTCGACCTGCAGCGCGTCGCGGCCGTCGCGCGCGCCGAACAGGCGCGCGATCGCATCGACGCCGGCCTGGCGCGCGACCCACGCGGCCACCTCCTCCTCGCGCTGGCGTTCGGCCCAGAACGCCAGCGCCAGCGCGCGCGCGGCCGGGGCGTGCATCAGCGTGCCCGCGGCCTGCTGCAAGGGCAGCAGCGCCTGCAGGATGCGCGTGGCGTCGTGGTCGTGGATGCCGCGCTCGTAGCCCTCGCGGTAGCGCGGCGCGGCGAAGTCGCGCACGCTGCGCGCCAGCGCGTCGGGTGTGGCCGCCAGTTGCGCCAGCGCATCCAGGCTCAGCCCCTCCTCGCCCGCCAGCGCCGCTTCCAGCATGCGCCCGGCCAGGTATTCGCCGCGGTACAGCGTGGGCGATTCCGAATCCAGCGCCACCTGCCAGTAGGCGCGGGTGGCGTCCAGCGCGGCGTCCTGCAGCGGCTCCAGGTAGTCGGTGCCGGTCAGATGCAGCGCCAGTCCGTCCTCGCGCGGCAGCAGGGTCAGGTCCAATGCTTGCGTGTTGACGCTGAAGCGGTGCCGCGGACCCAGCCGCACCACGTTGCCGCCGGCCTCGAACAGCTCGCTGCGGTCGCGCAGCGCGCGCACCGCCTGGTCGCGCACGCCCTTCAGCCGCGCCTCGACGTCGTCGGCCTTGACGCTGTCGCGGTAGCCGCGCAGCCGCTCGGCCAGTTCGCGCAGCTTGAGAATCAGCGGGTCGCCGGCGAAGAAGGCGTTGAGTTCGTCGGCGTTGGCGAAGCGCTCGGTGCGCCGCGGCAGGCCGTCGAGGATGCGCGAGGCCGCGTCCAGCAAGGAGCGCGCCTTGCGCTGGCGGTCGTCGAGCAAGGCCTGCTTGTGCGTCTCGAACGCCTCGACCAGTTCCTCGCGCTTGCTGAGGATGTCGCCGAGGAACTGCTCGTGCTCGCCGAACTGGCTCTCCAGTTCCTCCAGTTGCACCATCAGCCGCGACAGTTGCTCGTCGGCGCGCTCGGGATCGGTGGACAGCGCCAGCGCGCTGGTGATCGCCTGGCCGAACAGCGCGAACTGCGCGCCGAACTGGGCCACGGTCTCGGCCGAACCCAGGCTCTTGCGGCGCTGCTCGGCACGCGCACGCGCCTGGTTGAGCCGCGCGTAGACTTCGGACAGGGCCTCGACCACGCGGGTGCGCTCGGTGGCGTCGTCGACCTTGAGCCCGGCCATCAATTCCGACAGCAGGTCCAGATCGGCCGACATCGCCTGCATCGCCTGCACCTGCTCGGACAGCGCGCGCGCGGTCGCCGCCACCTGCGCCGCCGCGTCCAGCTCGGCCAGGCGCGCGTGCAACGGCGCCAGCGCGCTTTCGCTGCCGAGGAAACGCCCGGTGGCGGCGCCGACGGTGTCGTGGGCCTGCTGCAGCGTCGCGCCCATCGCATCGATCGCATCGGTGTCGATGTAGCGGTACTCGCGGATGGTCAGCAGATGGCCGCGCTGCGCGGCGATGGCGTTGAGCGGTTCGACGAACTCCTGGATGCTGTTCCAGTTCTCCGGCTGCAGCCGCGCCAGCAGCGCCTTGTGCGCGGCCGTGGCCTCGGCCATCGCCTGGTCGGACTGCTGGCGGATCGACAGCACCTTTTCGTATTCGTCCAGCACCGCCTCGCCGGTGGCGCTGATGCCGCGCAGCACGCCGGCCAGGTCGCCGCAGTGCGCGTCCTCCAGCCAATGGTGCGCGTCGAACAGGCGCCGCGCGTCCTCCACCAGCAACTGGTAGCGCTGCACCGACACCTCGTCGCGGTCGATCGCGCGCGCCAGCCCGAACAGGCTGGAGATGCCGCGCACCAGTTCGGCATTGCCGATGCGACCGAGGAAGGTGTTGCTCGGCGGGCGCCTGGCAGCGAACTCGTCGCTGCTGAAGGGAGTCTGCCAGACCTGCATCGGATGGATCCGGGTCGGCTCGCTGCCCTCGGCATGGAACAGCACCATGCGCCCGTCCTGCAGCAACGCGTAGCCATGGCCGAACACCGGGTTCTGCAGCGCGCGGCGGATGGTGTTGTAGACGAACAGCGCGGACTTGCCGCCCTCGCGCTCGTAGAAGATGTACAGCACGTCCTCGCCGTTGGGCGAGCGGATCGCGCGCTTGAACTGCATCCCGTCCATCGCCGCGTCGAACGCCTTGTGATCGCCGTTCTGCAGGTAATAGCCGCCGGGAAAAATGATGCCGTGGTCCTCGGGCAGCTGCACGCAGGCCTGCACGATGGCATCGTTGCGCACGATGCGGCCGCTGAGCGTGTTGTAGATCAGCCCGCGCCACTGCGTCTCGCGATACGGCAGCACCTTGAGCAGGACCAGGCTGCCGACCCGCGCGAAATCGAACTGCGCATCGTCCAGCGACTGGGTCTTGTCCTCCACCGGTTCGCTGTAGATGCCCTGTCCGGTCTCGGTGTTGTTCTCGACCTTGATGGTCAGATCGCCGCCGATGGTCTCCACGAACAGGGTATCGAGGATGTTCAGATGCGAATGGCGCCCGTTCACCGCCATCTCGCGGGTGGCGCGGGTCCATTCGAAGTCGAACGGCGGCGGCAGCGCTATGTCGCGTTCGCCGCGCGCATCGATGTAGGTGAGCACGCCGTCGCTGTCCTGCGCCCAGCGGAACACGCGCACGTCGCTGCTGCGCTCGCCGATCTGGAACGCCGCCAGCAGCTTGCCGCCGATGACGATCAGTTGCAGTAGCCGCGCGTGCTTGTAGTAGGCGTACAGCTCGCCGAAGTCGTGCACGAAGCCGGCCTGGCCGAGGAAGCTGCCGGCCAGGTCGATCGGGCTGACGTCGTAGCCGTCGGCGCCCTCGACCAGCCGGTACAGCCCGAACACGTCCTGCACGCGGGTCTGGTTCTTGAGCCCGAGGAACACGTTGTAGCCGAACAGCAGCAGGTCCGGCCCGACCTGCACGATGTCGCGGCCGACGCAATTGTGCTCGGTGCGGATGCGGAAGCGGCCGTCCACCTCGAGACGGCTGTCGCCGAACTCCTGCAGGCGCTGCCGGTTGAGCGCCTCGACCGCGTCCTGCAACCGCGCGCCCTGCTCGACCAAGCGCTTGCGCAGCACGTCGTAGGCGCCGCCCTGGGCGACCGCCTGGTCGACCTGGCTGGGCGCGTCGCCCTCGGGCTGGGGATCGGTCTGGGATTGGGGGGGTGTTGCCATCGTCGCGGCTCCTGCCGGCTTGCGGGGGATCGGCGCATCGCGCCGCGCGCCCGCCACGGGTTGCGGCGACGCGCCACCGTCGCCGGCCGCGCGCCGCCTGCGCACTCAGTCCAGTGCCGCGCTCAAGGCTCGGCGACGGGCAGTTGGCCAGCCGCGTCCGGCGCCAGCCGCGACGGCGCCGCCGCGCCGCGCTGCACGCCGAGATAGCGCTGCATCAGGTCTTGCACGATCGGGCTCTTGTCGGCCAGGCCTTCGATCGACTTGCCGAGCGAGACCGCCTTGATGAGGTTGTCGAACATGCCGCCGTCGCCGCCGACCAGGTCGATGTCGGCATTGCGCAGGGCGCTGGCGATGACCTCGGCGTTCTCCTTGGACACTTCCTTGCCGGCCTCGATCGACGCCAGCGCCTGCTTGAGGCTGTTGTCGAGCAGCATCCGGAATTCCTCGTGGCCGCGCGCGCTGTCGCTGAGCGCGCCGATCGCCTCGAACTTGCGGGTCAGGCCGTCGGCCTCGGCCAACAGGCGCTTCTCCACCACCACCGCCTCGGCCATGCCGATCCACTCGGCGGCGCTGGCCTTGGCCTTGCCCATCTGCTCTTCGCCCTGCGCCTTGGCCTGCAGCGTCTCGGCCAGCACGCGCGCCTCGTTGCTGCCCTGCTTGAGGCTGGCATCGGCCTTGGCCTCGATCACCCGCGCCTCGGCGATACCGACCTTCTCGATCGCCAGTGCCGAGGCCTCCTTGACCTGCGCGTCGGCCAGACCGGGCGCGGCCTTCTCGGCGCGGATGCCGTCGGCGAGCAGCTTCTTGGCTTCGGCCTGCTTGCCGGCGGCGTCGTGTTCGGCCTGCGCCAGGGTGGTCAGTTCGACCGCGCGGTGCTTGGCCGCGGTCTCGCGCGCCTGCGCGTCCTTGACCTGGCGCACCAGCAGTTCCTGCGCCTTGGCCTCCGCTTCCAGGATCGTGACCTGCTTGAGCCGGTCGGCCTCGGCGACCTGGCGCACTTCCTTGATCCGCTCCTCTTCCTGCGCCACGGTCTTGTCGATGGCGATGCGCTCGCGGGTGATGTTGGCCACGTCCATCTTGCCGTTCTCGACCACCTTGTCGCGCTCCACGCCCTGCAGCTGCACCTCGCGATCGGTGGTGACCTGCTCCAGCTGGCGCGCACGCGCGACCCGCTCGACCTCGATGGCTACCGCGCGCTGGCGATTCTGTTCGGCCACCTCGACCTCGCGCAGGCGGTTCTGCTCGCGGATGTCGATCAGCTGCTGCGCCTCGATGCGCGCGTTCTCCGCCAACTGGCGCTGCTCCTCCTGCACCTTCAGCGTCTCGGCCTGCTCGCGCGCGCGGATCGTGTCGACCTCGCGCTTCTGCCGCGCCTCGGCCTCGGCCTGCTGCCGCTCCAGCGCCAGCATCGCCTCGCGCGCCTCCACGTTCTTCTTGGTGATCGCCAGCTTCGCGTTCTGCTCCAGCTCGTTGGTGACCACGTTCTGGGTGCCGGTGAGCTCGGTGATCTTGCGGATGCCCTCGGCGTCGAGGATGTTGTGCGGATCCAGCAGCGCCTTGGGCGTCTGCTCCAGGTAGTCGATCGCCACGTCCTCGAGCACGTAGCCGTTGAGGTCGTTGCCGATCACCGCGATGATCTCGTCGCGGAACTCCTGGCGCTTCTCGAACAGCTCGGTGAACTCGAACTTCTTGCCCACCGTCTTGAGCGCCTCGGAGAACTTGGCGTTGAACAGTTCGTCGACCGCGTCCTTGTCCGAGGCGCGGTCGGCGCCGATCGCCTTGGCCACGCGCAGCACGTCGGCCTGGGTCTCGTTGACCCGCAGGTAGAACGCCACGGCGATGTCGGCGCGCATGTTGTCGCGGCAGATCAGCCCTTCCTTGCCGCGGCGGTCGACCTGAAGGGTGATCAGGCTGATCCGCATCAGCTCGGCGCGGTACAGCACCGGCACGATCAACGCGCCGGTGAAGTGCACCTTGGGCGTGGCGCTCATGTCGTTGACGATCAGCGCTACGCCCTGATCCACCTTGCGGTAGAACGCGCGGAACAGGCCGGCCAGCCCCAGCAGCAGCACCAGCAGGATGCCGACGCCGATCAGAAACGGCGCCATCGTCGCAAAACTCATCGGTGGATCTCCTTATCGCCCGCAATCAGGCTGTGTGGAAACGGCAAACCCGGCAGATCCTGCTCGCGGGCGATCAGATAGTGGTTGTGCGCCTGCACGTAGTCGACCAGCACCACGCGCTCGCCGCGCGGATAGACCTGGCCGGCCTGGGCACGCACCTGCAGGACCAGGCCGGCGCCGCCATCGTCGACGGTGGCGTAGCCGGAGTCCGCGTCGGCACGCGGCGAGGCGACGACGCCGACCTTGCCGAGCAACGACGTCTGCGCCACCGGCCGCAGCCGCAGCAACAGCCGGCGCAGCGGCCGCAGCATCCAGGAGGTCAGCGGCAGCGCAGGCAGCAGGGCCAACAGCGCCACGCCGCTGCCGATGCCCCAGCGCAGGCCGGCCGGCAGGGACTGCAGCAGGAAAAG
The DNA here is from genome assembly GCF_034105425.1 of Xanthomonas sp. LF06-19. Classification (NCBI taxonomy): domain Bacteria; kingdom Pseudomonadati; phylum Pseudomonadota; class Gammaproteobacteria; order Lysobacterales; family Lysobacteraceae; genus Xanthomonas; species Xanthomonas sp. LF06-19. Next base: position 21,359 of record NZ_JAXGGH010000005.1, on the reverse strand, counting down.
ATGGACGAAATAGGTGCCGAGCCAGCCCCAGAACGAGAGCAGCGCCACCACCAGCATCACCGGCGCACCGCCCAGGCCCAGCCGCGCGAAGACGGCGGACACGCCGTGCAGGCCATGGTCGGCGCCGTCGACATGCAGATGCCCGTCGGGCGCGGCATGGTCGCCGATGCCGAAGGCGGCCAGCGCCCAGTAGAGCGCGGAAAATGCCAACAGGATGCTGTACGGCAACGTGGGAAATCCCAGTGCGACGTTCAGGAACTCGGCCATCCCCTCATCCTTGCTGTGCCGTGACGGCGCGCCCCATCATGGGCACGCGTCATCCCGCCGGCCTGCGCGCACGGCGCGCGGCGGACCGCCGGCAGGTTCTAGAGCCGGATGATACGTGAAAGTCGCGGCGGTTGGCCCGCGGCGCGGGCCGATGCGGCGGCACCTGCGGCGGCCGGCGCCGGCCCGGACCCGGCAGCGGGCTGCTCCCGGCGGCGCGTGCCAGCCGGCAGAGCTCAGCAGTTGGTGTTCAACTCGTGGCAGTCGGCGCGGCGCACTTCCTCGACGAACTTGCGCATCTTGTGGCCGTCCTTGATCCCGGGCTGGCTCTCGATGCCGCTGGACACGTCCACGCCCCACGGCAGGGTGCCGATGATCGCGTCGAACACGTTGTCGCCATTGATGCCGCCGGCGAGCAGGAACGGCCGGTGCAGGCCGGTCGGCAGCCGCGACCAGTCGAAGGTCTTGCCCGAACCGCCGCTTTCGCCGGGCGCGTGGCTGTCGAACAGGAAGCCGGCCGCGTTCGGATACTGCAGCTGCAGGGTGCGCGCATTCACCTCGCCGCCGCCCATCGGCACCGCCTTCAGGTACGGCAGGTTGAAGCTGCGACAGAAGCCGTCGTCCTCGTCGCCATGGAACTGCAGCAGGGTCGGACGCACCGTGCGCAGCACCTCGCGCACCTCGTCCTTGGGGTTGTCGCGGAACAGCGCCACCACGTCCACCATCGGCGCGGCGGCCTGGCGCATGGCCCGCGCCTCGGCCGGCGCCACTCGCCGCGGGCTGCCATGGGCGAACACGAACCCGATCGAATCCACGCCCAACTCGCCTGCCAGGCGGATGTCGCCGGCGCGGGTCATGCCGCAGAACTTGATGCGGGTGCGATACAGCGTGCGATTCATAGCGTGACCTCGTCCGGAAGCGTCCAGTGGGCGGGATAGAGGGGACCGACGAACACCAGGCCCTGCGGCGGTGCCGTCGGACCAGCGACGCGGCGGTCGCGTCCCGCGAGCAGTTCGCCAATCCAGGACACCGGCTTTTCGCCCGTTCCCACCATGACAAGGGAACCAACGATATTGCGCACCATGTGATGAAGGAATGCATTGGCCTGGACCTGGATCTCGACCAGCTCGCCGCTGCGGGTCACCGCGATCGACTGCAGCTCGCGGCGCGCGTGCAGGGCCTGGCACTGCACGCTGCGGAAGGCGCTGAAGTCCTGCTCGCCCAGCAGCGCCTGCGCCGCCGCGTGCATGGCGTCGGCCTGCAGCGGCCGCCGCTCCCAGCTCAGGGTCTGCCGGTACAGCGCCGGGCGTACCTGGCGGTTGAGCAGGCGGTAGCGGTAGCGGCGCGCGCGGGCGGAGAAGCGCGCGTGGAAGTCGTCGGCCACCGGCACGCACCAGCGCACGCACACCGAGGGCGGCAACCGCGCGGTGGCGCCCAGCATCCAGCCGCGCGCCGGGCGCGGCGCATCGCAATCGAAATGCACCACCTGGCACTCGCCGTGCACGCCGGCATCGGTGCGGCCGGCGCAGACCACGCTCACCGGGGCGTCGGCCACCGACGACAGCGCCGCCTGCAGCGTGGCCTGCACGCTGGGGCCGCCACTCTCGCCGAGCTGCTGCCAGCCCTGGAACTCGCTGCCGTCGTATTCCACGCCTAGCGCGTAGCGCATGGCGACCTCCACTGCAGTGCGGCATCGACGTCGGCGCGCGCTGCGGCCGACGCGCGCAGGGACCAACACGGGGCGCCTGCAACGCCGCAGCACTGCATCTGCCAGTCCCGGAACGCGCCTTCGGCGTGCGCCCGCCGCCCAGGGACACGCTGCCGCAGGGCCGTCCCGCTCCAGGCCGGACGGCCGCGGCGAGCGCGCCGCGCGCCGCCTGCTGCCATCAGTCCAGCCGTCCCAGCAATTGCAGCGCCTCGGCGCGTGAGGCCGGATCGCCACTGGCCGCGACCTCGGTCAGCAGGGTACGTGCCGTCTCGTTGTCGCCCAGATCCATGTACGCCACCGCCAGTTCCAACCGCTCGCGGCCCGCCGGCGGATACGGCGACGGTGCTTCGGCCGGGGCCGGGGCCGGGACCGGCGCGGCAGGCTGATGCCAGGTCGGCTCCTGCCGGCCGCCGCCGGCGCCCTTGTCGGCATGGGCGTCGCCGCCCGGCACTGCGAACACCGGCGATGGCTGCCGCCACGGCGCCTCGGCAACCGGCTCGGCGGCCGGTGCGGCCTCCGGATGGGCATCGGACACGCCAGCGGAATGGTCGTCGTCGTTGTCCGCGGACAGCGGCGCATCGGCCGGCGCCTGCCGCAGCGACTGCTGCGCCAGCACCCGCTCGAAGGCGTCGTCGTCGAGTGCGGTGTGGTGATCGGCGTGATCTGAGTGATCGGCGGCAGCGTGGTCGAGATGGTCGGCGCGCTCCCACTCTTCCAACGCCTCGTGGTCGCGGGCGACCGCCTCCTCCTCGGCCAGCGGCTCGGCCGGCTCCAGCGGCGGCAGTTCCGGCGCATCGACATCACGGTGCGCGACCACCGGCACCGCGGCGCTCGCCGCCAGCGCGGCGGCGTCGTCGCGCGGCAACGGCGGCAGCGGCGAGGGCTTGCGCCGGCGCGACAGCAGCCAGGCACCGAGGCCCAGCACCAGCAGGCTCAGCCCGCCCCACAGCCACAGCGGGAACCCGTCATTGGCCGGCGCTTGCGCGGGCGCGGCCGCTGGCGCCGCCTGCCCGGCCTGGGCCAGGCGCTTCTGCGCCGCGGCCAGGTCGCTGTCCTTCAACGCGATCAGTTGCTGCTGCTGGGCCTTCAGCTTTTCGAGCTGCTCCACCCGCGAACGCAGTTCCTGGACCTCGGCATCGCGTGCCGCGAGGTCTTCGCGCGCCTGCTGCAATTGTTGGGCTGCCACCATGTCTCCTTCGTCGCCGGCACCGGTGCCGGACTTGGTTCCCGCCTCGCGGCGCGTCGCCGGCACCGCCGGCGCGATTTCCAGGCGTGCGCCAGCGGCGGCGGCCGGCGCCGCGGCGGCCGGCTTGGGCGCAGTCTGCGCCGTCGCCGCGTCCTGCTGCGCCTGTGCCGGCTGCGGCACCGGCGCACGCGCCTGGCGCCATTGCGCCGCCTGCTCGCGCACCACCGCCTCGGCGGCGGCGGCATCCAGGCTGGCCAGATCCTCCTCGCGCGGGGCGCGCAACACCGCGCCCTGCTTGAGCAGGTTGAGATTGCCGCGGATGAAGGCGTCCGGATTGGCGCGCAGCAGCGCGACCATGGTCTGGTCCAGCGAATGGCCGTTGCCGCGCGCCAGTTGCCCGGCGATCTGCGACAGGGTCTGCCCGGCGCGCACCGGCGCCAGCGCATCGCCGGGCGCGGCCGCAGGGGCCGGCGCCGGACGCGGCGTGGCGCCCGGCCTAGCGCTTGGCGTCGCCGGCGTGGCGGCGGCTGCAGGCGCTGGCGCCGCGGTGGACGTTTCGCGGGCGATGCGGTCGGACGGCTGCGCCGCGGCCGGCGCATCGATCGCCGGTGCATCGATCGCGGCGGCGGTGTTGGGCGCATCGATCAGCGCGGAGTATTCGCGGATCAGCCGCCCCTGGCCCCAATCGACCTCGATCAGGAAGCTCAGCGACGGCACGTCGACCGGCATGCGGCTGCTGACCTGGATCACCGCGCGGCCCTTGCGGGTCTGGCTGAAGCGGAACTGCAGATCGCTGACCAGGCCCTGCGGGCGCTCCAGCCCGACCCGCGCGAAGGTCGCCGGCGAGGCCAGCGCCACCCGCGCCCGCTCCAGTTCGCCCGGCTCGTTGGAGATCACCGGGATCTCGGCCAGGAACGGCTCGCCCGGCTTGGACAGCACGCGGATATCGCCCAGGCCCAGGGCCAGCGCGGCCTGGCTGCAGGCCAGCAACAGCAGCGCCGCGGCGGCGCGACAGACATGGCGCAGCCCGCGCACGGCGGACACCGCATCGCCGCGATGGCGACGGAACAAACGTGGTTGTAGGCGCATCCCGCCCCTGCCCCTTGGAATCATGCGTGCAATATATAGGAAGCCGGGACCGGGGACCCGGGGTCCGGAAAAGCCGAGACAGGGACCGCGTTGCTGGTGCACCGCTGAAATCCACGACGCAAGAACAAACTGCAGCAGGAAAGCCCAGGCACGCCACTGTGGGAGGGACTTCAGTCCCGACGCGAGGTGCGGCCGCTGTCGGGACTGAAGTTCCCAAAAAATCCGGGCCCGGAAAAGCCGCCGTGGGGAGGCTGGAGACTCGGAAATCCGAGACAGGGACCGAGCTTCATAACGCGGTGTGCGGGATCTCGCGTCGGGACTGAAGTCCCTCCCACAACGGGGCGAGCGCGGATACCTGCGACTTCCATTTTCCAAACAAAAAGCCAGGGCTCGCGCCCCGGCCTTCGCTCCACTCCGCCGCACGATCAGGCCGCGCGGCCAGCCACGCCGCCACGCCATGAAACCGCGGGACCCGGGTCCCCGGTCCCGGGTCCCGGCTTTCAGCCCTCCTGAGCCACCAGCTCGGCCAGCTGCACCGCATTGAGCGCAGCGCCCTTGCGGATGTTGTCGGCCACCACCCACAGATTGAGGCCGCGCGGGTGCGAGAAGTCCTCGCGGATGCGGCCGACGAACACCGGGTCCTTGCCGGAGGCATGGGTCACCGGGGTCGGATAGCCGCCGGCCTTGTGCTCGTCGACCACTTCCACGCCCGGCGCCTGACCCAGCAGCGCGCGCGCCTGCTCGACGGTGATCTTGCGCTTGGTCTCGATGTTGACCGCTTCGGAATGGCCGAAGAACACCGGCACGCGCACCGCGGTGGGGTTCACCAGGATGCTGCTGTCCTCGAGGATCTTCTGCGTCTCCCACACCAGCTTCATCTCTTCCTTGGTGTAGCCGTTGGGCTGGAAGTCGTCGATGTGCGGGATCAGATTGAAGGCGATCTGCGCCTGGAACTTCTGCGGCTCGATGTCCTGGAACGCCAGCAACTGCGCGGTCTGCTTGCCCAGCTCCTCCATGCCCGAGCGGCCGGCGCCGGACACCGACTGGTAGGTGGCCACGTTGATGCGCTCGATGCCGTATTCCTTGTGGATCGGCGCCAACACCGGCATCAGCTGCATGGTCGAGCAGTTGGGGTTGGCGACGATGCCGCGCGGACGGTGCTTCAGCGCGTGCGGATTGACCTCCGACACCACCAGCGGCACGTCGTCGTCGTAGCGGAAGGTCGAGGAGTTGTCGATCACCACCGCGCCGGCCGCGGCGAACTTCGGTGCGTATTCCTTGGAGATGCCGCCGCCGGCCGAAAACAGCGCGATGTCCACGCCGCTCGGGTCGAACGTGGCCAGGTCGAGCACGGTGACCTTGTGGCCCTTGAACTCGACCTGGCCGCCGGCCGAGCGCTCGGAGGCCAGCGGGTACAGCGTGGCGACGGGGAAATCGCGCTCGGCGAGGATGCTCAGCATGGTCTCGCCGACGGCACCGGTGGCACCGACGACGGCGACGTTGAAACGACGGGTTGCATTGCTCATGGAAGATTCGATCCGCAGAAAAAGAAGGGGAGGAACAGCCGCACTGCCACGTGGATTCGGGGAACCTGCCGTGCGCGTCGCGCGCGGCGCCGCAGGCTCCCTATCGTTTTTTGTCCGCAATCGCCCGCGCGCCGCCGGCCGCGGCGATCGCGTCCAGGTTCAGCGCGTTGGGCGGGCGCCCGGCGTCGGCGCCGATGCCCAGGGCGGCAAGCAGGTTGTCCACCGCCAGCGACACCATCGCGCGGCGCGTGGCCACGCTGGCGCTGCCGATGTGCGGGGTCAGCACCACGTTGCGCAGCGCCAGCAGCTCCGGACGGATCGCCGGCTCGCCTTCGAACACGTCGAGTCCGGCCGCGGCCAGACGCCCGTTGGCCAGCGCGTCGGCCAGTGCGACTTCATCCACCAGGCCACCGCGGGCGATGTTCACCAGCGTCGCGGTCGGCCGCATCTTGGCCAGTGCGGCGGCGTCGACGATGTGATGCGACTGCGCGCTGTACGGCAGCACCAGCAGCAGGTGGTCGGCGCGCGCCAGCAGGTCGTCGAAGCCGACGTACTCGGCGCGATGCGCGCGCTCCACCTCGGCCGGCAGGCGGCTGCGGTTGTGGTACAGCACACGCATCGAGAAGCCGGCGGCGCGGCGCGCGATGGCCTGGCCGATGCGGCCCATGCCGAGGATGCCGAGGGTGCTGCCGTGGACATCGGCGCCGAGCATGGTCTGGAACGACCACTGCTGCCACTGCCCCGCGCGCAGCCAGCGCTCGGCCTCGCCGACGCGGCGCGCGGCGGCCATCAGCAGGGCGAAGCCGAGATCGGCGGTGGTCTCGGTGAGCACGTCGGGGGTGTTGGTGGCGACGATGCCGGCCGCGCTGAGCGCGTCCAGGTCCAGATTGTTGTAGCCGACGCCGACGTTGGCGATGGCGCGCAGCCGCGGCGCACCGGCGATCTCGGCGGCGCCGATGCGTTCGTTGAGGGTGACCAGGGCGCCGTCCAGCGGCGCCAGCGCCGCGGCCAGGTCCTGCGGCGAATACCTGGTCACGTCCGCGGTGGTGGTCAGCACGCAATACTCGCCCAGCCGTGCGACGACGTCGTCGAACAGCGGCTGGCTGACCCACACCCGCGGCCGCGACTCAGCCATCGCCACCGCCGGGGACGCGCGGCGTCACCGTGCCGACGTCGCCGCATTGCGCGCGGTGGCGCAGCGCCTGGTCCATCAGCACCAGCGCCATCATCGCCTCGGCGATCGGGGTGGCGCGGATGCCGACGCAGGGGTCGTGGCGGCCGGTGGTGATCACGTCCACCGCCTGCCCGTCCACATCCACCGTGGCGCCGGGCAGGCGCAGGCTGGAGGTGGGCTTGAACGCCACCGAGACGACCACGGGTTGGCCGGTGGCGATGCCGCCGAGCACGCCGCCGGCGTGGTTGGACTGGAAGCCGTCCGGCGCGATCAGGTCGCGGTGCTCGGTGCCCTTCTGGGTCACCGCGGCGAAGCCGTCGCCGACCTCCACGCCCTTGACCGCGTTGATGCTCATCATCGCCGCGGCCAGTTCGCCGTCGAGCTTGCCGTAGATCGGCTCGCCCCAGCCCGCCGGCACGCCGTCGGCGACCACGGTGACGCGCGCGCCGATCGAATCGCCGGACTTGCGCAGCGCATCCATGTACGCCTCCAGCTCCGGCACCTGCGGCGCGTGCGGCCAGAAGAACGCGTTGTCCTCCACCGCGTCCCAGGCGAAGCCCTGCGGCAGCAGCGGCCCGAGCTGCGACAGGTAGCCGCGCACGCGCACGCCGTAGCGCTGCGCCAGCCACTTCTTGGCGATCACGCCGGCGGCCACGCGCATGGTGGTCTCGCGCGCGGACGAGCGCCCGCCGCCGCGCGGATCGCGGATGCCGTACTTCTGCCAGTAGCTGTAGTCGGCATGGCCGGGACGGAACTGCCGGGCGATGTCGGTGTAGTCCTTGCTGCGCTGGTCGGTGTTGCGGATCAGCAGGCCGATCGGAGTGCCGGTGGTGCGGCCCTCGTAGACCCCGGACAGGATCTCGATCTCATCGGCTTCGCGTCGCGCCGAGGTGTGCCGGCTCTTGCCGGTGGCGCGGCGCTGCAGGTCGTGGGCGAATTCGCTGGCGTCCAGTTCCAGCCCCGGGGGGCAGCCATCGACCACGCAGCCGATCGCCGGCCCGTGCGATTCGCCGAAGGTGGTGACGGTCAGCAGCTTGCCGAAACTGTTCGCGCTCATGTCGCTTGCGTCACCGGTCCGCGGCCAGCGCGGCGATGCGCGCATGGTGCGTCAGCAGCTCGCTGCGCTCCACCGCGAAGATGCCCATCTGCCCGACCTTGAACTCGACCCAGGCGAAGTCCACTTCTGGCAGCAGCTGCGCCAGCGCGCGTTCGGACTCGCCGACTTCGCAGATCAGCAGGCCGTCCTCGCTCAGGTGCGCCGGCGCGTCGCGCAGGATCTTCAGCGCCAGGTCCAGGCCGTCGTCGCCCGCGCGCAGGCCCAGTTCCGGCTCGTGCGCGTACTCCGGCGGCAGCGCATCGGTCTCGGCGTGGGTGACGTAGGGCGGATTGGTCACGATCAGTTCGTAGCGGCGCCCGCCCAACCCGGCGAACAGGTCGGACTTGACCAGTTCGACGTTGTCGGCCAGCAGCCGCTCCTTGTTCTCGGCGGCCAGGCTCAGCGCGTCGTCGCTGATGTCGACCGCGTCCACCTGCCAGTTCGGGTTGTAGTGGGCCATGGCGATGGCGATGCAGCCCGAGCCGGTGCACAGGTCCAGCGCGCGCTCCACCGGGCGGCCGGCCAGCCACGGCTCGAACCCGGCTTCGATCAGCTCGGCGATCGGCGAGCGCGGCACCAGTGCGCGCGCATCGCTCTTGAAGCTGAGCCCGGCGAACCAGGCCTCGCCGGTGAGGTAGGCGGCGGGGATGCGCTCGGCGATGCGGCGCTCGAACAGCGCCAGCACCTGCGCCTTCTCCGGCGTGGTCACCCGCGCGCTGCCGTAGGCCGGGCCGAGGTCGTGCGGCAGGTGCAGCGCATGCAGCACCAGTTGCGTGGCCTCGTCCAGGGCGTTGTCGTAGCTGTGGCCGAAGCTCAGCCCGGCGGCGTTGAAACGGCTGGTGCCGTAGCGGATCAGGTCGATGATCGTGTGGAGTTCGGCGGCCGCGTCGGCAGTCATGGCAACAGGCAAGGCAATTCGGCCCCCGATTATAGAGGCCCGGCCGCTATGATGAGCGTTCGTTGCATGGGAAATCAGTATGTTCAACCGCACCTTCGGCATCGTCCTGGTGGTTGCCCTGGCCGCCGGCCTGGGGCTGCTGCTGGCCCAGAAGTACTTCGGCGGCAGCGCCGCCCCGGCCTGGCCGGAGACCCGCACGGTGCGCATGTACCCGCAGCCGCGGCCCCTGCCCGACTTCCACCTGCGCCAGACCGACGGCACGCCGCTGGTGCCGGGCGAGCTCAAGGGACACTGGACCCTGGTGTTCCTGGGCTTCACCGCCTGCCCGGACGTGTGCCCGACCACCCTGGCCGACCTGGCGCGCGCGCAGAAGCAATGGGAGACCTTGCCGGACACGCTGCGCCCGCGCGTGCTGTTCGTCTCGGTCGACCCGCAGCGCGACACCCTGCCGCGGCTGGGCGAGTACGCCCACGCCTTCCACAAGGACACCATCGCCGCCACCGCCGACGTGCCCGAGCTGGAGCGCTTCGCCACCGCGCTGGGCTTCGTGTTCCAGAAGGTGCCGGGTAAGCATTACGCCGAGAACCCGAACGACTACAGCATGGACCACTCCGCCGCGATCGCGGTGCTCGACCCGCAGGGCCGCCAGGCCGGGCTGATCCGCCCGCCGTTCGATGCCGCCGCGATCGCCGCCGACCTGCAGGCCCTGACCAAGGCCACCGCCCCATGAGCCTGACCACCCGTCTGACCTATGTGCTGCCGCACCGGCTGCTGTCCTCGCTGGCGCGACGCTTGGCCTATTCGTCGCGGCCCGGGCTCAAGCAGTGGCTGATCGACACGGTGGTGCGCCGCTTCGGCGTGGACCTGAGCGAGGCTGCGCAACCGGACGCGACCGCTTACCCGACCTTCAATGCCTTCTTCACCCGCGCGCTGAAGCCGGGCGCGCGCGTCGCCGCCCCCGACCCGCAGGCGCTGCTGATGCCGGCCGACGGCCGCATCAGCCAGCTCGGCCGGATCGAGGACGGGCGCATCTTCCAGGCCAAGGGGCAGTCGTTCACCGCCGCCGAACTGCTCGGCGACGATGCGGCCGCGGCCCCGTTCGCCAATGGCCTGTATGCCACCGTGTACCTGTCGCCGCGCGACTACCACCGCGTGCACATGCCCTGGACCGGCACCCTGCGCGAAACCGTGCACGTGCCGGGGCGGCTGTTCAGCGTCGGCACCGACGCGGTGCGCACCGTGCCGCGCCTGTTCGCGCGCAACGAGCGCCTGGTCTGCCATTTCGACACCGACTTCGGCCCGATGGTGTCGGTGATGGTCGGCGCGCTGCTGGTGTCCGGCGTGGAAACGGTGTGGAGCGGCGTGGAGATCCCGCGCTACGCCGACCGCATCACCCGCAAGGACTGGCGCGGCAAGGGGATTACCCTGCAGCGGTTCGAGGAGATGGCGCGCTTCAACTACGGCTCCACGGTGATCGTGCTGCTGCCGCCCGGCGTGGCCGCGTTCGACCCGACGCTGAAGGCGGAATCGCCGGTGCGGCTGGGGCAGGCACTGGCGCGCCTGGTGCGCTGAGGTGCGAGGGCCGCGCTGCGGCCCCTTTGTGCAGAGACACCCTTGTGGGAGGGACTTCAGTCCCGACGCATGGACGCTGGACGGACCGCCTACCTGCAATGGATGACGGCAAGCCACACGCCCGAGACTGCGAATGGCCCGACCCTCATCCGGCGCTACGCGTCACCTTCCCCCGAAAAAGGGGGCCATGGTCCCGAGGGGAGAAGGGATGGGGATCGCGCTTGGATCTCGCGGTCGACGTTCATGCTAGCGACCCGCGAGATGCAATGGCCCCACTGTGGGAGGGACTTCAGTCCCGACGCATGGAAGGTGACAGACCGCCAACCCGCAATGGATGACCGAAAAGCCACGCGCCCAACACTGCGGCAGCCGCACCCTCATCCGGCGCTGCGCGCCACCTTCCCCCGAAAAGGGGGCCATGGTCCCAGGGGGAGAAGGGATGGGCCGCGCTCGTGTCTCGCGGCCGGAGCTTCAGCTAGCGACCCGTGAGATACAACGGCACCCACTGTGGGAGGGACTTCAGTCCCGACGCATGGACGGTGACAGACGGTCCGTCCGCGATGGATGACCGAAAAGCCACGCGCCCAACACTGCGGCAGCCGCACCCTCATCCGGCGCTGCGCGCCACCTTCCCCCGAAAAGGGGCCATTGTCCCGGAGGGAGAAGGGAGCGACAGCGCCCTACTTCTCGCAGCCCACCAGCTTCAGCGACTGCCCCGGCTTCAGCGAATAACCCGGCGCACGCAAGCCATTCGCCTTAGCCAGCTCCTTCAGGTCGCAGTCGTGGCGGTCGGAAATCCGGCCCAGGGTGTCGCCCTTGGCCACGCGGTAGTTGCGCACCTGCTTCTGCTTGGGCTTGGCCGGCGCGGGACGGCCGGTGGCCACCGTGGTCGGCACGCCGGCGACCGGGCTGACGTCGCCCACCGCCACGTTGCCGGTGAGGTCGGCGACCGGCGCCGGGCTGCCGCTGCGCACGGCGGAGGTAACGTCGGCGGTGATCAGCGCACGGGCCAGGTCGGCGCGTGGGCCGCTGACGCAGTAGCGGTTGTACAGGCCGACGATCTTGGTGGTGGCGTTGATGGTCACCCCGGCCGGGATCCAGCCGTCCGGCTCGTAGCGCGGGTTGAGGTTGCGCAGCGCGCGCATGTAGCCGTCGCGGGTACCGTCGCTGCCCAGGCAGATGGTCAGTTCGTAGATGGTGGTGGACTTGGCCAGACGCAGCGTGGCCGGCTGCGCATTGATCTTGGGGAAGGCCACGCCGTACTGCTGCGGGTGCAGGAAGATCCACGCCGCGGCGATCACCATCGGCACGTAGTCCTTGGTCTCGGCCGGGAACTGGTTGTACACCGACGCGTCCCAAAAACTGCGGCCGGGCATCTGGTTGAACACGCGCGCGGCGCGGCCTTCGCCGCCGTTGTAGCCGGCCAGCGCCAGTTCGACGCTGCGGTTGAGTTCGGCCATGCGCTCGTTGATGTAGACCGCGCTGGCCTCGGCGGCGCTGCGCGCATCGTAGCGGGTGTCGAAGCCAGTACCGTCCGGGCCCAGGCCGAAGCGGCGCCCGGTGGCCGGCATGAACTGCATCAGCCCGGCAGCGCCCACCCGCGAATTGGCGTGCACACGGCCGTTGGACTCCTTGGCGATGATGCCGAACAGCAGCGCTTCCGGCAGGCCGCGCTTCTCCCACTCCGGCCACATGATCGCGCGCAGGTTCTGGTAGTTCTCGTAGCTGCTCATCAGTGCCGGCCGCATGTCGGTGAGCCAGCGGCGGATGCCGGCCTGTACCGCCGGGTTGTACTCCACCATCGAATCGAAGGCGTGGCGCTTGTCGTTGAGCAGGCGCGCCGCACGCGCGGCTTCCGGCACGTCCGCGGCCAGCGGGCTGATGTGGTCGGGGTCGGCCTGCAGCGGCGCGGAATCGTCGTCGGCGGCATCGGTGTCGCTGGCCTGGCCCTGCGCGTCGGCCTTGGCTTTCAGCAGGCGCTTGTACGCGCCCAGATAGGTGCCCACCTCGCAGCCGCGCTGCTTGATGCAGGCCTGGATCACGTCCTCGATGTCCTCCAGTGCGGCGTCGCTTTCCTGGGTGCCCTTGGGGTCGCTGTTGCCGACCAGCACCAGGGCGTCGTTGTAGCGCTTCTCGGCGGCGGCCAGGCGCTGGTCGAGGACGGCGATGGCGGCCTGGTCGCGGGCGGACACACGGGCTTGGGCGGCAGGAGCGGTGCAGGTCAGCGCCACGGCAGCCGCGACGGGCCACGCGTGGGTGAAGCGGAACGGAAGGGGCATGGTGGGACGCGGCGACGGAAAGGCCGCAGGGTAGCCCCCGCCGTCGCATCGCGGCAAGGTCGCGGCGACCAGGGTCCGGCCCGCGGCGGGGCCAGGGTTCATCGCCGGCGGCCATCCCGCACCGCAACACAAGTACCGCGCGCGCTGGCTCCCGCGCCACCGATGTCGTCCGCCACGCCGGTGCCGCCCCCGCGAACGACCACACCTCGCAAAGACCGCGGTTGGCCGGGAGTGCCGGCAGTTGCAGGCCGGCGCAGCGCGCCCGCGGTGGCTCGCACGCGTTCGGCCATGCCGCGTACGTTCTAGAATCCGGGCATCTCACTGCGGACCCCGATATGGACCCGATCCTGCTAGGCAAAGGCGTGACCGACGACATCGCAGTGCTGCTGCAACCGCGCCTGGGCAACCGCCACGGCCTGGTCGCCGGCGCCACCGGCACCGGCAAGACCGTGACCCTGATGACGCTGGCCGAAGGCTTTTCGCGCATCGGCGTGCCGGTGTTCCTGGCCGACGTCAAGGGCGACGTGGCCGGCCTGGCAATGCCCGGCAATGGCAACGAGAAGGTGCTGCAGCGCGCCCGGGAGATCGGCGTGGCCGACTACGCCCCTGCGGCCAATCCGGTGCTGTTCTGGGATCTGTACGGCAAGCTCGGCCATCCGGTGCGCACCACCGTCAGCGAGATGGGCCCCACCCTGCTGGCGCGCGTGCTGGAACTCAACGACACCCAGGCCGGCGTGCTCGACATCGTGTTCAAGCTGGCCGACGACCGCGGCCTGCTGCTGCTCGACCTGGACGACCTGCGCGCGCTGCTGGCGCTGGTGGTGGAAGAGCGCAAGGACATCTCCACCGAGTACGGCCTGGTCAGCGCGCCGTCGGTGGCGGCGATCCAGCGTGCGCTGCTGCGCCTGGCCCAGGGCGGCGAAGGCTTCTTCGGCGAGCCGGCGCTGGACCTGGCCGAGCTGATGCGGGTCGACCACGACGGTCGCGGCGTGATCGGCATCCTCGCCGCCGCGCAACTGGTGCTCAAGCCGCGCCTGTACTCGACCTTCCTGCTGTGGCTGCTGTCGGAACTGTTCGAGCGGCTGCCGGAAGTGGGCGACCTGGACAAGCCGAAACTGGTGTTCGTGTTCGACGAGGCGCACCTGCTGTTCGACGATGCGCCGCCGGCGCTGGTGCAGCGCATCGAGCAGGTGGTGCGGCTGATCCGCTCCAAGGGCGTGGGCGTGTACTTCTGCTCGCAGTTCCCGGACGACGTGCCCGACAGCATCCTCGGCCAGCTCGGCAACCGCGTGCAGCACGCGCTGCGCGCCTACACGCCGCGCGATCAGAAGGCGGTGCGCACCGCCGCCGAAACCTTCGTGGCCAATCCCAAGCTGGACGTGGCCAAGGCCATCTCCCAGCTCGGCACCGGCGAGGCGCTGGTGTCCACGCTGCAGGACAAGGGCGTGCCGGCACCGGTGCAGCAGACCCTGATCGCCCCGCCGCGCTGCCGCATGGGCGCGATCACCGACGCCGAGCGCGCGCAGGTGCGCGCCGGCAGCCCGGTCGGCACGCGCTACGACACGCCGGTCAATCGCGAATCGGCGGCGGAACTGCTGGCGCGCCGGGTCGAGCAGAGCGCCGACCACAGTGCCGCGCCGCCGGCGCGCACCCGCGAACAGGACGAAGCGCAGGACAGCGGCTTCGGCCAGGCGGTCAAGGACGCGGTGTTCGGCACCAAGCGCCGCCAGGGCATGCTCGAGGCGATGGCCAAGCAGACCTCGCGCACCATCGGCAACCGCATCGGCCAGCAGATCGTGCGCGGCATCTTCGGCAGTATCTTCGGCGGCAAGCGCTGAGCGCGGCCGACGCCAAAGGAAGCTCCAGCATGGACAGGAACGCGATGAGCGCCTTTCAATGATGTCGCGGCAAGACAAGCCGACAACGCTCCAGGGAAGCTGCCACTGCGGCTGCCTGACCGTCGCGTTCTCGACGGATCAACCGGCCGAGGACATCCGTCCGCGCGCCTGCGACTGCAGCTTCTGCCAGAAGCATGGTGCGGGATACGTTTCCGATCCCGCCGGCACGCTGCGACTGACGGCCACGCATGCCGAGGCCGTGCATCGTTATCGCCAGGGTGCGGAGGCCGCGCAATTCCAGCTGTGCCGCCAGTGCGGGGTGCTGGTCGCGGTCACGTTCGAGCATCAGGGGCGGCTTTACGGTGCCGTCAATGCCGGCTGTCTGAACAAGACGCCGGCGTTGGGGGCCGCAGCACCGGTGTCCCCACAATGGCTGGACGCCGAGGCAAAAATGGCCCGATGGCGGCAGGCGTGGGTGCCGGACGTGCAATGGGTCATCGCTGACACCTGAGCATGCCTGCCGCACACCGTCGTCACCAGCGATCGACAGGCGCAGCGTTCAGAACGCTGGATGCGCTGTTAGGCGCGGCCTTCGATCCTGGCGATGCCACCCGCAGAGACAAGAACCGATAAAGCTACGCTAGGCCAGCAAACCGTGCAGCTTGGCGTACTGCAGCAGCATGATGGTCTTGGCGTCGGCGATCTCGCCGGTGTCGATCATCGCCAGCGCCGCATCGAGCGCCAGCTCCAGCACTTCGATCTCTTCGCCCTCGGCGGCCACGCCACCGCCGGTACCGACCTTGTCGCGATCGACATACTCGCCCACGAAGAAGTACAGCCGCTCGGTCACCGAACCCGGACTCATGAACGCCTCGAACACCTTGCGCACGTTCTCGATCCGGTAGCCGGTCTCCTCTTCGGTCTCCTTGCGGATGCAGGTCTCCGGATCGTGGCGATCAAGCAGGCCGGCGCAGGCCTCGATCAGCATGCCGTCGGGGTTGCCGTTGAGCAGGGTCGGCAGACGGAACTGGCGGGTCAGCATCACCGTGCGCTTGGCGCGGCTGTACAGCAGGATGGTCGCGCCGTTGCCGCGGTCGTAGGCCTCGCGCGTGAGCGCCTGCCAGCTGCCGTCGTGGCGCTGGAAATCGAAGCTGACCTTGCGCAGCACGTACCAGTTGTCCGACAGCACTTCGATGTTGGTGACGCGCACGCGCGGGTTGCCGGAAACGAACGAAGGGTCCAAGCGAAACTCCAAGGGACAAGGGACACGGCAGGCCGCAGGCGCGGCACCCGCCACACCTCTGCCGCCGTTCGACCGGGCAGTGTAGCCAGCACGCACCCCTGCGCGCCGGCACGGGGTGCGCTTTGCGCAACCGACCACACTCCCTCGGTGCCGCCGTCCGCATTGCGCTGCCGCCCCCCAGCCAGGCGCCCGATTGCGTGCGCCGCAGCCGACCCGCACAATCGTCACACTTCGTAGACAGGGGGCGTCATGGAAGACCGTCGTCGCGCGGGCGCGAGCCGCGTACACCGCAGCACACCCGAACCGTTCTGGGCGCGCACCCGCGCCATCGCGCTGTATCCGCTGCGCGGCGGCGCGCTGTACGCGCTGATCGCGCTGACCCTGTGCAGCCTGCTGGGCATGCTGCCCGGCATCGGCTGGATCCTGGGCATCGTCACCACCCTGGCCATCTACAAGTACGCCTTCGAGATCCTGCGGCACACCGCCGATGGCTACCTGGACGCGCCGGAACGTGGCTTCGACATCGGCGACGGCGTGGTGCTGCGGCTGCTGGCGATGATGATCCTGCTCGGCGTGGCGGTGTTCGCCGCGCTGCTGCTGACCGGGCCGGTCGGCGGCCTGCTGATGCTGCTGGCGGTGGTGCTGCTGCAGCCGGGCATCCTGATTTTCCTGGCGATGGACGGCAGCCTGCGCCGCGCGCTGAACCCGGCGGTGTCGATCGGCCTGGCGCTGCGCATCGGCTGGCCGTACCTGGCCGCGTTCGGCCTGCTGTTCGTGATCCAGGCGAGCGCGCTGGGTGCCGCCGCCTGGCTGCAGCGCGTCCTGCCGCCGCTGGTCGCCGACCTGGCGGTCACCGTGGTGACGATCTGGGGCCTGTTCGCCGCCTTCCACCTGATGGGCTATCTGGTCTACCAGTATCACGCCGTGCTGGGCTACGAACCTGCCGCCGACGCCGCGAGCGGCTTCACCCGACACGACCCGGACCAGCGCGTACTCGACGAGGCCGAACAGCTGGTGCGCGACGGCCATACCGACGACGCGCTGCAGGTGCTGCGCAGCGAAGTGCGCACCCGCGCGGTGAGCCTGGGCGTGCACGAGCTGTACCAGCGTCTGCTGCGCGGCAGTGCGCGCCAGGACGAACGCCGCGAGCACACCCGCCAGTACATCCACCGGCTGCTGCAGGAGAAGCAGGAACGGCGGGCACTGGCCCTGCAGCGCGAGGCGCTGGATGCCGATCCCGACTTCGTGCCGCTGCTGCCGGAACAGGCCACGCTGCTGGCCGAACGCGCGCAGCTGGCCGGCCAGTTCCGGCTCGCCGCCGACGGCCTGCAGGCCGCGCTGCGTGCCTGGCCGAAGGCACCGGAACACAGCACCTGGTCGCTGCAGGCTGCCTTGCTGCTGGCCGAACGCTTCGGCGAGGACGCGCAGGCGCGCGGCCTGCTGGAACACGCGCTGAGCCGCTGCGACGACGAGGTGCAGCGCGGCAAGCTGCAGGCGGCGTTGCGCGCGGTGACGATCGCGCCGGTCTAGCGCCAGTCGCGCACGGTGCGGGGCGCGCCAACATGCCCCGCTTCGGTACCGGGCCGCGCCCTCACGCGTTGGCGAGCAGGAACCGCGCCTTGTCCGCCTGCGGCAGGTCCGGGTAGCGCTCGACCAGCGCCTGCAGCACGCGCCGCCACTCCGCCGTGGCCTGGCGTTCGCCATGGCCCAGCGCCAGCCGGAACCAGGCCTGCGCCTGCTGCTCGCGTGGCGACACCGCATCCTGCGCCAGCAGCGTCTCGGCCTCGGCCAGCATTCCCAGCGCCACCCAACGCGCGAACAACGCCGCACGCATCGGTGCATCCAGATCGCCGGCCGCGGCAAGCACTGCCGCCTGCTGCTGCGCCTCCTGCACGGACGGCGCCGCCAGGCGCAGCACGTCCAACGCACGCAGCCGCGCCGTCGCGACCTGGCCGGCGTTCGCGGCCAGGCGATAGCGCGCCAGTGCCACATCGAAGCGCTGCGGCGCTTCCGCCGCCAGCGCGTCCAGCAATGCGCCGGCCTGGACGTGCTCCAGCCGGCCCAGATGCGCCTGCGCACGCTCCCAGCGGTCATCGGCCGGCGCCCCGCCATCGTCGCGCAGGAAGGCCTCGCGCGTCTGCCCGGTTGCCACCAGCACGGCACCGAGCAGCGCGCCGACCATCAGTCCGCCGGCATGCGCGTCGAAGCCGATGCCGGCATCGCCGTTGAACAGCAGGTTGTACAGCTCCCAGCCCAGCCACAGCGGCAACAGCACGATGGCCGGCGCACGCACGTAGTCGAACAGCACCGCCACCCAATAGAAGAAGCGCACCGGACGCCGGCCCCACACCACGCAGAACGCGCCCATCAGCGCGGCGATGGCCCCGGACGCGCCAAGGCCCGCCCCGGCCTCGCCCCAACGCCAGCACAGGCTGGCCGCGCTGGCGCCGAACGCACCGAGCAGGTACACCGCCAGGAACCGCCAGCCGCCGATCGCGCCTTCCAGCAGCGTGCCCAGCGCCAGCAGGAACAGCATGTTGCCGAGCAGGTGCATGGCGTCGGCGTGGAGGAACGCCGCGCTGAGCATGCGCGCCGGCGCCCATTCCGAACTGCGCTGCACATGGCGCAGGGTGAACACGCGCTGCAGCAGCGCGTCGTAACGCGCGCGCAGCGGCGTCCACGCCTGCTGTGCATCGGCATCGGCGAAGGCGCTGCCGTCGCGCATGGCCTGCACGAAGCGCACGTCGTGCACGGTGGCGGCGCCGACGAAGGCCGGCCGCTCCGCCGCCGGTACCTGCTGCAGTTGCGCCAACGCCTCGCGCTGACCGCTGCGCTCCAGATGGCGCGCGTAGGCCGGCGCTTCCAGCGCACCGAGACCGGAGTCCAGGTAGTAGCGCTGCGCCTGCCGCAGCGGCGCCGCGTCGTGGCGCTGCCAGCCCGCGTACACCGCGATGTTGAGCAGGATCAGCAGCAGCGTGACCAACGGAAAATTGTCCCGCGACAGCGGCTTGTGCAGCGGCAGGATCAACATCGAAGAACGTCCATGTGCGGGGCGGCGCCAGCTTCGGCCATCGCCTGCGGGTGCGCAAGCCGCAGGCACGCGCTAGCATCGCCACCCCGCTCCACCGCAGTCGCACCGATGAGCCGCTGGCGTCCCCCTGCCGAAAAAAGCACCGCCCTGATCACCCCGGAAGGCCATGCCCGGCTCAAGGCCGAGCTGGAGGAACTGTGGCGGGTGCGCCGGCCCGAGGTGGTCAAGGCGCTGGCCGCGGCGGCGGCCGAGGGCGATCGCTCGGAGAACGCCGAGTACACCTACCGCAAGAAGCAACTGGGCGAGATCGACCGACGCGTGCGCTACCTGAGCAAGCGCCTGGAAGCGCTGCGCGTGGTCGCCGAGGCGCCGTCCGACCCGCAGGCGGTGTTCTTCGGCGCGCACATCGAACTGGAGGATGCCGACAGCGGCGAACTGCGCCGCTACCGCATCGTCGGCCCGGACGAGACCGACGCGGCGCGCGGCTGGATCAGCATCGATTCGCCGCTGGCGCGTGCGCTGCTGAAGAAGCGCGTCGACGACGAAGTGGAAGCGCAGCTGCCCGGCGGCCGCCACAGCTTCGTGGTGGTGGCGGTGGACTACGCCGCGCCGTGAGCGCGCGGCGCCGTGGCGCCACGCATGCCGCCGCCTGCAGCGTCAGAGCACCCGCAGATCCAGCGGCGTTGCCGACGACGCCTGCGCCGGCAGGGCATCGCCGAACAAGTCGTGCTCGTCGCTGTCGGTGATCTCCACCTGCACCAGATCGCCCGGCTTCAGCCCAAGCTCGCCGCCGTTCTGGATATGCACCAGGCCGTCGATCTCCGGCGCATCGGCCTTGGAGCGCGCCACTGCGATGCCGTCCTCCAGCAGGTCGACCAGGCACTCCTGCACCGTGCCGATCTTGGCTTCCAGGCGCGCGGCGGAAATCGCCGCCTGCCGCTCCATGAAGCGCGCCAGCCGCTCCTGCTTGAGTTCCTCCGGCACCGGATCCGGCAGCGCATTGGCGCTGGCGCCTTCCACCGGCGAATAGGCGAAGGCACCGACGCGGTCGAGCTGCGCGGCGTCCAGGAACTCCAGCAACTGCTCGAACTCGGCGTCGGTCTCGCCGGGGAAGCCGACGATGAAGGTCGAACGCAGGGTGATTTCCGGACACAGCGCACGCCAGCGCTGCACGCGCTCCAGGGTGCGCTCCACCGCGCCTGGCCGCTTCATCAACTTGAGGATGCGCGGGCTGGCGTGCTGGAACGGGATGTCCAGGTAC
Source organism: Xanthomonas sp. LF06-19 (assembly GCF_034105425.1). Lineage (NCBI taxonomy): Bacteria > Pseudomonadati > Pseudomonadota > Gammaproteobacteria > Lysobacterales > Lysobacteraceae > Xanthomonas > Xanthomonas sp. LF06-19. The sequence goes on along the minus strand of NZ_JAXGGH010000005.1, from coordinate 1,194 downwards.
GGCAGCAACTTGCCCTCGGCCATCAGCGGGATCACGTCGTCCACGTGCGGGTACGGATACACGTAGTGCAGGCGCGCCCACGCGCCCAGTTCCGACAGACCCTCGCACAGCGCCTTCATCCGCGTCTGATAGCTGCGGCCGCGCCACTCGCGCTCGGCGTACTTCAGGTCCACGCCATAGGCCGAGGTGTCCTGCGACACCACCAGCAACTCGCGCACCCCGCCCTTGACCAGGCGTTCGGCCTCGCGCAACACCTCGTCGACCGGGCGCGACACCAGGTCGCCGCGCATCGACGGAATGATGCAGAAGCTGCAGCGGTGATTGCAGCCTTCGGAGATCTTCAGGTAGGCGTAGTGCCGCGGGGTCAGCTTGACGCCGATGTCGTCCTCGGCGCCCCGCGCGCGCGGCAGCAGGTCCACGAACGGATCGTGGCGCGGCGGCAGCGCCGCATGCACCGCTTCCATCACGCTCTGGTAGTCCTGCGGGCCGGACACCGCCAGCACGTCCGGATAGGCCGCGCGGATCTGCTCCGAGCGCTTGCCCAGGCAGCCGGTGACGATGACCTTGCCGTTCTCGGCCATGGCCTCGCCGATCGCCTCCATCGACTCGGCCACGGCCGAATCGATGAAACCGCAAGTGTTGACCACCACCACGTCGGCGGCGTCGTAGCTGGGCACGATCGCATAGCCCTCCACGCGCAGCTGGGTGAGGATGCGTTCGGAATCGACAAGGGCCTTCGGGCACCCAAGGCTTACCATACCTATACGCGGCTGTCGGGCCGCCTGTGCAGTCGTTTCTGTCATGTGGGGTGAACTGTGAATGGTCTTGTCTATAGCTACATGCGCTTTTCCGACCCGAGCCAGGCGGCCGGCCACAGCCGCGAGCGCCAGGAGGCGTACGCGTCAAAATGGGCGGCGGAGCACGGTCTGCAGCTGGACAACAAGCTCACGATGCTGGATGAAGGGCTGTCAGCCTATCACCAGCGGCACGTGACGTCAGGAGCGCTCGGGGCGTTTCTGGCGGCGGTACAGGCTGGACGGATCGAGGCGGGATCGGTGCTGGTGGTCGAAGGACTCGACCGGCTTTCGCGCGCCGAGCCGATCCAGGCACAGGCGCAACTGGCCCAGATTGTAAATGCCGGCATCACGGTAGTCACCGCCAGCGACGGCAAGGCCTACAGCAGGGAGCGGCTTC